>JBBWZO010000260.1:0-7224 GCA_039649125.1 Massilia sp. | reverse complement strand
TTCCCGAAGCGCAGCACCATCAGGTTCTGCACGGTCTCCTTGCCGAGGTAATGGTCGATCCGGTAGATCTGCGATTCTGAAAAGTAGCGCCCGACCGCCTCGTTGATCTCCTTCGCCGAGGCCAGGTCGCGCCCCAGCGGCTTTTCCAGCACCACGCGGGCATTGGCGTCGACCAGGCCGGCGTCGGCCAGCTTCTCGCAGATCAGGGTGAACAGGGAGGGCGCGGTGGCCAGGTAGAACACGCGCTCGGCGCCCGGGCGCGAGGCGGCGGCCAGGTTTGAAAAGTCGGGTGCGGCCTGCACGTCGAGCACGACATACTCGAGCAGCTGCAGGAAGCCGTCCCAGGTCTTGTCGTTGAAATTCTCCGCGGCGATGAAGGAGCGCGAATGCTCGTCCACGTGGGCGAGATAGGCTTCGCGCGCGAACGGCTGGCGTCCGGTCGACAGGATGCGGGTGGAAGGCGGCAGGTTGCCGTGCAGGTAAGCCATGTACAGGGCCGGCAGCAGCTTGCGCATGGCGAGGTCGCCCATGCCACCGAAGATGGTCATGTCGAGAGGGAGGGCGTTTTCGGGCGCGGTCGGTTGGGTCACGTTCTGGGCTCGCAAAGTGGGGTCCGCGCCCCGGAGAGGGGCGCGGACGTGTTGTCGGTGTCAACTACTATAGCATCCGCTTGGCCTATATCCGGACTGGCGGCTACCGCGCCCATCCTGCCTGGCACGACGGTTCTATTTCACCCGGCGTGTGTTTTCGAGCGCCTTGCCCAAAAAATAATCACCTGGCTTGCGTGCCAGTACTGCCGCCAGCGCCGGCGCGAAATCGGGCGGCAGAGGGGAGATCGCGGCGAGCGCAATCGCTGCCATCTCGTTCTGGTACTGCGTCGACTCGACCAGCAGCTGGCGCTGGACCGCGGGCGAACCGGGCGCGATCGTGGCCAGCGCCGAGGCAATGTTATCGGGCAGGGAGGAATCGTACCGGCTGCTGGCGAGCTTCGCGATCAGCGCCGGTACCGCGCTCGCCGCCGCCGGGCCGAGCCGGGCCAGGCCCAGGACGGCATCGTTGGCCAGCACGGGATCATGGAGCAAGCCTGTAAGGACCGGAATACTTTCGCCCGGCTCGCCGATGGCGAGCAGCGCATTGACCGCCGACGCGCCATGCATGTGGTCGCCGGCCGCCTTTGCCTGCTCGAGCGAGACCAGCGTTGCGGGCAGCGCGGCCCGTGCATCCTTGCCGATATCCGACAATGCATCGAGCACCGTTTCTTCGTGCTGCCGGCCTTGCAGCATCGACTCCAGGTAGGGCACCACGCGGCTCGCGTCATGTTTTCCCAATCGCCCCAGCGCGCGCAGCGCCAGGTAGCGCTGCCTGGGGTCGCGGGACTTGGTGATCAGCAGGGGAATTGCGGGCCGGGCTCCCGGGCCGATCGCGGCCACGGCATCGTACAAATACTTGTCTCCGGCGGCGGTTGCCTTCCTGATCCGCTCCATCAAGGCTGGCAACGCGGCTTGCGCATGCGGGCCCATATCGGCCAATGCCATCAGCGCCAGCATCACGGTGTTGCTGTCGCGCACGCCCAGCAGGCGTACCGCAACCGGGACACCCGCGGCGCCACGAGCAGCCAGGTCCTTCGCCGCACATTCCTGCTGCCGGGATTCGCCCTTGCCGGCAAGGACGCCCGCCAGCGCTTCGACCGTCACGGCCGGGCTGGCGGGAATGCAGGGCGGAGGCGGTGGCGGCGGTATCGCCCCCGCCGGCAATGACATCGTCGCAGCCAGCATGCACGTCACGGCGACGGCCAGGCATCCGGGTTTGTTCATTGGGATTGGATCCGTATCGAGTTGGTATCTGTCAGCCATGAACCCGCAAGCTAACACACTGCGGCCATTATCGGCGGCAAGGGCGAGGAAGCGAAGGCGGCCGCTGCGGCCCCAGCGCCGCGCCGCTTGCGGCGCGTCCCCCGTAGAATGGCGTGCATCGACAAGGCAAGGAGTTCCCATGAAGGCGGTACGCATCCATCAGTACGGAGGACGCGAGGTCCTCTCCATCGACGACATCCCGGTCCCCGAGATCGCACCTGACGAGGTGCTCGTGCGGGTCGTGGCCGCCTCCATCAATCCGGTCGACTGGAAAGTGCGCGCCGGCTACCTGGCACAGATGATCCCGCACCCGCTGCCGCTTACGCTCGGCTGGGACGTCTCGGGCGTCGTCGAGCGGGTAGGGGCCGCGGTCACGCAATGGCAGGTCGGCGACGCGGTGTTTTCGCGCCCGGACCTGGCGCGCAACGGCACCTATGCCGAGTTCGTCGCCATCCGCGCCGTCGAGTGCGCGCGCAAGCCGCGCACGATTTCGCACGTCGAGGCGGCCTCGCTGCCGCTGGCCGGCATCACCGCCTGGGAAGTCCTGCACGATGCGGCCAGGGTCGGCCCTGGCCAGCGCGTGCTGGTGCACGCCGGTTCCGGCGGAGTCGGCTCGCTGGCGATCCAGATCGCCAAGGCGGCGGGGGCCACCGTGATCGCGACCACTTCAAGCCGCAACCTGGCGCTGGTCGAATCGCTGGGGGCGGACCAGGTGGTCGACTACACCACGAGCAGGGTCGCGGACGCGGTCGAGCCGGTCGACGCCGTCTTCGACACGCTCGGCGGCGAAGTGCAGGAAGCGTCCTGGTCCCTGCTGAAACCCGGCGGCATCCAGGTCTCGGTCATCAGCCCGCCCGAGGAGGCACGCGCGGCAGCCAGCGGGGCGCGCGGTGCTTTTGTCTTCATCGGGCCGAACGCCCCCGTGCTGGAGCGCCTGGCCGCGATGGTCGACGGCGGCACGTTGCGGCCGATCGTCGGCGCCGAATTCGCGCTGGACGACATTGTGGCGGCGCACGCGCTCAGCGAAAGCGGGCGCGCGGTCGGCAAGATCGTGCTCTACGTCGGCAAGCCCTGATCGGGCCGCCGCGCCGCCGTCCGTTGCAATGGTGGAGAGTGCGCCTGCGACTGCGTCAACTGTGCACGCCGGCGGCGCAGGCGCTCGCGCCCACCGCCGGGGCGCGCTTCGGCTACACTAGCCACATGTACAACAAGCTCCCACGTCCCATGACACCGCCGCGCGCCACCGGAGGCCGCCGTGGATGACCTTTTCAGGAACGAACCCGCCGCGCCGCTGGCCGAGGCGCTGCGCCCGCGCACGATCGACGAGGTCATCGGCCAGAGCCATCTGCTCGGGCCGGGCAAGCCCCTGAACCTCGTCTTCAAATCCGGCAAACCGCATTCGATGATCCTGTGGGGCCCGCCCGGCGTGGGCAAGACCACGCTCGCACGCCTGACGGCCCATGCCTTCGATTGCGAATTCATCGCGCTCTCGGCCGTGCTGTCCGGCGTGAAGGACATCCGCGGCGCGGTCGAGCAGGCCGAGCAATACCTGGCGCGCGGCAAGCACACCATCCTGTTCATCGACGAGATCCACCGCTTCAACAAGGCCCAGCAGGATGCGCTGCTGCCCTTCGTGGAGTCCGGGCTCGTCACGCTGATCGGCGCGACCACCGAGAACCCTTCCTTCGAGGTCAACTCGGCGCTGCTGTCGCGCTCGCAGGTGTACGTGCTGAAGGCGCTCACCGACGACGAGATGCGCCAGCTCCTCAAACGCGCTCAGGAACGCGTACTCGCCCACCTGAAGTTCGACGAAGTAGCGGTTTCCACGCTGATCGGCTATGCCGACGGCGACGCGCGCCGCTTCCTGAACCTGCTGGAGCAGACCAAGACCTCGGCCGAGACCTCGGGCGTGACGACCATCACGGGCGAGTTCGTCGACAACGCGCTGACGCTGAACTCGCGCCGCTTCGACAAGGGCGGCGACAATTTCTACGACCAGATCTCGGCCCTGCACAAATCCGTGCGCGGCTCGCATCCGGACGCTGCCCTGTACTGGCTGTGCCGCATGCTCGATGGTGGCGCCGACGCCAAATACCTGTCGCGCCGCATCGTGCGCATGGCCTGGGAAGACATCGGCCTGGCCGACCCGCGCGCGATGCAGATCGCCAACGACGCCGCGACCACCTACGAACGCCTCGGCTCCCCGGAGGGCGAGCTGGCGCTGGGGCAGGCCGTCGTCTATCTGGCGATCGCGGCGAAGAGCAATGCCGGCTACAACGCCTTCAACGCGGCCATGGCGTTTGTCCGCAAGGACAAGTCGCGGGAAGTGCCGGTGCACTTGCGCAATGCGCCGACCAAGCTCATGAAGGAACTCGGCTACGGCCACGAATACCGCTACGCTCACGACGAGCCGCATGCCTATGCGGCCGGCGAAACCTACCTGCCCGAGGGCATGCCGGAACCCGGCTGGTACCAGCCTGTGCCGCGCGGGGTGGAGTCCAGGATCGCCGAGAAGCTGGCTTTTCTGCGGCAGCTCGACGAGGACGCTGGCGGCCAATGAGCGCCAAACAAATCCCCCATGGCGGCGTTGCATCGTCTCGCCGTACTAGCGTACTGTCTTCGACGACGCGCCGCGCTTCGAGGACCCCGTCCTCGAAGCCCCTGAGGGCTTTGTTTGACGCTCTACGGCAGTAGGGCGGGCGGCGGCAATCTCCCGGAACCAGCCGCCCCCTTGGTACAATTGCGGTTTCGACATACTGCTGGCCATAACCCCATAATGATAGACATCCAACTCCTCCGCAAAGACATCGACAACGTCGCCGCGCGCCTGGCCGCGCGCAAGTTCCAGCTCGACGTGGCTGGCTTCAACGCGCTCGAAGCCGAGCGCAAGGCGATCCAGACCCGCACCGAAGAGCTGCAGGGCAAGCGCAATTCGCTGTCGAAGCAGATCGGCATCCTGAAAGGCAAGGGCGAGGACACGGCCGGCGTGATGGCGGAGGTGGCCGGCCTGGGCGACGAACTGAAGGCCAACGAAGTGGCCCTGGGCGAAGTCCAGCGCAAGATGGCCGAGTTCATGGCGGCGATCCCGAACCTGCCGCACGAATCGGTCCCGGTCGGCAACGACGAAACCGGCAACGTCGAAGTGCGCAAGTTCGGCACGCCCCCCAACTTCGACTTCGCCGTCAAGGACCATGTGGACATCGGCGAAAAGCTGGGCCTGGACTTCGATACCGCCACCAAGCTGACCGGTTCGCGCTTCTCGGTCATGCGCGGCGGCATCGCGCGCCTGCACCGCGCGCTGGCCCAATACATGCTCGACACCCATACCGAAAAGCACGGCTACACGGAGTGCTACACCCCCTACATGGTCAATGCCGACTCGCTGCGCGGCACCGGCCAGCTGCCGAAGTTCGAAGCCGACCTGTTCTCGGTGAAGAAGGGCGGCGTGGAAGGCGAGGGCGAGACCTTCTACCTGATCCCGACCTCGGAAGTGTCGCTGACCAACGTCGTGCGCGACGAGATCGTGCCGCTGAACACGCTGCCGCTGAAGATGACGGCGCACACCCCGTGCTTCCGTTCGGAAGCGGGCAGCTATGGCCGCGACACGCGCGGCATGATCCGCCAGCACCAGTTCGACAAGGTGGAGATGGTGCAGGTCGTGCATCCGGAGCAGTCGTACGCGGCGCTCGAGGAAATGGTCGGCCACGCCGAATTCATCCTGCAGTCGCTGGGTCTTCCTTACCGCGTGATGCAGCTGTGCACCGGCGACATGGGCTTCAGCGCCGCCATGACCTACGACCTCGAAGTCTGGCTGCCCGCGCAGGACACCTACCGCGAGATCTCGTCGCTGTCGAACTGCGAAGCCTTCCAGGCCCGCCGCATGGGCGCGCGCTTCCGCAACGCCCAGAACAAGCCGGAACTGCTGCACACCCTGAACGGCTCCGGCCTGGCCGTGGGCCGCACGCTGGTGGCGGTGCTGGAGAACTTCCAGGAGGCCGACGGCAGCGTGATCATCCCGGAAGTGCTGCGTCCCTACATGGGCGGCCTGGAGCGTTTGTCGCCGGCAGCATAAATAGCTCTTCCGTTTTCGCGGCTGGCTGCTATAATGTGGCCTCTCGCGAATGCAGCGACCGGTTACCAGGAGAGGTGGCAGAGTGGTCGAATGTACCTGACTCGAAATCAGGCGTACGGGTGACCGTACCGTGGGTTCGAATCCCACCCTCTCCGCCAGTAAATGAAAAAGGCTCCCTCGGGAGCCTTTTTCATTTGCTGGCGGAGAGGAGGGAGCCCCTGAGGGGCTCCCGCGTGGGATTCGAAGCCTCGCGCATGCTTGCGCGAGGGCGGCCCGCAGAATGTGGGCGAATCCCATCCTCCCTCGCTCCCGCAGGGAGCCAAATCAGTCTTTGCCTTTGACCTGCCTTTGCCTTTGCCTTTGCCTTGGTCGCCAGGGCCCAGTCAAAACCCTCATCCTCTCACACTCCCCGCCAACACCCTGAAATCCCCCGTCCGCACCAGCGCCCTTAACGGCTCCGCCAGGTTCTCCGGCGGCACGACCAGCTTGCGCGCCGCCAGATCGAACCACCCCGCCGTCGACGTCACCCGCGCGCACAAGACGCCCTCCCGGAAGAACTCGTTCCTGAGCATCATGCGGCTGCCATCCTCCGACAGCCCGGCAATGCCGAGCGTGACCGTAATCGCGTCGAGCAGCCGGCACTCGCGGAAATACTCGAGCTCATCGCGCATCACGACCGGGCCCAGTTTCAGCCTGACGAATTCGGACATCGGAAAGCCGTTGTCCGCGAAATACATCATGCGCACATCGGCGGACTTGTCCAGGTAAGCGGTATTGCGCATGTGCGCATTGAAATCCATGTCTGCCCAGCCGGCAATCAATGTTCTCGTGTACATGTCGATGCCTCGTCAGGTGAGTGGTAAGCGAAGCCTTCACTGTATATATACGCCCGGTTGCGGCATGAAAGAAGGGAGGGTGGAAGGCCGGCATGTTTTTCCTTGCCACAAATAGAGAAGTCTCGCTATAATGCGGCCTCTCGCGAATACAGCGACCGGTTACCAGGAGAGGTGGCAGAGTGGTCGAATGTACCTGACTCGAAATCAGGCGTACGGGTGACCGTACCGTGGGTTCGAATCCCACCCTCTCCGCCAGTAAATGAAAAGGGCTCCCGAACGGGAGCCCTTTTTGTTTGCTGGCGGAGAGGAGCAAGGCCCTGCGGGCCTTGCGCGTGGGATTCGAAAGCCGTCGCCCTGCAGGGCGCGGCGGGCCCGCGGGACGTGGGCGAATCCCACCCGCCATGCTCCCGCAGGGAGCCAAATCAGGCTTTGCCTTCGCTTTGCCTTCGCTTTGCCTCCGCCT
>JBBWZO010000250.1:0-4790 GCA_039649125.1 Massilia sp. | reverse complement strand
GCTTTGCCTTGGCGGTTCTGGCCGTGCACATGAAAGCTATGTTTGCCAAGGTCGATGCCGATGAGCGTAACGT
Source organism: Massilia sp. (assembly GCA_039649125.1). Classification (GTDB taxonomy): domain Bacteria; phylum Pseudomonadota; class Gammaproteobacteria; order Burkholderiales; family Burkholderiaceae_D; genus Telluria. The sequence goes on along the minus strand of JBBWZO010000250.1, from coordinate 4,717 downwards.
CTTGCATGATGGCCTCCGTCCAAAATGAACACACCCCACAAGTCTAGTAACTTGTAGGGTGGAGGGTGACCATCTCATTAAGCCCCCTCGTGTGGGGCTTTTCATGAATCCTGGCGGAAGCGGTGAGATTCGAACTCACGAACGGGTTCCCCCGTCGGCAGTTTTCAAGACTGCTGCCTTCAACCACTCGGCCACGCTTCCTGTGAAGAACCGGCATTATACATAAATCACTCTGCGGGCGGCAGGGAATCCGGTGCGCCCCGGCCCGCAGCCCCGCTACACCAGCAACCAGTTTTCCCGCAATCCCTGCTCGAAGCGTGCCGCCGGCAGCGGCGCCGCGTACAGGTAGCCCTGCACTTCGTCGCAGCCCGCGTCGCGGAGAAAAGCGAGCTGGTCGAGCGTTTCCACACCTTCCGCAATCACCCGGTGCCCGAGCTGGCGGCCAATGCTGATGATGGTGCTGGCGATCGCGCAGTCGCTGGCGTCGACCGGGATGCCGGTCGTGAAAGAGCGGTCGATCTTCAGGGTGTGGATCGGGAAGCGCTTCAGGTACGACAGGCTCGAGTAGCCGGTGCCGAAGTCGTCCAGCGACAGCGCCACGCCGAGCGCGTTGATGCTGTCCATGATGCCGATCACGCGGTCGATGTCGTGCATCAGCGTGCTCTCGGTGATCTCGAGTTCCAGCCAGCATGGATCGAGCCCGTAGCGCGCCAGCGTGGCGGCGACCCGCGCCGGCAGCGAGGGCGTGAATTCGCGCGCCGAGACGTTCACGGCCAGGCGCAGCGGCGGCAGGCCGGCACGCTGCCAGATGGCGGCCTGGGCGCAGGCCTGTTCCAGCACCCACTCGCCGAGCTGCACGATCAGGCCCGTGGTCTCGGCCAGCGGGATGAATTCGCCCGGCGGCACCAGCCCGCGCTCCGGATGCGCCCAGCGCACCAAGGCCTCGGCACCGACGATCTGGTCGCTGCCAATTTCAAACTTCGGCTGGTAGTACAGCAGCAGCTCGCCATGGCCGAGCGCGTGGCGCAGGCCGGATTCGATGCGCATGCGCTCGTGCATGCCCTGGTTCATGTCGAGGCTGTAGAAGGCGACGCTGTGGTCCGGGTCCGCCTCCCCTTCCTTGGCGCGCGCCATCGCGATGTCGGCCATCCGCAGCAGAGTGTCGGCATCGACGCCGTCCTGCGGGTAGACGCTGATGCCGACGCTGGCGCCCACGCGCAGGTCGTGGCCGTCGATCAGGAAGGGCGCGTCGAGGGCGGCCTGCAGTTTCTGCGCCACCGTGGTGGCCTCGAAGTGCTGGCGGATGTCGAACAGCCCGACGGCGAACTCGTCGCCGGACAGGTGGGCGACCACGTCTTCCTCGCGCAGGGTGCCCTTGAAGCGGGCCGCGACCTGGCGCAGCAGCTCGTCGCCGACGCCCCGCCCAAGGGTATCGTTGACCAGTTTAAAACGGTTCAGGTCGAGGAACAGGACGCAGCCGGCGGCGTCGTTGCGCTGCGCGACCATCAGCGCCTGGTCCACCAGCCGGGTGAACAAGGTGCGGTTCGGCAGGCCGGTCAGCTCGTTGTAATAGGCCAGGTGGTGCAGCCGTTCTTCGGCACGTTTGCGTTCGGTGATGTCGGTGAGGTAGGCGATCAGCCCGATTGGGCGCCCGTCGAGGTCGCGCAGCGGCGTGAGCGACAGGCTGGCCCAGAAGATTTCCCCCGACTTCTTGCGGCGCCGTACCTCCATCAGGCGCCCGCCGCCGTCGGCAAAGGCGTCCGGGAGTCGATCGTCCTCTTCCTCGTCCGCATACAGGAACAGGATGTGGCGCCCCACCGCTTCCAGCGTCGAATAGCCGAACAGGCGTTCGGCGCCGCCGTTCCAGCTCGTGATGTAGCCCATCAGGTCGAGCGTGAGGACCGATTCGTGGATCTGGTCGAGGATCTGCGACTGGTGCGCCAGCTGGCCTTCGAGCTGGGCGTAGGCGTGGGTCGCACGCTGCGCCAGCGAATGCACCTGCAGCAGCGTGCCGGTGAGCGCGGCCAGCGCGGCCAGGTGGCGCCGGTCGCCGGCGTCGTAGCCGGGACGTCCGCCCACCCGATAGCAGCCGTAGTAGCTGCCGTCGAGGTGGATCTCGTGCACCAGCATGCCGTCGGGCGCGACGCATGGTTCGGGCGCCGGTTCCAGGGGGTCGGCCGGCAGGAAACGTCCTTCCGGGCTGGCCAGCAGCGTGCGCGCGATACGGCCCAGTTCATCGGCCAGCAGCGTGCCGCGCAGGCGCATCACGGCCTCGCTCAGCGCGGCGCTGCAGCCGAGGAAGTCGCGTTCGGGCACCAGCAGCGCGCTAGACATTGCGTGCCACCTGGATCGCCCAGTGATGCGCGTGCAGCAGGCTTCCCCACCAGGCATGGCGGTCGATGCCGGCCGCGGCCAGCGCGGCGCCATCGGCGCAGCCCTCGATCATGCGCAGCCGTTCGCCAAGCCGGCCCGTGCGGTACAGCAGCGCGGCCTCGACGTGCGGCGGCAGCCGCAGGTCGCCGACGATGTCACGCATCGGCATGCCGAGCAGCCGCTCGAGCAGCGAAAACGCGCCGGTCATGAAGGCCAGGTCCTGGTCGTCGCGCTCGCCGCCTTCGGCCTTGCACAGCATCTCCAGCTGGCCCGCGCGCAGCGCCGCCAGCGGCAGCAGCAGGTTCGGCAGGCCGTCGGCGGCGGCGCCTGCGTACAGCAGCAACTGCAGCCAGCGCTGCAGCTGGCGCCGCCCGAGGACGGCGATGGCCTGGACGTGGCTTGTGATCGGGGTGTTGAGGGCGAAGGCCGCCGAGTTCACCAGTTTCAGCAGGTGGAAGGACAGCACCGGGTCCTGCTTGAGCAGGAGTTCGAGCTCGCGCGAATCGGCGTCGCGGGCCAGCAGTGCGAGCAGGCCCAGCAGGCGCCGGCGCGAGGGTCCGTCCTGGTCCTGCCCTTCCGGCGCGTCCAGCGGATAGGCGCCGCTGAACCAGTCGAAGCCGGCTTTTGCGCATTCGTCGAAGCGGAATGCGGTGTCGACCCGGCGCGCCAGGTGCGGACCGGACGCGGGCAGCAGGCTGCCGGGAAGCGGTGCGCCGTCGCTGCAGTCGAGCGCGACGGCGCACATGGCGGCGGGACGCGCTACGCCCGGGGACGGCGTCCCGTCGATCATCAGGCGGTAGCCGCGCTCATGCAGGGTGGCGACGGCGTGCTGCGCGCCCTCCTTTGCCAGCGCGGCGGCGTCGACCGCCAGCACCACGCGATGCGGCGGCAGCAGCGCCAGCAGGTTCTGACCGGGCAGCCCTGGATCGGCCAGGCGCAGCACGCAATCGAGCGGCGCGATGGCGGCCAGCAGGTCGGCCGTACCGAAGAGCGCTGCCAGCATCTCCGCCGTCAAGGAGCCGGTCGCGGGCTCGACGGCCAGTGCCACCCACGCGTTCTGCCGGTTGGCAACGGGATACAGGCACACAGGCGGAAATGGGTTCAGGTCCGGTACAGCCATCGGCTTCTTCTGGGTGGTTTAGTCGGATCATCTTAGTCGACCCTTTGATTAAAAGCAACACAAAATGTTTCCATATGGATACACTTCTGCGCCGCTCACTACGTGTTTCTACGTAGGCAATCTGGCATCACCCCTGGGGTAGAATCATGCGCTTGCCTTTTAAATAATAGTGCAAGATACGTACAAAATACGGGCCGGTGTTTCCCTCGTCGTCGCGGTAGCGGACACGGCTGGCGGACGCGCCGTGCCTCATTATAAAAACCTAAGGAGTCACCAATGAAAAGCCTCGGAAACAAGCTCGGCTGGGCGGCGCTCTCACTTCTCGGCGCTTTCGCGCTTGCCTACGTCGCCCTGCGCCGTGGCGAGTCGATCAATGCCGTGTGGGTGGTCGCCGCCGCAGTCTGTGTCTATCTCATCGCCTACCGCTTCTACAGCCTGTATATCGCCACGAAGGTGATGGGCCTCGATCCGGGCCGCCAGACCCCCGCCTACAAGTACAACGACGGCCTCGACTACGTCCCGACCAACAAGTACGTGCTGTTCGGCCACCATTTTGCCGCTATCGCGGGCGCAGGACCGCTCGTGGGACCGGTCCTGGCCGCGCAGATGGGTTACCTGCCGGGCATGATGTGGATCCTCGCGGGCGTGGTCTTCGCCGGCGCGGTGCAGGACTTCATCGTCCTGTTCATGTCGATGCGCCGCGACGGCCGCTCGCTGGGCGACCTGATCAAATCCGAGATGGGCGAAATCCCGGGCGTCATTGCCCTCTTCGGCACCTTCATGATCATGGTCATCATCCTCGCGGTGCTGGCGCTGATCGTCGTCAAGGCGCTGACCGGCTCGCCATGGGGCACCTTCACCGTGATGGCGACGATCCCGATCGCGCTGTTCATGGGCCTGTATTCGCGCTATTTCCGTGTCGGGCGCATCGGTGAGATCTCGCTGATCGGCTTCGTGCTGCTGATGCTGGCCATCATCGGCGGCCAGTGGGTGCACGAGTCGCCAACCTTCGGCCCGATGTTCACCTTCACCGGTCCCGAACTGACCTGGATGCTGATCGGCTACGGCTTCGTCGCCTCGGTCATCCCGGTCTGGCTGTTGCTGGCGCCACGCGACTACCTGTCCACCTTCCTGAAGATCGGCACCATCGTGGCGCTGGCCATCGGCATCGTGCTGGTCGCCCCGCACATGCAGATGCCGGCCGTGACCCGCTTCGTCGACGGC
>JBBWZO010000239.1:0-5859 GCA_039649125.1 Massilia sp. | reverse complement strand
CGCATTGACATGGTGGAGGACTCCTTCCAAGGCATCGCACGCTCCCAATTCTTGAGGTGCAATAATCATAAAAGAAGTGTTACCCATGTCTCCCGACAAGTGTTACCTATGTCCCCCGGCCAAACATCCCGAGTCCACCCTACAGTTATCTCGATGCTTAGTCTGCGGACAGTTTCATCAGCACCAGCCCGCACACGATCAGCGCCGCCGCGGCGATGCGCGTGGCATTCACCTGCTCCCCCAGCGCCACGATGCCGACGACAAATGCGCCCACCGCACCGATGCCGGTCCACACCGTGTAGGCGGTACCAAGCGGAATCGAGCGCATCGAATAGGACAGCAAGGCGAAGCTCGCCCCCATCATGACGATGGTGACGACCGAGGGAACGAGGCGCGTGAAGCCTGCCGACTGCTTCATCGAATACGCCCAGACGACCTCGAATAGTCCAGCAACGAACAACATGATCCAGGCCATGACGGCTCCTTTTCAAAGAGCCGGGCCGTCCCGGAACTTGATTCCCGATGGGGGGAGGTCGTCCTCCAGAAGAATGCAGGGCAGCGCTGTCGCCGCCCTGCCCGCGCAGTTTACCGCAATCAGGCGGCCTTGATCAGCAGGGCCACGGCCTCGGCGGCCATGCCCTCTTCCCGGCCCAGGTAGCCGAGCTTTTCGTTGGTCTTGGCCTTGACGTTCACCTGCTGCGGCGAGACGCCCAGGTCTTCGGCGATGCGCGAAACCATCTGCGGGATGTGCGGCGCCATCTTCGGCTGCTGGGCGATGATGGTGGCGTCGACGTTGCCGATGGTGTAGCCGGTGGCGACCACGCGGGTTGCCGCTTCCCGCAACAGGGTGCGGGAATCCGCTCCTGCGAACATCGGGTCGGTGTCAGGGAAATGCTTGCCGATATCGCCGAGGGCGGCGGCGCCGAACAGCGCGTCGATGATGGCGTGCAGCAGGACGTCGGCGTCGGAGTGGCCGAACAGGCCGAGGCGGTGCGGGATGGTCACGCCGCCGACGATGAGCTTGCGGCCCTCGACCAGGCGGTGGCAGTCATAGCCGGTGCCGATACGAAACGGCGGGGTTGGGTTATAGGATGCAAGTGCCATGGTTTTACAGTAATTCCGGTTGGGTCGTCGCCAGGTACATCTCGGCAAGGCGGACGTCGCCCGGCATGGTCACCTTCATGTTGCGCGGGTGGCCTTCGACGAGTTTTGGCGACAGGCCGAGCGCCTCGACGGCGCTGGCGTCGTCGGTGACGAGTTTCGGATCGCGCGCCGCGGCGAGAGCGTCGCGCAGCAGGCGGTAGCGGAACATCTGCGGCGTCTGGGCCAGCCACATGCCTTCGCGCGAGACGGTGCCGACCTCGCCGGCGATGCTGCGCTTGACGGTGTCGACCACGGGCAAGGCCAGCAGGCCGCCGACCGGATGCTCGCCGGTAGTGGTGATGAGTTTTTCGATCAAGGCCTCGTCGAGGCCCGGACGGGCGGCGTCATGCACCAGTACCCAGTCGTTTTCGCGCAGGGTGCCGGCCAGGGCCGCGAGGCCGTTCTGGACGGACTCCATCCGTGTTGCACCGCCGCATCTGAGCACGGTCACGCCGTGGCTGGGCACGACGCCGTCGATGACAGGATCGTCGGGGCTGACCACCACGTAGGTATGGGCGATCAGCTCGCTGAACAGGAAGGCGTCGATGGCGTGGCGCAGCATCGGTTTGCCGCCGATTTTCAGGTATTGCTTCGGTCCGCTCGCGGCCATGCGCGCCCCGACGCCGGCGGCGGGAATGAGAGCGAAATATCGTGGTGCTAAGGGATTCATGTGTCTTTCTTACGTTTTGCCGGTCTGATAAGAGACTGTACCTCACCTGCGCAAACTTTGCCGAGACGCGCGTATTCATGCGGGGTATCGATGGCGGCGTGCAAGCGTTCGACTTTCGCCATTTCGCGCTTGATGAAGGGCATCCAGCCGGTGTCGATTTCGCGCTGCAACAAATTGCGGGCCTGGCCGCGCGGCGCGTACAGCGGTTTGCCTTCGAAACGGCGCGCCAGCGCGTCCGCCACCACCTTTTCCGCCTGAGGCAGGAAACCGAGGTAGGCGTCGCGATGGCGCAGCTCGTGCGCGAGGATTTCCTTGTAGGCGCAGGTGCCCGGCGCGAACTCGCGCCCGACGTACACGACGATGGGCAGGTAGTGGAGTTTGACTTCGAGCCGCGGCGCCACGCATTCGTAGCCCGTCGCCGGGTCCGTCAGCACGGCTCCGCGCACGCCGATCGTCACCCGCGCCTCGGTGTGGGTCAGCCCCAGCACGTAACTGCCCGGCGCCCGCCTGCCCTTCATGGCGCTCAGGCCGTGGAAGGAATGGGAATTGTCGATCCGGTAGCCATCCTGGCTTGAGCTCATCACCGACACGCTCTCGCCGATGGTGTCTTCGCAGCGCGCCTGAAAGGCGGTGCGCGCGCTGGCCGGTGCCACCAGGCACAGCAAGGCCAGCGCAAGCAGGGCTCTCATAAAGCTTATGTGGGCGACCAGGCCCCGGTAGTGATCTTCTCCAGCCAGAACGCGCCGATGATGGTCTTCACGTCGGTGATCTGGCCGCTCTTGACCATCTCCATCAGTTCCGGGACGGTGACGGTGAAGGTTTCGAGGAATTCGCCGGCATCGAGCTTCGGGGTTCCCGCCACCAGTCCACGCGCCAGGAAGATTTCGAGGTGCTCGTCCGAATACGCGATGGCGTTATGGATCGTGCACACGAAGGTCCAGTCGCTGGCCGTGTAGCCGGTTTCTTCCTCCAGCTCGCGTTTCGCGCAGGCCAGGTGCTCTTCGCCCGGATCGATTTTACCCGCCGGGAATTCGACGAAGACGCGGTCGTTCGGATAGCGGAACTGGCGCTCGAGCAGCACGCGGCCATCGTCGAGCAGCGGCAGGATCACCACCGCGCCCGGATGGCGCATGTATTCGCGATAGCTGATCGTGCCGTCCGGCAGCTGGATACGGTCGCGCGAGACTTTGAGGAATTTACCGTCGTACACCGTCTCGCCATCGAGACGGACTTCCTTCAGATGAGAATCCATTGCACTCCTGTGGTAGGAACCTCGATAAACCTACTGCGCGTCGGATTGTCGAGGTCCCGCAAGCGTTGATTGAGATCAGCGGCGCTTACGCAGGTAGCGGAATACGAATCCCGGAAACGCCAGCACGAGGAACATGCAGCCCGTGACCGCATAGAACTCCCAGCGCTGGGCAAACACGTTGCCGATGCGGGATTCGAGCAGCCAGGCGAATGCGCCGACGAGGAAGTATAGAACAAGGAGCTCGAGCAGGCGCGCCACGAAGGGCTTGTTGCGCGCCTGCCCTGCCTGGGAGGACTTCAGGGGGATCAGGCCAAACACACGCTCGCTCGCGAACGGGAGGTTGGCCGCCGCGAGCGCGACGGCCAGGACGATCCATGCGGCGAGCGAGGCGTCCACGCTGGTGCCCCTGTTACGAACGCAGGGTCAGCTGGATCGCCTGCAGGCAGGTGCCCAGCAGCGCGCCCGGGATCACGCCCAGGACGACCACGGCGATGCCGTTCAGGGACAGCGCGACGCGCATGTCGGCCGGAGTGACGATCGGGCTGGTGTCGACGGCTTCGTCGAACCACATCGTCTTGACGACGCGCAGGTAGTAGAACGCACCGATCAGCGAGAACATGACGGCGACCACGGCCAGCCAGACGGCGCCGCTGTTGGCAACGGCCTGCAGCACTGCCCACTTGGCCATGAAGCCCATCATCGGCGGCACGCCGGCCAGCGAGAACATCAGGACGGTCATGACGACGGCGAACCACGGGCTGCGGCGGCCCAGGCCCTTGAAGTCGGCGATCTGTTCGGCCTCGAAGCCTGCACGCGCCAGCATCATGATGATGCCGAAGCTGCCCAGCGTGGTCAGCACGTAGGTGATCGAGGAATACATTGCTGCACTATATGCAGCAGGCATATTGCTCGCATCCTCGCCCACCACGCCGGCCATCAGGCCCAGCAGGACGAAGCCCATCTGCGCGATGGTCGAATATGCCAGCATGCGCTTCAGGTTGGTCTGGGCGATCGCGGTCAGGTTACCGATGGCCAGCGACAGCACGGCCAGCACCAGCAGCATCTGCTGCCAGTCGTAGGCCATCGACGGCAGCGCTTCGACCAGCAGGCGCATGACCATGGCGAAGGCGGCCAGCTTCGGCGCACCGCCCAGCAGCAGCGTGACGGCGGTCGGCGAACCCTGGTAGACGTCCGGCGCCCACATGTGGAACGGCGCGGCGCCCAGCTTGAAGGCCATGCCGGCCACCATGAACACCAGGCCGAACACCAGGATGGTCTGGTCGGCACCGCCGGCGGCAACGCGCGCGGCGATGTCCGGCAGGTTCAGCGAACCGGTCGCGCCGTAGATCATCGAGATACCGTAGAGCATGAAGCCCGAGGCCAGCGCACCGAGGATGAAGTATTTCATCGCCGCTTCGGTCGAGGTCGCGTGGTCGCGGCGCAGCGCCACCAGCGAGTACAGCGACAGCGACATCAGTTCCAGGCCGAGGTAGATCGACAGCATGCTGTTACCGGAGATCATGATCATCTGGCCGAGCATGGCGAACAGGGCAAGCACGTAGAACTCGCCGCCGAGGTTACCCGAGAGCATGCCGCGCTCGGTCACGTACTGGCGCGAGTACACCAGGGTCAGGCCCACGGCCACGTAGGTGAACAGCTTCAGCAGGTTCGACATCGGGTCCGACACGTACATGCCGTTGAACGTGTAGACGGTCGCGCCCGAATTGAAGTCGGCGAAGCTGAACACCGCGCAGCCGACCAGGGTCAGCAGCGACAGGTAGTAGGTCACGTTGCGGCGTGACCCTTTCAGGTACAGGTCGATCAGCAGGATCGCGGAGGCCGCGATCAAGAGGAAGATTTCGGCATACACCGGCACCAGGTTGGTGTCGACAGCCGGTAGCAAAGTGTTGTTCATGGCATCTATTTCAATTTATTGAGGCAGCTTGCTGACGGACACGTGCTGCAGCAGGTCGGCCACCGAGGTCTGCAGGGTCTCGGCGATCGGTGCCGGGTACAGGCCCATCCACAGGGTGGCGATGGCCAGCACGGACAGGATCGCGAACTCGCGCTTGTTCAGGTCGGTCAGCTCGGCGACGTGCTTGTTGCCGATTGCGCCGAAGACCACGCGCTTGACCATCCACAGCGAGTAGGCCGCGCCAAGGATCAGGGCGGTGGCAGCCAGCAGGCCGGTCCAGAAGTTGAACTCGACGGCGCCCAGGATGACCATGAATTCGCCGATGAAGCCCGAGGTCGCCGGCAGGCCGGCATTCGCCATCGAGAACAGCACGGCGAAGGCGGCGAACTTCGGCATCGTGTTGACGACGCCGCCGTAGTCGGCGATTTCACGCGAATGGACGCGGTCGTACAGCACGCCGATGCACAGGAACATCGCGCCCGACACGAAGCCGTGCGAAATCGACTGCATCAGGCCGCCCTGCACGCCCATCTCGTTGAAGATGAAGAAGCCGAGGGTGACGAAACCCATGTGGGCGATCGACGAGTACGCGACCAGTTTCTTCATGTCCTTCTGGACCAGTGCGACCAGGCCGATGTAGATCACGGCGACCAGCGACAGGACGATGACGGCCGGCGCCAGGTAGTGCGAGGCGTCCGGGGTGATCGGCAGCGAGAAGCGCAGGAAGCCATAGGCGCCCAGCTTCAGCATGATCGCGGCCAGCACGACGGAACCGCCGGTCGGCGCTTCCACGTGGGCGTCCGGCAGCCAGGTGTGCACCGGCCACATCGGGACCTTCACGGCGAAGGCCATGAAGAAGGCGATGAAGATCAGGATCTG
>JBBWZO010000206.1:0-24479 GCA_039649125.1 Massilia sp. | reverse complement strand
AACTCAGCGATTAGATCGGCTGAATGTTCGATGCTTGTTTGCCCTTAGGACCCGAGGTCACGTCGAACGAGACGCGCTGGTTCTCTTGCAGGGACTTGAAGCCTTGGCTCTGGATAGCCGAGAAGTGAGCGAACAGATCTTCGCCGCCTTCGTCAGGGGTGATAAAGCCGAAACCCTTGGAGTCATTGAACCATTTAACGATGCCAGTTGCCATTACAATTTCCTATTTCAGTTAAGTGGGCTTGCGCCCGTTTATGATCGTTTGAAGAAGCAAGAAAGAAATGACAGACAGACTGCACTACTACCTCGAACCCAACGATCCCGTATTATACCGAATAAAACAGCGCGCAGACGGTTTTCGCAAAATAAAAAAGCGGAATGCTTAACGATGCCAGAAACCAACTCTGTGCGGCCCTGTTTGCGTCGGCAGTATGGAGAATATAGGGCATAGTCAAACCAGAAGTTTGCGCTGTATCAAACGGTCCGGCGCAATACTTTTGGCTCAAGGCAACATTGAAAAAGCAGCGCTGTGATAGCCCGGCGTTGGGCCCTCGGGAGAGGCGCGCACGAAATCGTCCAGCATCGCCAACCAGGCGCGCCAATGGTCTGCGCCGACGGTCTCGAACGCGGTGAGCACGCGCAGGCGCTGCTCGAGGGCGCGGGCGCCCCGTCCCAGCTCACGGAACCCGAAAGTGACGGCGGCGCCCGCCAGCGTATGCAGCTGCGATTGCAGCGCGGCCACCACCTCGGCGGCCGGGGCCGCGGGGTCGAAGCCGGCGTGCAGCACGGCGAGCCGCTCGAGCGTCGCCGGCAGGCCGGCGCGGAACGCATCGTTGGCACGGGTCAGGCGGGCGAAGAAGCCTGCGTCGATGCCCTGCACGCTCACTTGAGCGTTCTCCTGCACATCGTCCGCAGGCTTACTTGGTACCGAAGATGCGGTCGCCGGCGTCGCCCAGGCCCGGGACGATGTAGGCGTGCTCGTCCAGGTGCGAGTCGAGCGAGGCCACGTACAGCTTCACGTTCGGGTGCGCGTCATGAAAGACCTTGACGCCTTCGGGTGCGGCGACCAGGGCCAGGAACAGGATCTGCTCGTCCGGCACGCCGCGCTTTTTCAGCACATCGACGGCGTGGACCGCCGAGTTGCCGGTGGCGACCATCGGGTCGCACAGGATGAAGGTGCGCTCCGAGGTATCGGGCAGGCGCACCAGGTATTCGACCGGCTCGTGGGTATCCGGGTCGCGGAACACGCCGATGTGGCCGACGCGTGCCGACGGCACCAGTTCCAGCAGGCCGTCGCTCATGCCGATGCCGGCGCGCAGGATCGGCACGATCGCCAGCTTCTTGCCCGCGATGACAGGCGCGTCGATCGTGACCAGCGGGGTCTGGATCGGGCGCGTGGTCAGCGGCAGGTCGCGCGTGATCTCGTAACCCATCAGCAGCGTGATCTCCTTGAGCAGCTCGCGGAAGGTGCGCGTCGAGGTGTCGTGCTCGCGCATGTGCGACAGCTTGTGCTGGATCAGCGGGTGGTTCAGGATGTAGAGGCTGGGAAAGCGCGGGTCTTGTTTCATTGTCGACATGTGGATGTTCTGTGGTTGGGAGCGCCTGCGGGTGTCGTGCGGGGCGCCCTGAAGCTCGTAACCTGCCATTATCCCAGCCGCGCACCGATTTGTCGCGCCCCGGTTATAGAAATTTCATCCTAAAGCGCGAGTGCCCGGGCCAGGATGGCGTCGAGGTCGAGGCCTGCGGGCAGGCGGCCGAAGGCCCCGCCCACATCCTGCGCTATGCGCGAGGCCATGAACGCCTCGGCGACGAAGGGCGGCGCATGGCGCAGCAGGCAGCCCCCCTGCACCGCGACCACGAGCCGCTCCGCCAGGCGGCGCGCACCGGTCTCGTCGGTCCCGGCGAGGTCGCGTCCCAGGGACGCGGCATACCGGGCGAAGCGCGGATCGAGCGCGGCGGCGGGCGCCAGTTCCGCCTCGAGCGCGGCGCGTGCGGCTTCCGGCGACTTGCCGAGCGCGCGCAGCACGTCCAGGCTCATCACGTTGCCGGAGCCTTCCCAGATCGAATTCACGGGAAACTCGCGGTAGAGGCGCGCCAGCGGACCGTCCTCGACATAGCCGTTGCCGCCCATGACTTCCATCGCCTCGGCCCCGAACGCCGGCCCGCGCTTGCAGAGCCAGTACTTGCCGGCCGGGGTCAGCAGGCGCGCCAGCGTGCTTTCCAGCGGATCGTCGAGACGGTCGAAGCAGCGCGCCAGGCGCAGCGCGAAGGCGGTGGCCGCTTCCGATTCGAGCGCCAGGTCGGCCAGCACGTTCTGCATCAGCGGCTGGCTGGCCAGCGGTTTGCCGAAGGCCAAGCGTCCGCGCGCATGGTGCAGCGCATGGCACAGCGCCGCGCGCATGATCCCGGCGGTGCCGACCACGCAGTCCAGCCGCGTGTAGCCGCCCATTTCCAGGATCGTCGGAATGCCGCGCCCGACCTCGCCCACCAGCCAGCCGACGGCGCCGCAAAATTCCACTTCCGACGAGGCGTTCGAGCGGTTGCCCAGCTTGTCCTTCAGCCGCTGCACGCGGATCGGATTGCGCGTGCCGTCCGGCAGGAAGCGCGGCACGAAGAAGCACGACAGTCCTGCGCTCCCGGCTTCGTCGGCCTGTGCCAGCACCAGGTGCGCGTCAGACTGCGGCGCCGAGAAGAACCACTTGTGGCCGACGATCCGCCAGGCCCCCGCCCCCTCCTCGCCGAAGCGCGCGCGCGCGTCAAGCGGCGCGATCTGGCTGGCGCGCGTGGTATTGGCGCGCACGTCGGTGCCACCCTGCTTTTCCGTCATGCCCATGCCGACCAGGGCGCCGCGCTTCTGCTCGACCGGCAGCGAGCGCGGGTCGTACTCGCGCGACAGGATCTTCGGCAGCCAGCGTTCGCCAAGCGCACCGGCCCGGCGCAGCGCCGGTACCGCGGCATAGGTCATGGTCACCGGGCACTGGGCGCCGTTTTCGACCTGGCCGAACAGCAGATAGCCCGCCGCACGTGCGACCTGGGCGCCCGGACGCGGATCGAGCCACGGGCTGCTGTGGGCGCCCGCATCGATCATCAGGCCCATCAGCGCATGCCAGGCCGGGTGAAATTCCACCTCGTCGATGCGGCGCCCGCCGCGATCGAAACTGACCAGGCGCGGGCCGTTCGCGTTGGCCAGGCGCGCCAGGTCGAGCACCTCGAAGCGGCCGAGGCGTGCACCGAGCGCCGCCAGATCTTCCACTGCCCAGCCGGCGCCTTCGCGCACCACGCCTTCGCGCAGGGCCGGGTCGCAGGAAAACAGGTTGACGTCGCCGAACGGTGGCGCCTGGTTGAAGACTTCATGCGTATCGAACTGGTTCATGATGGTCCCTTGTCCCGGGAGGTGGTAAAATGTTGCGTCAAAGCATCATCCGTGGTGGATATGCTTTCCCTGTTCGCAGGCCATCGGCGACAATTCGAGACACACGAACAGACCGGCTGTTAGCGATCCGTCAAGAGGCTAACGCAAAGGAAAGGTTCCGGCAAGGCGCCCCTGCGTCAACGCAAAGGCAGCGCAAAGATGAATCTGGTCCCGCATTCTTTTAGTGCCTGTTGGAATCTTTAAATGATACAGTCGCCTGTGGGTTTGTTAAACTCGCACGGTTTCCGCCCCCCAGGTACCCAGCAATAAGGCAGATATTTCAACAATGCGCTCCAGTTCCGCCGCCGTGCCGCTCGATCCACCGCGCCAGCCGCACGCCGGTGCCGGGCTCGACAGCCTGTTGGAGGCCGCGGGCGACGCCGTATTCCAGCTCACCCCTTCCGGCGAAATCCGCGCCGCCAGCCGCCGCGCGACACGCCTGGCCGGCCAGCCCCTGGAAGGCATGCTGCTGGCCACGGTCGTCGCGCCGCAGGACGCCCCCGCCCTGCGCACCGCGATCGTCGACGCCGCCGCGGCCGGGGAGCCGGTGCTGGTGCGGGTACGCCTGCGCTGCATGGAACAGGACAGCGGGCCGGCGCGGCGCCAGGCCGAACAGCCGGGAGCCGAACCGCGTGGCCCCGAACTGCGCCATTTCGAGCTGCGCATCGCCCTCCTCGGCGACGGCTCGCTGCTGGTGGTCGGGCGCGACATGAGCGCGCAGCATGCCACCGAAGAACGGCTGCGCCACATGGCCACCCACGACGCCCTCACCGAACTGCCGAACCGGCTGCTGCTGGCCGACCGCGTACGCATGGTCGTGGCCAATGCGCGCCGCTCGGGCCAGGGCTTCGCGGTGGCCACGGTCGGCCTGGACGGCTTCAGGAAGGTCAACGACGGCCTCGGGCACCAGGTCGGCGACGCCGTCCTGCGCCAGGCCGCCACCCGCCTGCGCAAGGTGCTGCGCGACAGCGACACCCTGGCCCGCCCCGGCGGCGACGAATTCGTCGCCGTCCTGCCGGGGACCGCGACCGAAGCACAGATCAAGCTCGTCACCGGCCGCCTGCTCGCCGCCCTGCAATCGCCGTTCGAGATCGAAGGCCACACGATCTATCTCGGCGCCTCGATCGGGGTCGCGCTTTATCCGCAGCACGCCGAGGACGACAGCGTCCTGCTGGCGCTGGCCGAGGCGGCCCTGGGGCGCGCCAAGGAAAGCGGCAAGGGTCGCGCGGTCGTCTACAGCGCCCGCGAGGAAGGCCCGCCACGCCACGACATCTCGCTCGAAGCGGCCATGTTCAGCGCGGTGCGCGAAGGCGAATTCCTGCTGTACTACCAGCCGATCGTGAACGCCGGCAGCCGCGTCATCGAAGGCTTCGAGACCCTGATGCGCTGGAAGCATCCGACGCTGGGCATGGTGCCGCCGGTGCGCTTCATTCCGATCGCCGAAACCAACGGCCTGATCAACCTGCTCGGGGCCTGGGCGCTGAAGGCGGCCTGCGCCCAGCTGCGCCAGTTCGAGGAGGCCGCCGGCCGCGAACTCTACATCTCGGTCAACATCAGCCCGCGCCAGTTCCGCAACGACAAATTCCTCGAGGTGCTCGACCAGGCCTTGATGTTCTCCGATACGCCCGGGGCCAGGCTGGTGCTGGAAATCACCGAAGGCACGCTGATGGTGGATCCGCTGCACGCCGAAACCATCCTCACCCGCATGGCCGAGCGCGGCGCGCGCATCGCGATCGACGACTTCGGCACCGGCTACTCCTCGCTGGCCTACCTGAAGCGCTTCCCGATCTCGGTACTGAAGGTCGACCGCGCCTTCGTCAAGGACCTGCCCGGCGCCCAGAAGGAGGCGGCGATCTGCAGCGCCGTGCTCGACATGGCGCGCCACCTCGACCTGGCGGTCATAGCCGAAGGCGTCGAGACCGAGGCCCAGCTGGGCTGGCTCAAGGAACGCGGCTGCCGCTATGTGCAGGGCTACCTCACCGGCAAGCCGATGAGCGCCCAGGCGGCGCTGGCCGCCCTCCAAGACAATCACTACGCGGCATTGCTGCCGCCAGAATCGCGCATCGAGCCGCAGGTAAGCCCACCATGACACGCATTGCCACCTCATTTGCCACCCCATCGGCCACCCCTTCGGCGAATGCCGACGCCACCCTCGCCCAGCTGTGGGAGCGCATCCGGCGCCAGGGCGACATGCCCGGCTTCACGCGTGCGATCAACGCCATCCTGGCCTCGATGCGCGGCGAAGACGAGCAGGAATTCTCGATGACGCAAACCGTGCTGTCGGATCCGGTGCTCACCCAGAAGGTGCTGCGCCTGGCCAACAGCGGCATGTACTCGGCCTTCGGCCAGCGCATCAATACCGTCTCGAAAGCGGTGCTGGTGCTCGGCACCGAGGCCATCGGCCACCTGGCGCTGGGCCTGAAACTGATCGAGGAGCTCTCGAAAGGCACCCCCGACTCGGCCAACGCCCACGTCGAGATGGAAAAAGCGGTGCTGGCCGGGATGGTGGCCCAGCAGGTGGCCGCCAGCGCCGCCACCCGCGACCCCGAGGAAGCGGTGGTCTGCTCGATCCTCCATTCGCTGGGCCGCATGATGGTGACCTTCTACCTGCCCGAACGCTGGACGGCCCTGCAGGCGGCCGGTGGCGCCGGCAACGAGGACGCGGCCGCGCCGCAACTGCTCGGCCTGTCGCTCGAAGCGCTCGGCCGCGCCACCGCCGAGCACTGGGGCCTGCCGCGCAACCTGGTGGCCGGCATGCGCACCCTCGATCCCGGCGAGCGCGAGGAAGGTTTCGGCCACGACGACTGGCTGGCGGCGCTGGGCACGATGTCCACGCGCTGCGCCAACTCGCTGTGGAACGACGACGAGGCCGGCGCCGCCGAGGTGCGCGAACTGGCGGCCGCGTTCGCGCCGATGCTGGGCGTCGAGGCCGGACAGATCCTCGGCGCGATCGAACGCGCCAGGGTCGATGCCGCCGCCGACCTGACGATCGCGCCGCTGGCGAACCCGCCCGAAAAACGGGCCCAGGCCGACACGGCGGCGCGCCAGCGCGAGGCCGGCAACCGCATCCTGATGAGCGGCGTGGCCGACATGCGCGACGCCGGCGCCGGCACCAACCCGGGCCAGATGATGTCGATGGCGCTGGAGACCATCTACCAGGGCCTGTCCTTCACGCGCGCATTCGCCTTCCTGCGCAACCGGCGCGAAGGCAAATACCTGGCACGGATGGGTTTCGGAGCGGGCGCCAGGACCCTGCTGCCGAACCTGGTGTTCGACGACGCCTACGGGCCGGACGTGTTCCACGCGGCGCTCGCCAGCGACCGCGTGATCTTCATCGAGAACGCGCACGACCCGAAGTTCGCGGCCAAGCTGCCGGGCTGGTGGAAGGGCACGCTGTCGGAGGCGCGCTGCTTCGTCGTCGCGCCGCTGTGCCTGAACGGCCAGCCGGTCGGTTTCCTCTACGGCGACTGGAACGAGGACACCCCGGCGGTGAGCCTGAGCCGGGACGAGTTTTCGCTGCTCAACGACCTGCGCGGCCTGGTGGTGCGCACGGTCGAGCGCCGCGCCGCGACCGAGGTCGCGGCCGCCGGCCGCACCTGACCGCGGCTGATCACAGCTGATCGCCGCGAGCCCGCTTACCCCAGCTTCGGCGTCGCCACCTGCACGTCGCCGCATTGCGCGCGGTGCATCAGCGCATGGTCGATCAGGACCAGTGCCAGCATCGCTTCGGCGATCGGCGTGGCGCGGATGCCGACGCACGGATCGTGGCGGCCGAAGGTCTCGACCGTTGCCGCCGCCCCCGCCTTGTCGATCGAACGACGCGGCACCCGGATCGACGAGGTCGGCTTGATGGCGAGCGACACCGTGATCTCCTGCCCGGTGGAGATCCCGCCCAGCACGCCGCCCGCGTTGTTCCCCACGAAGCCTTCCGGAGTGAGCTCGTCGCCGTGCTCGGACCCCTTCTGCGCCACCGAGGCGAAGCCGGCGCCGATTTCCACGCCCTTGACCGCGTTAATCCCCATCATTGCATACGCGATGTCGGCGTCGAGCTTGTCGTAGATCGGCTGGCCCCAGCCGACCGGCACGCCGCGCGCGACGACGTCGATGCGCGCACCGATCGAGTCGCCCGCGCGGCGCAGCTCGTCCATGTAGGCTTCCATCCGGGCCAGCAGCGCGGCGTCGGCGGTGGCGGCGAAGAACGGGTTGCCGGCGACGTGTTCCCAGCCCTGGAACGGCACGTCGATCTCGCCGAGCTGACGCATGCAGCCGGCAAAGCCGATGCCATGGCGCTCGCGCAGCCATTTTTTGGCCACGGCGCCCGCGCCGACCACCGGCGCCGTCAGGCGCGCCGACGAGCGCCCGCCGCCGCGCGGGTCGCGTACGCCGTACTTGTGCCAGTAGGTGTAGTCGGCGTGGCCCGGGCGGAAGGTCTCGGCGATGTTGCCGTAGTCCTTGCTGCGCTGGTCCTCGTTCGGGATCAGGAGCGCGATCGGGGTGCCGGTGGTGACGCCCTCGTAGACACCCGACAGGATCTGCACGCGGTCCGCCTCCTGGCGTTGGGTCACGTGGCGCGAGGTGCCGGGCTTGCGCCGGTCGAGCTCGGGCTGGATGTCGGCTTCCGACAGGCGCATGCCCGGCGGACAGCCGTCGATGACGCAGCCGATCGCGGGACCGTGCGACTCGCCGAAGGTGGTAACGGAAAACAGCTTGCCGAATGAATTGCCGGACATGGGATCGAAGTATGAAGTAACGAAAAGTCCATTCTACCAGTGTGTGCGGCGGCTGGGACCCGCCGCCGAAAAGCCGCTCCCCGCCGGCGTTGCTATTTCTGAATATCTTTTTTCCGTACGGCAATATTTTATAAATCCAGCCGGGAATGTCCGCTATACTGCGCCGGTACCAAATGCCGAGCCCAAGCCTGGAGACGCAACAACAATGCCCGCATCGATGACGACTGGTAGCGGTGCCGATGTGCACGACAACCTGGTTTTTCTGGACGAAGCGCCGCCGGCGCACCCGTCGTCCGCGACCGCCATCCGCGGCCAGCGCCCGAGCTGGCTGGTCCTGGTTGTCGACGACGATGCGGACGTCCACTCGACCACCACCTTCGCCCTCGCCGGCCTCGAAGTGCAGGGCCGCCCGCTCGCGTTCCTGCACGCCGACTCCGCGCACGCGGCGCGCGAACTGCTGGCGCGCGAACCCGAGCTGGCCGCCGACCTCGCCGTGATCCTGCTCGACGTCGTCATGGAACAGCCCGAGGCCGGCCTCGCGCTGGTACGCCACATCCGCGAAACCCTCGGGATGCTGGATGTGCGCATCATCCTGCGCACGGGCCAGCCTGGATATGCGCCCGAGATGGACGCGATCCGCGACCTCGACATCAACGATTACCGCACCAAGTCGGAACTGACGCGTACCAAGCTGTACACGTCGGTGGCGGCCGCCGTGCGCGGCTACCAGCAGCTGCGCGCCTTGCGCGCCGGCCGCGCGGGCCTGGAGCGGATCGTCCACGCCGGCACCGAATTGATGACGCTGCACGGACCGCGCGCGGTAGCGCGCTCGGTGCTGGTGCAGGCTGCCGCCCTGCTCGGCCAGGCTCCCGACGGCGTCCTGTGCGCCCGCGACGCCGGCCAGCTGCGCGTGCTCGGCGGCGAAGGCAGCGGCCGCGACCTCGAGGGCGGCCCGCCCGAGGTCCACGTCGACGTGCGCATCGCCGCCAGCCTGCGCCGCGCTTTCGAGGAGCGCAGCATCGGCTTCGGCCCGGGCTGCCTGTCGCTCTACTTCCCCGGCAAGTCCGGACGCGATTTCGCCGCGGCGATTCCGCTCGTCGGGGCGGTCGGCGAAGCCGCGAAACGCCTGCTGCGCGTGTTTGCCAGTGTCGTCGCCGTCGGCCTGGACAACCTCGAGCTGGTCGAGCGCCTGAACGACGCCGCTTTCTTCGATCCCCTGACGCGCCTGCCGAACCGTACCCGCCTGGTCGAGGAGCTCGACTGTGCGGTCGCCGGCGCCGGATCGAGCGCTACCCTGGCCCTGGTCGACCTCGACCACTTCGCCGAAGCGAACGACGCCTTCGGCCACGGCTTCGGCGACCTGCTGCTGGTGGCGGTCGGCGGCCGCCTGCAGGCCCGGCTGGACCGGCGCCTGTTCGCCGCGCGCATCGGCGGCGACACCTTCGCCGTGCTGGGCGACGCCACCCTGGTTAACCCGGCCGCGATCCACTCCCTGTTCGCGGAACCGTTCTCGATCGACGGCCAGGACGTGCAGGTATCAAGCACGCTCGGCCTGGTGCGGCTGAACGAACACGACGGCGGCGGCGCGGATGCGCTGAAGGACGCCGAGATCGCGCTCAAGCGCGCCAAGACACAACAGCGCGGCGGCCACTTCTACTTCTCGCGCGGCCTGGGCGTCGAAATCCGCGAGCGGGTCCGCATGATGCACGCGCTGCGCGGCGCCCTGGAACGCGGTGAACTGTCCCTGGCCTACCAGCCGCAGGTCGACCTGGCGACGCAGCGGCCGTTCGGTGCCGAAGCGCTGCTGCGCTGGCGCAGCGCCGACGGCCAGCTGGTGCCGCCGGACCGCTTCATCCCGATCGCGGAATACTCCGGACTGATCGTCGAGATCGGCGCCTGGGTGCTGCGCGAAGCCTGCGCCGAACTGATGCGCCTGCGCGCCGCCGGCTACGTCGACTTCACCATGTCGGTGAACGTCTCGCAGGCGCAGTTCCGCCACCCGCAATTCGTCGACGTGCTGCGCCGCGCACTGGTTGACACCGGCGCGCCGCCCGACTACCTCGAGCTCGAGATCACCGAATCGATGGCGATGGAGGAGCCGCAGCAGCTCGCCGAGATGCTGGCCCAGGTCAAGCACACCGGCGTGTCGATCGCGATCGACGACTTCGGCACGGGGTTCTCGTCGCTGTCGCACCTGCAGCGCCTGAAAGTGGACAGGCTGAAGATCGACCGCACCTTCGTGACCGAAATCACCGGTTCGGCGCGCGGCAGCAGCATCGCGCAGATGGTGATCCAGCTCGGGCGCAACCTGGGATTGTCGGTAGTCGCCGAAGGCGTCGAGGACGAGCGCCAGGCGCAGATCCTGCAGGCGCTCGGCTGCCCGCTCGCGCAGGGCTACCTGTTTGCACGGCCGCTGTCGCCGCAGGGACTGCTGGAGTGGCTGGGTGCGCGGGGATTGCACCGGGCTGCGTGAAAGCAAACAGCGCGTAGGGTAGGCACCCCTTGCCCACGCGGGAACTGTGCGCGGAGTCAGCAGAACACGGCATAGAGTTGGCGCTTATGCAAAGACAAAAGCCCGGCGGAATATCGCAAGCGTCAGCTTTATGCAGTAATCCGCGCCAACAATGATCAGCATTCCGCGTGGGCACGGAGTGCCCACGCTACGAAGCCGCCGGCGAATCAATCCTCCGCCGCCTGCTCCGCCGGCCAGTCCCGGATATACGCCTTCAGCATGCGGTTCTCGAAGCTCTGCGCCTCCAGCACCGCGCGCGCGACGTCGTAGAACGAGATTACGCCCAGCAGCGTCTTGGCATCCATCACCGGCAGGTAGCGCGCGTGCTTTTCGAGCATCATGCGGCGCACTTCGTTGACTTCGGTTTCCGGGGTCACCGTGATCGGGCTGTCGTCCATGTGCCTGCGCACGGTGCCGGCACCCAGGGCGCCGCCATTGGCGTGCAACACCTTGATCACCTCGCGGAAGGTCAGCATGCCGACCAGGTCGCCGTATTCCATCACGACCAGCGAACCGATGTCCTTCTCCGACATCGTGTTGACCGCGTCCGCGAGAAGCGTTTCCGGAGTCACCGTATAAAGGATCTTGCCCTTCACCTGCAGGATTTCCGAGACTTTCATATTGGCCACCCCGGCGTCAGTTAATGTATTCACTAGTAAAATCTTTGTCTAAGGCATAACACGAATGTAGCCTAAGCCTAGCAGAAAATCCAGATTCATAGGGAGAAGAAACGGGGAACAAGCCCTTCGCCGCCGCGCAATGATGCAAATTGGTCAATCGGTGCTACCATGCCGCCCATCGTTCCTTCTTGATGAGTACACCATGAGCGGTCCACGATATCCCGGCTTCGACACGCTGTCGCTGCACGCCGGCGCCACGCCCGACCCGGCGACCGGCGCGCGCGCCACGCCGATCCACTTCACGTCCTCATTCGCCTTTCGCGATTCCGATCACGCCGCCTCGCTGTTCAACATGGAGCGCAGCGGCCACGTCTATTCGCGCATCTCGAACCCGACCAATGCCGTGCTGGAAGAACGCATCGCGGCTCTGGAGGGCGGCGTGGCCGGCATCGCCACCGCCAGCGGCCAGGCGGCCATGTTCCTGGGCCTGTCGACCATCGCCGGCGCCGGCTCCCACATCGTGGCCTCGCGTGCCCTCTACGGCGGCTCGCACAACCTGCTGGCCTATACGCTCAAGCGCTTCGGCATCGAGACCACCTTCGTCGATCCGCGCGACCTCGACGCCTGGCGCGCCGCGATCCGGCCCGAAACCCGCGTGCTGTTCGGCGAAACGCTGGGCAATCCGGGCCTGGACGTGCTCGACATCCCGCGCGTAGCAGGCCTCGCCCACGAGCACGACCTGCCGCTGATGGTCGATTCGACCTTCACCACGCCTTACCTGCTGCGCCCGTTCGAGCACGGCGCCGACCTGGTCTTCCACTCCGCCACCAAGTTCCTCTGCGGCCATGGCACGGCGATCGGCGGCCTGCTGGTCGACGGCGGCAGCTTCGACTGGCAGCGCGCGCACGACCGTACCGGGCGCTTCGCCGAACTGTGCACGCCCTACGAGGGCTTCCACGGCATGGTCTTCAGCGAGGAGTCCACCGTCGGCGCCTTCGCCTTGCGCGCCCGGCGCGAGGGCCTGCGCGACTTCGGTGCCGTGATGAGCCCGCATAACGCCTTCGCCGTGCTGCAGGGGATCGAGACCCTGGGGCTGCGCATGGACCGCCACGTCGCCAACACGCGCCGCGTGATCGATTTCCTGCTGGCCCACCCGGCCGTCGAGTCGGTGTCGTATCCGGAGCTCGACAGCCATCCGGACCGTGCCCTGGCCCGGTCCCTGCTGCCGAAAGGCTGCGGCGCGGTGTTCACCTTCGTGCTGAAGGGCGGCCGCGCGGCCGGGCGCCGCTTCGTCGACGCTTTGCGTGTGTTCTCGCACCTGGCCAACGTCGGCGACGCCAAGTCTCTCGTCATCCATCCGGCTTCGACCACGCATTTCCGCGTGCCCGCCGACCAGCTGGCGGCCAGCGGGATTACCGAGGGGACGATGCGCCTGTCGGTCGGCCTGGAGGACGCGGCCGACCTGGTCGAGGACCTGGCGCGCGCGCTGAAAAGCTCGCAGAAGGGAGCCTGATCGTGATCCTCGACATCCAGGGCAAGGCGGCGTACTGCTATACCGGCGGCAATGCCTTCGACGCGGCGCTGCCCACCGTCGTCTTCATCCACGGCGCCCAGAACGACCACTCGGTGTGGGCGCTGCAGTCGCGCTGGTTCGCCTACCACGGCCATGGCGTACTGGCCGTGGACCTGCCGGGCCACGGACGCAGCGCCGGCCCGGCACTGGCCAGCGTGGAAGCCATGGCCGACTGGCTGCTGGCCGTGCTCGACGCAGCCGGCGTGGAACGCGCGCTGCTCATCGGACACAGCATGGGTTCGCTCATCGCGCTCGAGACAGCGTACCGCGCACCGGAGCGCGTCCGTGCGCTCGCCATGCTCGGCACGACCTACCCGATGAAGGTGTCCGACGCGCTGCTGGCGACCGCCCGCGACGACGAGGCGGCGGCGATCGACATGGTCAACATCTGGTCGCACTCGGGCATCGCGCCCAAGCCCTCGAGCCCGGCGCCGGGCTTCTCGGCGATGGCCGGCGCGCGCGCGCTGATGACACGCATGTCGGCCATCAACCCGCAGCACCTGTTCCATACGGATTTTTCCGCCTGCAACGCCTACGCGAACGGCGAGGCGGCCGCGGCCGCGGTGCGCTGCCCGACGCTGTTCATTTTCGGCAGGCAGGACATGATGACGCCGCCGCGTTCCACCAGACTGCTGACCGGCGCGATCGCCCATGGCACAGTCGTCCAGCTCCACGCCGGGCATTCCCTGATGAGCGAGCAGCCC
Organism: Massilia sp.; assembly: GCA_039649125.1. Taxonomy (GTDB): domain Bacteria; phylum Pseudomonadota; class Gammaproteobacteria; order Burkholderiales; family Burkholderiaceae_D; genus Telluria. The sequence goes on along the minus strand of JBBWZO010000206.1, from coordinate 10,928 downwards.
GATGCGGTGCTCGACGCACTGGCGGGATTTGCCGCCACGCTCGACTGAGCCAGGACAAGCACGAGGAGCTTCCGATGACTTTCGCCGAGTTCTATCCCTACTACCTGACCCAGCACGCCGACCGCCGCTGCCGGCGCGCCCATTTCATCGGCACCACGGGTGCGATCCTTGCGCTGGCCACGGCCGTGCTGAGCGCCAACGCCTGGTGGTTCCTGGCCGCGCTGCTGTTCGGCTACGGCGGCGCCTGGATCGGCCATTTCCATTACGAGCACAACCGGCCGGCGACCTTCGCCCAGCCCTGGCTGTCGTTCAAGGCGGACTGGGTGATGTACTGGCAGATGCTGACGGGGAAGTTGAGCTGGTAAGGCTGACGCCGAGCCTGCCCGCGGCCTGAAAATAACGCTGCCGTAGGGTGGACACGTCATTGAAGCCCCCGGCCTCAATGACTCCACGCGTTTGCAACGGGCGCGCATTCGCAATTCGTGTTGTGTCCGCTACGGATGATGGCCGAGGACAATCGTTTCGATTGTTCGTCGGATCGAAACGCGTGGACACAGGTGTCCACCCTACGTTCCGAACGGTCTTGCGGTTACCTGACTCCGCCCGCAAAATACGCGCCGATCGTCCGGTCCAGCCCCTGCTCCACCGCCTCCTCCACCTGCCGTGCCAGCTCGCCCGTATCGAGCGACAGCGGCGAGCCCGCCACCATCCGCGCCGCCGGGGTCAGCGCGGTCTGCGCGCCCCCGAACACGAACAGGCGGTAGACGTCGGCCACGCGCAATCGGCCGGGGTCGGCCAGCAGCACCCAGGCATCCTCCCCGGCGCGTCCCGGCGAACCCGGACGCGCATCGGACGGCACCTGCACCCGCCCCACCCAGCCGGCCGCCGCCATCTGCTCGAGCAGGAGATCGAGCTCGTCGTAGCCGATGCGCGTATGCGCGCGGATCGCCGCGGCGCTGACCAGGGCGGAGCCGGTCGCCTGCGCGCCGCCGTGCAGCACCTTCAGCACCGCCATCGCATCGATGAAGGCGCCGCCGGGCGCGGGCACGTGCCACCAGCGCTCGTACTTCACGGTCGGCAGGGCTGCCGCCAGCACGGCGCCGACCAGCGTGATCAGCCACGACAGGTACATCCACAGCAGGAACAGGGGCAGCGCCGCCAGCGCGCCGTAGATGATGGCGTAGGTCGGGAACTGGCGGATGAAGAGCGCGAACAGGCGCTTGGCGAGCTCGAAGGCGATGGCGGCGGCCAGCCCGCCCCAGAGCGCGTCGCGCCACTCGACCTGGCGGTTCGGCACGGCGACGTACAGCAGCGTGTAGGCGCCGGTCGTCAGCGCCAGCGAGGCCAGCGTCGAGAGCAGCGCCCCGAGCAGCGGCACCGATCTCGTCATCCCGCCGGTGGCCGTGAACAGCTGCGAGGTGAGCGAGATGGACAGGCCGAACAGCAGCGGCCCGAGCGTGATCAGCGCCCAGTACACCAGCATGCGCTGCATGAGCGGGCGCGGCCGGCGCACGCGCCAGACCTGGTTGAAGACACGCTCGATCATGCCCATCATGGCGGTGGACGTAAGCAGCAGCATGACCGCGCCCAGCAGCGACAGGCCCGTCGCCTTGCTGGCGAAGCCGGTCAGGTTGGCGATGATCGTGTTCGAGATCGCCTTCGGCATCAGGGCCTGGGCGAAATACGTTTCCAGGGCCGTGCGGAGCTGCCCGAAAATCGGAAACGTGGTAAAAATGGCCAGTACGATCGTCAGCAGAGGCACGAGCGCGAGGGTGGTGGTGAAGGTCAGGCTGCCGGCTACCTGCGGCAACTTTTCCTCGCGCAGGCGGCGCCGGGCAAAGCGCACCAGGTCGCGCGCCTCGGCCAGCGTCAGGCCGCGCATGGGCTCGGCGCCAGGCTTCGGAAAATCGCCGGTGGAATGCGCGCCGCTGGAACGCGCGGCGGTCGAACGCAATAGCGCGTTCACTGTTCTGGAAAGCATGTTGTGGTGAATTCGCCCTAGGGCATGTCATTCGAGCAAAGCACCCTATAATACCAACGATGAACCCGACCTCCGTGACTATTCTCGTTTTGTATTACTCGCGCCATGGCGCCACCCGCAAGCTGGCCGAGCTGATCGCGCAGGGCATCGAAAGCGTGCCAGGCGCCGAGGCCCGCTTGCGCACCGTGCCGGCAGTATCGACCGTGACCGAGGCCACCGCGCCGGCGATTCCCGATGGCGGCGCGCCCTATGTCGAACTGCAGGACCTGGCCGAATGTGCGGGGCTGGCGCTGGGCTCGCCCACCCGCTTCGGCAACATGGCAGCAGCCTTGAAATACTTCCTTGACGGCACCGCGGCGGAATGGCTGTCCGGCACCCTGTCCGGCAAACCCGCGGTCGTGTTCGCCTCCACCGGCAGCCTGCACGGCGGCCAGGAAGCGACCCTGCTGTCGATGATGATTCCGCTGCTGCACCACGGCATGCTGGTGATGGGCTTGCCCTACACCCATCCGGAACTGATGAACACGGCCAGTGGCGGCAGCCCCTACGGCGCCACCCACTGGGCCGGGATCGACGGCGACAAGCAGGTCACGGAAGACGAAAAACGCCTGGCGATCGCGCTCGGGCGCCGCCTGGCCGAGGCTGCCGCCAAGTTGCAATCACCTCTGCACGGACCACGCTGATGGAAACCCCAAAGCTCTTTCTCGCCGGTGCCATCACCAGCCTGATCTGGCTGATCGGCTGGCTGGTGGCCTGGGAAATGTGGGTCGCCCCGCTGCACCCGGGCGGCTCGCTGCTGGCACTGAAGGCCCTGCCGCTACTGGTGCCGCTGCGCGGCGTCATCAAGCGCGACCTGTACACGCTGCAATGGTCGTCGATGGTCATCCTCATCTACTTCGCCGAAGGCGCGGTACGTGCCTGGAGCGACGCCACCGAGGTGTCGCGCTTCATGGCCCTGGGCGAAGTGGTGCTGGTGTGCGTGTATTTCGCCTGCGCCCTGCTCTACCTGCGGCCCTACAAGAAGGCCGCGCAAAAACTGGCCAAGGAACTGCTCGACAAGGTGAAAGTGCCGCATGGCTGAGGACGCATGACTGACGAATTCGTCGGGCGTTGCCAGGACATCATCGGTACGCCCTGGGTGCTGGCGGACGAGCCGGCAATGGCGCCCTACCTCACCGACTGGCGCGGCCGCTTCACCGGGCGCGCGCGCGCCGTGCTGCTGCCGGCCGACACCGCCCAGGTGGCGCAGCTGGTCGCCGCCTGCGCGCAGGCACGGGTGCCGATCGTGCCGCAGGGCGGGCGTACCGGCCTGGTGCTCGGCAGCGTGCCCGACGCCAGCGGGGCGGCCGTGGTGCTGTCGCTGCGGCGCATGAACCGCATCCTCGAGATCGATGCCACCAACCGCACGATGCTGGTGCAGGCGGGCGCCATCCTGCAGCAGATCCAGGACGCGGCAAGCGAGGCCGGCCTGCTGTTCCCGCTGTCGCTGGCGGCCGAGGGCAGCTGCACCATCGGCGGCAACCTGTCGACCAACGCCGGCGGCACCGCCGTCCTCCGTTATGGCAATACCCGCGACCTGTGCCTGGGGCTGGAAGTCGTCACCGCCCAGGCTGAAGTCTGGGACGGCCTGCGCGGCCTGCGCAAGGACAACACCGGCTATGCGTTGCGCGACCTGTTCATCGGAGCCGAAGGAACGCTGGGCATCATCACCGCCGCCGTGCTGAAACTCCATCCCCAGCCGAAGGCGGCCACCACCGCCCTGGTGGCGATGGACTCGCCCGAGCGCGCGCTGTCCCTGCTGTCGCTGATGCAGGACGTCTGCGGCTCCAGCCTCACCGCCTACGAGCTGATGTCGGACTTCTGCCTGCGCCTCGTCGGCGAACACTTCCCGCACCTGCCGCGCCCGTTCGCCCGCCCGCACGCGCAGTACGCGCTGCTGGAAGTGTCGAGCAGCGAGTCGGAACAGCACGCGGTCCGGCTGCTGGAAAGCGGCATCGAGGCGGCGCTGGAAAGCGGCCTGGCGGACGACGCCGTGGTCGCGATGTCGGCGGCCCAGTCCGGCGGCCTGTGGCAGCTGCGCGAGCACATTCCGCTGGCCCAGGCCAGCGCCGGCAAGAACATCAAGCACGACGTCTCGCTGCCGATCTCGCGCATCGCCGACTTCATTGCCGCCACCGATGCGCAACTGGCGGCGGCCTTCCCCGGCTGCCAGGTGGTCTGCTTCGGCCACCTCGGCGACGGCAACCTGCACTACAACGTCGCCCCGGCCACGGGCGTCGCCCACGAAGCCTTCCTGGCCAACCAGGCGGCGGTCAACCGCCTCGTGCACGACAGCGTGGCCGCCTTCGACGGTTCGATCTCGGCCGAGCACGGCATCGGCGCGCTCAAGGTCGACGACCTGAAGCGCTACAAGGATCCTGTCGAGCTGAACATGATGCGTGCCATCAAAACCGCGCTCGACCCGCTCGGCATCATGAACCCCGGGAAAATTTTGTGAACGGGGAGACGAAACGATGGGACGCATCATGGTGATCGCGGCATTCCTGCTGGCGGGCGGCGTGGCGGCGCAGCCGCAAGCGGGAACCGTCTACAAGTGCGTGACGGACGGCAAGGTCAGCTATGGCGAGCATCCCTGCGCGCGCGGTGCGACCACGACCCTGGCGGTCCCGGCAACGCCGACGGACGCAGCGGTGGCCACGGCCCGGCTCGCGCGCGACAAGGCGCGCCTGGCGCAACTGGAAAAGCGGCGCAATGCCCAGGCCGTGCTGAACGAGCGCGAGCGCGCGCGTACGGCCCGTAGCGCGGCCACGCTGCGCCAGAAATGCGAACGCCTGCGCCTGAAAAGCCGCTGGGCGGACGAAGACCTGCAGCGCGCGGGCCGCGAGGCGAAGAACGCGGCGCGCCTGAAGGCGCAACGGCAGGCGGAGGTGCTGGCGGTGGAATGTCCGGCCTGAACCTCCTGTCGCGCTGGCTGCTGCTGGGCGAATGGCGGGCCCACCCGGTGCGCGCCCTGCTGGCCGTGGCGGCGATCGCGGTCGGCGTGGCGATGGGCTTTGCCATCCACCTGATCAATGCCGCCGCCCTCAACGAATTTTCGAGCGCGATCAAGAGCCTGTCCGGCCAGGCCGACGTCCAGGTGCTGGGACGCGAGGCGACCTTCGACGAGGCGATCTACCCGGTACTCGCCCAATACGAGGGCGTGGCGATGGCCTCGCCGGTGCTCGAGCTGCAGGCTGCCGTGCCGTCCGCGCGGGGCGCGCTGCGCCTGGTGGGCATCGACCCGCTGCGGGCCGGCTACATCGCGCCCGACCTGCTGGGAGTGCCGGCGGAGGGGCGCGCCACCGACGTGCTGGGCGACACGACCGTGTTCCTGTCGCCGGCCGCGCAAGGCTGGCTGAATCTCAAGGATGGCGCGCCCCTCGTGGTGCGCGCCGGCACCACGGATTTTTCCCTGCGCCTGGCCGGCCCGGTACAACGAGCGCGCCCCGGCCAGCGTTTCGGCGTGATGGACATCGGCGCGCTGCAGTGGCGTTTCGGGCAACTCGGCAGGCTCTCGCGCGTCGACCTCAAGCTGCAGGACGGCGTCAACCGGGCGCAGTTCGAGGAGCGCCTCACGCGCAGCCTGGAACGCGATTATCCGGGGCGCTTCCGCATCCAGCAGCCGAACGACAGCGAGCAGGAAAGCCGCAACCAGAACCTGAGCCGCGCCTACCGCGTGAACCTCACCGTGCTGGCGCTGGTGGCCCTGTTCACCGGCGCCTTCCTCGTGTTCTCGACCCAGGCGCTGTCGGTGATGCGCCGGCGCAGCCAGTTCGCCCTGCTGCGCGTGCTCGGCGTCGAGCGCCGCCAGCTGCTGCGCCAGGTGCTGGTCGAAGGCGCGAGCCTGGGCGTGATCGGTTCGCTGCTGGGGGTTACGGGTGGCTACCTGCTGGCGGTACTCGCCCTGCGCTTCTTTGGCGGAGACCTCGGCGCCGGCTACTTCCCCGGCGTCAAGCCGCAGGCCGTGTTCGCGCCGGTCGCAGCCGCCGTCTTCTTTGCCCTCGGCCTGGCCGTGGCCCTGCTCGGCTGCCTGGCGCCGGCGCTGGAGGCGGCGCGCGCCCGCCCGGCCGTCGCCCTGAAGTCCGGCAACGACGAAGCGGCGCTGGCGCGCCTGGCGCGCATCTGGCCCTCGCTGGCCTGCCTGGCGCTGGCCGCCGTATTCTCCTTCGCGCCGCCGGTGTTCGAGCTGCCGCTGTTCGGCTATTTCGCGATCGCCCTGCTGTTGATCGGCGGCATCGGGCTGATGCCGCGCCTGGCATCCAGCACTTTCCGCCTGCTGAACCGCCCGCTGCTGCGCCACCCGAAGGCGCCGCCGGTGCTGGCGCTCACCCTTGGGCGCCTGGCGAATGCACCGGGCCAGGCCTCGATCGCCCTCGGCGGCGTGCTGGCCAGCTTCAGCCTGATGGTCGCGATGGGCATCATGGTGGCGAGTTTCCGCATCTCGGTGGACGACTGGATGCGCCATATCCTGCCGGCCGATTTATACGTGCGCAGCGCCGCCGGCGGCAGCTCGGGATTCTTCGGCAAGCCGGAACAGGAGGCGATCCTGCGCGCGGCCGGCGGCGCAGTGGAAGGCAGCGCCGTACAGTTCCTGCGCACGCGGCCGATTTCTCTGGTGGCAAGCCGACCCGATGTCGTCCTGATCGCGCGCGACATCGACGCCGCCGACCCGGGGCGCCTGCTGTTCCTGGTCGGCGAGTCGCGCCCGGTGCCCCCGGGCGCCCGCCCGGCCTGGGTCTCGGAAGCCATGCTCGACCTGTACGGCGCGCGCGTCGGCGCGACGATCACACTGCCGCTGGGCGGGCGCCCGGCGCCGTTTTTCGTTGCCGGGGTGTGGCGCGACTACGCCAACCAGTCCGGTTCGGTGGTGGTGCGCCTGGCCGACTACCGCGCGCTGACCGGCTCGCAGGAGGTTACGGACGCGGCGATCTACGCCGGCGACAGGCCGGTCGACGAGATCGAAGGAGCGCTGCGCCGCCTGCCCTTCGGCGCGGCCCTGCAGCTGGCGCGCCCCGGCGAGATCCGCGCGGCCAGCCTGCAAATTTTCGACCGCAGCTTCGCCGTTACTTACCTGCTGGAGGCGATCGCGATCGTCATCGGCCTGTCCGGCGTGGCCGCGACCTTCTCGGCCCAGACGCTGGCGCGCGCCAAAGAGTTCGGGATGCTGCGCCACGTCGGCCTCACGCGGCGCCAGGTACTGGGCATCCTCGCCGTCGAGGGCGGCCTGCTGACCACGCTGGGCGTGGCCTGCGGCTTCGCGCTCGGGCTGGTCATCAGCCTGATCCTGGTATTCGTCGTCAACCCGCAGTCCTTCCACTGGACCATGGGGCTGCACCTGCCCTGGCCCCTGTTGGGCACCGTGGCCGCCGTGCTGGTCGGCGCTTCGGTCGCCACCGCCCTGGTGTCGGGACGCTTCGCATTGTCCGGCGGCCCGGTGCGCGCCGTCAGGGAGGACTGGTAATGCGCGCATTTACCCGCAGAATTGCCCGCATGTTCGCGCTGTTGGCGCCGCTGTTGGCACCGCTGTCGGCACCATTGCTGCTGTTGTTCGTGAATGCCTCCTTTGCGGCGCCGCCGAGCTTCCCGCCGGTCACTCCCGGCCGCACGATGAGCTTCCCGGCCGATTTCGGCGCCCATCCGGACTTTCGCACCGAGTGGTGGTACGTCACCGGCTGGCTGAACACGGCCGCCGGCAAGCCGCTCGGCTTCCAGGTGACCTTCTTCCGCAGCCGCACCGAGCACGACACGGCCAACCCGAGCGCCTTCGCGCCGCACCAGCTGGTGATCGGCCACGCCGCGATCTCGGACCCGGAACTGAAACGCCTGGTACACGCCGAGCGCAGCGCGCGCGAAGGTTTCGGCCTGGCCTGGGCCAAGCCCGGCAACACCGACCTCAAGCTCGACAACTGGCGCATGACGCGAGACACGGACGGCAACTACCGCGTGAGCGTGAAATCGGGCGAGCTGACCCTGGAACTGACGCTCACGCCCACCCAGCCGCCGCTGGTGCAGGGCGAAGGCGGCTATTCGCGCAAGGGCCCGGCACCGCAGCACGCCAGCTACTACTACAGCGAGCCGCACCTGAAGGTCAGCGGAAGCGCCGGACGCAGCGGGCTTGTGGGCGCCGTTACCGGCAGCGCCTGGCTCGACCACGAATGGTCGAGCGAAGCGTTGCAGCCCGAGGCCAGCGGCTGGGACTGGGTCGGCGCCAACCTCGACGACGGATCGGCGCTGATGGCTTTCCAGATACGGGCCAAGGACGGTGGTAAACTATGGGCGCACGCGACCGTGCGCAGCCGCGACGGCAAAGTGACCCGCTATGCGCCCGACGCCGTCACGTTCACCCCGCAGGCGCGCTGGCGCTCGCCGCGCACGAATGCCGAGTACCCGGTCGCCACCACGATCGCCACCGGCGCCACGCGCTGGCAGATCGCGCCGCTGCACCCCGACCAGGAGCTCGACTCGCGCCGCTCGACCGGCGCCGTCTACTGGGAGGGCGCGGTGACGGTCGGGCGCGATGGCGTGCCGGCCGGGCGCGGTTATCTCGAGATGACGGGTTACGTGCGGCCGATGAAACTATGAATGACGAGACAGACAGAACAACAACAAGCGACACGATGACCAAGCGTTCCCCCAGCAGCAAAGATTCCACGCTCCCCGCCAAAGGCAGCCTTGCGGCGTTCAAGGGCTTGCTGCCCTTCCTGCGTCCCTACCGCCGCCAGTTCGTGCTGGCCGGCATCGCCCTCCTGTTCGCGGCCGGTTCCACGCTGGCCATTCCCGCCGCCTTCAAGCAGATGATCGACCTGGGCTTCGGCGGCGCGGCCGGCGACCACAGCGTACGCCACATCGACAGCGCCTTCCTCGCCCTGTTCGGCGTGGCCGCGGTGCTGGGCGTGGCCACGGCGGCGCGCTTCTACATGGTGTCCTGGCTGGGCGAGCGCGTCACCGCCGACATCCGCAGCGCCGTGTACCGCCACGTCGTCCACCAGAGCCCGGAATTCTTCGAGACCACCCAGACCGGCGAGGTGCTGTCGCGCCTGACCACCGACACCACGCTCATTCAAACCGTGGTCGGTACCAGCATCTCGCTCGCGCTGCGCAACACCCTGCTCTTCCTCGGCGGCCTGGTGATGCTGTTCGTGACCAGCGCCAAGCTGACCGCCATCATCCTCGCCTTGCTGGTGCTTGTCATCGTGCCGATCGTGCTGTTCGGGCGGCGCGTGCGCAAGTTCTCGCGCGATTCGCAGGACCGTATCGCCGACGCCTCGGCCATGGCCGGCGAGATCCTGAACGCGATGCCGACCGTGCAGGCCTACACCCACGAGAAGATCGAGGCCGAGCGCTTCGGCGCCAGCGTCGAAAGCGCCTTTGGCGCGGCCATGCAGCGCATCCGCGCCCGCTCCCTGCTCACCATGCTCGCCATCGTGCTGGTGTTCGGCGCCATCGTGTTCGTGCTCTGGCTCGGCGCGCATGCCGTGCTGGAAGGGACGATGACCGGGGGCGACCTCGGCCAGTTCATCCTGTACGCGGCGATCGTGGCCGGCTCGATCGGCGCGCTGGCCGAAGTCATGGGCGAAGCGCAGCGCGCCGCCGGCGCCACCGAGCGCCTGCTCGAACTGCTGGGCGCGCGCTCGGACATCCGCAGCCCGGCGCATCCGCGCGCCTTGCCGAGCCGTTCGTCGAATGGCGCGGCGCTGGCCCTGCACGACCTGACCTTCGCCTACCCGTCGCGCCAGGACAGCGCCGCCCTGTCCCACGTGTCGCTGTCGATCCGTCCCGGCGAAACGGTGGCCGTGGTCGGCCCGTCCGGCGCCGGCAAGACCACGCTGTTCCAGCTGCTGCTGCGCTACTACGATCCGCAGTCCGGTTCCATCACCCTCGATGGCGTCGACATCCGCGACCTCGACCTGCATACGCTGCGCGGCGCGATCGGCATCGTCCCGCAGGACACGGTCATCTTTTCAAACGACGCGATGGAAAACATCCGCTACGGCCGGCCCGAGGCAAGCGACGAAGAAGTCATCGCCTGCGCCAAGCTGGCCGCGGCCCACGAATTCATCGAACGCCTGCCGCAGGGCTACCGCTCCTTCCTCGGCGAGCGCGGCGTGCGCCTGTCGGGGGGCCAGCGCCAGCGCATCGCCATTGCGCGCGCCTTGCTGAAAAACCCGCCGCTGCTGCTGCTCGACGAAGCGACCAGCGCGCTGGACGCGGAATCGGAGCGCCTGGTGCAGGGCGCGCTGGAAGCGGCGATGGTCGGCCGCACCACCGTCATCATCGCGCATCGCCTGGCAACCGTGCAGCGGGCCGACCGCATCCTGGTCATGGAGGACGGCCGCGTCGTCGAAACGGGCACCCACGCCTCGCTGGTGGCAATGGGCGGCATCTACGCCAACCTGGCGGCGCTGCAGTTCCACAACGTTCATTTAGCCCACTGACTGTTGGCTAAGGTGTTGCAACGCAATAAAAATTGCGTCCGCGCACTGCGTGATTTATTGATTGGCGGCAATTCGCAGGTATGATCCGCAATTCTGCAACCGCAATCGTCCTTCATGAACAATAAATATCACCCTGCCAACTGGAACGTCGGCACCAAGATCAGCGCGTTCAGCTTCGCACTGGTTGGCATCATCATTGCCGCGCTGATCCTGACGATCACCGTCACGACCGCGTCGTTGCTGGAAGAGCGCGCCACCCGGAACCTGGAAAACGAGCTGCACGGCGTCGCCAACACCGTCGAAGTGTTCAACCGGACGGTCTCGAGCGAAGCCGTCAGCTTCGGGCGCATCTTCGGCGGCAACTTCAGCGGCGCTTTCGAGAGCGATCCGTCGGCGCCGGTCGTCATCGGCGGCAAGCCGGTGCCTTCCCTGAAGCACAACGGCAAGGTCCTGAACCTCGACTTTAGCGCACC
>JBBWZO010000196.1:0-9776 GCA_039649125.1 Massilia sp. | reverse complement strand
CCGCGCTTCGGCTTCCCGGGTCCGGCCGCGGGCCGCGTGCGTCCGTGGAAATCCTGGCGTCCGGTCGAATACGCGAACATGGCCTTCGGCCACGGCCTGTCGGTGTCGTTGCTGCAGATGGCGCGCTCGTACATGATCTTCGCCCGCAACGGCGACATGATTCCGCTCTCGTTCGTGAAGGTGAACGAGGAGCCGGCCGGCCAGCAGATCATCTCGCCGAAGACCGCGGCCGAGGTGCGCACCATGCTCGAATCCGTGGTCAGCCCGGAAGGCACGGCCTCGCGCGCCCAGGTCGCCGGCTACCGCGTCGGCGGCAAGACCGGTACCGCGCAGAAGATCGTCGACGGACGCTACTCGCATACCAGCTATGTCGGCTCGTTTGTCGGCATCGCGCCGATGTCGCGCCCGCGCTTCGTGATTGCCGTGATGGTCGACGACCCGAAGGGGGCGGTGCACACCGGCGGCGGCGTTGCGGCGCCGACCTTCGCCGACCTGGCCGCCAGCGCGCTACGGGCCGACAACATACCGCCGGATTCGTCGGTCACCGACATCATCATTCCTGAAGAACCACTCGAGGAGAGCCTGTGATGGCGAACAGCCTGCACCAGATCTGTCAGTGGATCGTTGCCGCCGCACCGGGCGGCAAACTCGTTTCTGACTCCCGCCAGGTGAAACCCGGCGACATCTTCTTCGCCTATCCGGGCGACGCGCTCGACGGCCGCCGTTTCATTCCCGCCGCTGTCGCGGCCGGCGCGGCGGCGGTCGTCTATGACGACACCGGTTTCGCCTGGGACGAGAGCGTGAACGTTCCGCACCTGGCCGTGCCCGACCTGAAACCCCAGGCCGGCCCGATCGCCCACGCCGTCCTCGGCCGGCCCGACGCCGACATGTTCACCGTCGGCGTCACCGGCACCAACGGCAAGACCTCCTGCTCCGTGTGGATCGGACAGGCGCTGGCCAGCCTGGGCGAGACGGCCGCCGTGATCGGCACGCTGGGCGTGGGCATGTACAAGGGCGCCGCCGAGCCGCAGTTCATCGAGACCGGCTACACCACGCCCGACGCCGTGCTGCTGGCCAGCCGCCTGGCTACCGTGCGCGAAGCCGGCGCCCGCTCGCTGGCGATCGAGGTGTCCTCGATCGGCCTGGTGCAGGGCAGGACGGCCGGCATGCACTTCGACGTCGCCATCTTCACCAACCTGACGCGCGACCACCTCGACTTCCACGGCGACATGGCCAGTTACGAAGCGGCCAAGGTCAAGCTGTTCGAGTGGCCGGAGCTGCAGCATGCCGTGATCAACCTCGACGATCCGGCCGGCCAGCGCCTGGTGGCGCACCTGCGCACGACTCGCCCGGACCTGGCCATCACCGGCTATACGCTCAAGGGCGAAGCGGCACAGGCGGCGCCCGAAGGCGTGGCCGTCCTGCGCGCCTCGCACAAGCGCAACCGTCCGGCCGGCGCCGAGTTCCAGCTCGAGGCGCAGGGCGCCAGCATGCTGGTCAGGACGCAACTGGTCGGCCACTTCAACATCAGCAATGCGCTGGCCGTGCTGGGCGCGCTGCTGGCGAAGGGCGTGGAACTCAAAAACGCCGTCGCCGCCATCGAAGCGCTGGTGCCGGCGCCGGGCCGCATGCAGCAGATCGGCGGCCAGGACGCGCCGATGGTCGTGATCGACTACGCCCATACGCCGGACGCGCTGGAAAAGACGCTGGTGGCGCTGCGCCAGGTGGCAAACGAGCGCGGCGGCCAGCTGTGGTGCGTGTTCGGCTGCGGCGGCGACCGCGATCCGGGCAAACGGCCGCAGATGGGCGCGATCGCGCAAATGGCCGACGTCGCGCTCGTCACCAGCGACAACCCGCGCAGCGAAGAGCCGGGCGCGATCATCGCCCAGATCGTGGCGGGGATGAATCCGTCGCACCCGAGCTCGCGCACCCAAACCATCGAGGACCGCGCCACCGCGATCCTCACGGCCGTCAAGCAGGCCGGCAAGCTGGACGTGATCCTGCTGGCCGGCAAGGGCCACGAGCCATACCAGGAAATCAAGGGCCGGAAAATGCCGTTTTCCGACGCCGACCACGCCGCGCTGGCCTTGAGCGCGCGGCTCACCATGATGAGGACTCATTGATGCGCGGTTCGCTCGCACAATTGACAGCATCTGTCGAAGGCAGCAGCGTGACCGCTGATGCCGTGTTCGACAGTGTTTCGACCGACAGCCGTACGGCGAAAGCCGGCGCGCTGTTCGTCGCATTGCGCGGCGAAACTTTCGATGCCCACGACTTCCTGCCGCAGGTGGCCGCCAATGGCGCCGCCGCCGTGGTGGCGGAGCGCCTGCCGGAAGGCTGGACCCTGCCGGCCCTGGTCGTGCCGGATACCCTGGTGGCACTGGGCCGCATCGCCAACCACTGGCGCCGCCAGTACGCCATCCCCCTGATCGGCGTCACCGGCAGCAACGGCAAGACCACGGTCAAGGAAATGATCGCGGCGATCCTGGCCGCGGCGGTCGGCGAAGGGCAGCGCCTGGCCACCCAGGGCAACCTGAACAACGAGATCGGCGTGCCGCTGACCCTGATGCGCCTGGAAGCGGGGCACCGCGCCGCCGTGGTCGAACTGGGCATGAACCACCCGGGCGAGATCGCGCGCCTGGCCGCGATCGCGCAGCCGACCGTGGCCCTGGTGAACAACGCCCAGCGCGAGCACCAGGAATTCATGCACACGGTGGAAGCGGTGGCGCAGGAAAACGGCTCGGTGTTCGCCGCACTGCCGCTTGATGGCGTGGCCGTCTACCCGGGCGACGACACTTATACGGGCCTGTGGCAGGGCCTGGCGGCGCATTGCCGCAGCCTGACTTTCGGCCTGACCGGGGCCTGCGACGTGCGCGCCACCTACGAGGGCACGGGATTCGGTAACAATTTGAAAGTCACCACCCCGGACGGCACGTTCGAGGTGAAACTGGCCGCTGCCGGCGAACACAACGTGCGCAATGCGCTGGCGGCGATCGCCTGCGCCCTGGCGGCCGGCATAGACCAGGACACGATCGTGCGCGGCCTCGAGGGCTTTGCACCTGTCAGCGGGCGCCTGCAGCGCAAGCAGGCCGCCAACGGCGCGCTGGTCATCGACGACACCTATAACGCCAATCCGGATTCGATGCGCGCGGCGATCGACGTGCTGGCAGCCTGCCCGGCGCCGCGCTTCCTGGTCATCGGCGACATGGGCGAGGTCGGCACGCAGGGCCGCGAGTTCACCGAAGAAATCGGTGCATATGCGCAGGAACGCGGCATCGAGACGGTGCTGGCGACGGGCGAGCTGTCGCGCCACCTGGCGACGACGGGCGCACACTATTTTGAGCAGTTTGACGCATTATTGGCAGCACTGGACGAGCAACTGGGCGGCAATTCTGATGCAACTGTGTTGGTGAAGGGCTCGCGCTTCATGAAGATGGAGCGCGTGGTTCATCACCTGATTGGTTCCACAAACACTGGCAAGGACGCCCACTAACTATGCTTCTCTGGCTTGCACAATACCTGCAGGACTATATCGGTCCAATGCGCCTGTTTAACTTTATTACCTTCCGCGCGGTCGGCGCCACGATTACCGCCATCGCGCTCGGCCTGTTTACCGGCCCGGCCGTCATCCGCAAGCTGACGGAAATGAAAGTAGGGCAGGCAGTACGCACGCAGGGTCCGCAGACCCACCTGAAAAAACACGGCACCCCGACCATGGGCGGCGTGCTGATCCTGATTTCGATCGCCATCTCGACCCTGCTCTGGTGCGACCTGTCGAACCGCCTGATCTGGCCGGTGCTGGTGGTGACCCTCGGCTTCGGCGCGGTGGGCTGGGTCGACGACTACCGCAAGGTGGTGTACCAGGACCCGGAAGGCATGCGTTCGGGCGAAAAATACTTCTGGATGTCGCTGATCGGCATCGCCGCCTCGCTGTACCTGGCGTTCTCGGTCTCGGCCCCGACCCCGTGGGAAGTGGGCCAGCTGTTCTGGGCCTGGGTGCAGTCCGGCTTCTCGCTCGACCTGCCGCCAAAGGCCGACCTGATCGTCCCGTTCTTCAAGACCATCAGCTATCCGCTGGGCGTGTGGGGCTTCATCGCGCTGACCTATTGCGTCATCGTCGGCTCCTCGAACGCCGTCAACTTCACCGACGGCCTGGACGGCCTGGCGATCATGCCGACCGTCATGGTGGGCGGCGCCCTCGGCCTGTTCGCCTACCTGACCGGCAGCGCGACCTATGCGAAATACCTGTTCATCCCGCACATCCCGGGCGCCGGCGAACTGCTGATCTTCTGCGGCGCGATGGCGGGCGCGGGCCTGGCCTTCCTCTGGTACAACGCGCACCCGGCGCAGATGTTCATGGGCGACGTCGGCGCGCTGGCGCTGGGCGGCGCGCTCGGGACGATTGCCGTCATCGTGCGCCAGGAAATCGTCCTGTTCATCATGGGCGGCGTGTTCGTCGCCGAAACCCTGTCCGTGATCATCCAGGTGTCCTGGTTCAAGTACACCAAGAAGCGTTATGGCACCGGGCGCCGTGTGTTCCTGATGGCGCCGCTGCACCACCATTTTGAACAAAAGGGCTGGAAGGAGACCAAGGTCGTGGTCCGCTTCTGGATCGTGACGATGGTGCTGGTCCTCGTTGGCCTGTCCACTCTCAAACTGCGTTGATCGATGAACTACGAAGGCAAACTCGCACTGGTACTGGGGCTCGGTGAATCCGGGCTCGCGATGGCACAATGGCTCGCCCGTTGCGGCGCACGCGTGCGCGTGGCCGATACGCGCGCAGAACCGCAGCGCCTGCCCGCGCTGCGCGAGGCCGCACCAAGTGCCGAATTCGTCGGCGGCGAGTTCGCGGCATCCCTGGTCGAGGGCGTCGACATCGTGGCGGTAAGCCCGGGCCTGGCCCCGAACAAGGAACTGGCCGCCATCACCCCGGCTGCGCAGGCGGCGAACGTCCCCGTCTGGGGCGAGATCGAGCTGTTCGCGCAGGCGCTGGCCGCACTGAAGGCGGAGCGCGGCTACGCGCCGAAAGTCATCGCGATTACCGGCACCAACGGCAAGACCACGGTCACCAGCCTCACCGGCCTGCTGTGCCGCCGCGCCGGTTTCGAGACCCGCGTGGCCGGCAACATCAGCCCGGCGGCGCTCGACGTGCTGCGCGAGGCCCTGCTTGAGGACAAGCTGCCGCAGGCCTGGGTGCTGGAACTGTCCAGCTTCCAGCTGCACACGACCTTCAGCCTGAATCCGGATGCGGCCACCGTCCTGAACATCACCCAGGACCACCTCGACTGGCACGGCGACATGGCCGCCTATGCGGCGGACAAGGCGCGCATCTTCGGTGCCGATACGGTGCGCGTGCTGAACCGCGAGGATGCGATCGTGATGCGCATGGCCTCAGCGGATGCGCAGAGCGTGACCTTCGGCACGAGCGAACCGGACGCACCAGGCGCCATGGGCCTGGTCAACGATCGCGGCGTGCTGTGGCTGGCGCATGCCGTCGCAGGCGAAGCGAGCGAGAAAAAACTCAAAAAAGGGGAAGTCGCGCCGCCGGTCGAGATCACGGTCAACCGCCTGATGCCGGCCGACGCCCTGAAAATCCGCGGCCTGCACAATGCCTCCAATGCGCTGGCCGCGCTGGCCCTGTGCCGCGCCGCCGGCCTGCCGCTGGCGCCGCTGCTGCACGGCCTGCGCGAGTACGCGGGCGAGCCGCACCGCGTGGAACTGGTGGCCACCATCGACGACGTCGACTACTACGACGACAGCAAGGGCACCAACGTCGGCGCCACGGTCGCCGCCTTGCTCGGCCTGGGCAAAGCCTTTGTCGGCGACAACCAGCAGATCGTCCTGATCGCCGGCGGCGACGGCAAGGGCCAGGATTTCGCGCCGCTGGCCGAGCCCTGCTCGCACTATGTGCGCGCCGTGCTGCTGATCGGGAAAGACGCCCCGGCGGTGCGCGCCGCCATCGAACCGTCCGGCGTGCCGTGCTTCGACATGGATGACCTGCCGCAGGCGGTGCGCCGCGCCGCCGGCCTGGCGCGCAGCGGCGACTGCGTGCTGCTGTCGCCGGCCTGCGCCAGCCTCGACATGTTCACCAACTACGCGCACCGCGCGCAGGTGTTCGTCGATACCGTGCGCGAGATCGCGCTCGACAAGGGAATGGAGATCTGATGGCCTTCCAGATTCCCTTCAAGTTTTCCGGTTCGAGCAGCGACGCGGCGATCGACGAGCGCGCGCGTCCCTCGAAGATGATGGACTACGACCAGCCGCTGGTCTGGATCACGCTGATCCTGATGCTGTTCGGGATGGTAATGGTGTACTCGGCCTCGATCGCGCTGCCCGATTCGCCCAAGTTTTCGTACCTGGAAGGACGCCACGAATACTTCCTGTACCGCCAGGCAGCCTTCATCGCGGTCGCGATCGTGGCCTCGTGGTTCGCCTTCCGCATTCCGGTCGCCGTCTGGCAGAAGCTGGCGCCGGTGATGTTCGTCGGCACCCTGGTGCTGCTGGTACTGGTGCTGGTTCCCGGCATCGGCGTGTCCGTCAACGGTGCGCGGCGCTGGCTGTCCCTGAAAGTGTTCAACCTGCAGCCGTCGGAAATGATGAAGATCGTGGTCGTGCTGTATGCGGCCGACTTCACCGTGCGCAAGCAGCAGTACATGCACAAGCTGACCAAGGGCTTCATGCCGATGGCCTTTGCGGTGGGCGTGGTCGGCATGCTGCTCCTGCTCGAGCCCGACCTCGGCGCCTTCGGCGTGATCGTCTGCATCGCCATGGGCATCCTGTTCCTGGGCGGCTTCAACATGATCTGGTTCGGCGGGATCGGCGCCATCCTGGTCGTCGTGTTTTCCGCGATCATCGCACTGTCGCCGTTCCGTCGCGCGCGCATGTTCGCCTACCTCGACCCGTGGCAGGAAGACAATGCGCTGGACAAGGCCTACCAGCTGACGCACTCGCTGATCGCCTTCGGCCGCGGCGAGATCGCCGGCGTGGGCCTGGGCAACAGCGTCGAGAAGCTGCACTACCTGCCGGAAGCGCACACCGACTTCATCATGGCCGTGATCGGCGAGGAGCTGGGCCTGATCGGCGTGCTGATCACGCTGACGATGTTCTACTGGCTGGTGAAACGCGCCTTCGACATCGGCCGCCAGGCCATCGCGCTCGACCAGTTCTTCGCCGGCCTGGCCGCGAAGGGCATCGGCATCTGGATCGGGGTGCAGACCTTCATCAACATGGGCGTGAACCTGGGCCTGCTGCCGACGAAAGGCCTGACCCTGCCGCTGATGAGCTATGGCGGCTCGGGCGTATTGATCAACTGTGTCGGCCTGGCGATCCTGCTGCGCATCGACTACGAAAACCGCGTCCTGATGCGGGGAGGACGCCTGTGAAGAAACTCATGATCATGGCCGCCGGCACCGGCGGCCACATTTTCCCGGGCGTGGCGATCGCCCAGACCATGCGCGAGCGCGGCTGGGAAGTGAGCTGGCTGGGCACCGCCCACGGCATGGAGCGCGAGTTCGTGCCGAAGCACGGCATCCCGATGGATTCCATCGATTTCGCCGGCCTGCGCGGCAAGGGGCTGAAGCACACCGTCACCGGCGCGCTCAAGATGGCCGCGAGCTTCGCCGCCTGCCTGCGTTACCTCGCCCAGAGGAAGCCCGACGTGGTGCTGGGCATGGGCGGCTACGTCACCGTGCCGGGCGGGATGATGGCGCGCACGCGCGGCATCCCGCTGGCCCTGGTCAATGCCGACGCCGCGCTGCTGCTGTCGAACAAGACGCTCACGCCGCTGGCCTCGCGCGTGCTGTTCGGCTTTCCGGCCGACTTCGGCAATGCGGCGGGCAAGGCGATCGTCACCGGCAATCCGGTGCGCCAGGCGATCCTCGACCTGCCGGCACCCGCCCAGCGTTTCGCTGGCCGCAGTGGCCCGCTGCGGGTGCTGGTGGTCGGCGGCAGCCAGGGCGCCAAGGTGCTCAACGACAGCGTGCCGGCCGGCCTGGCGCTGATCGATCCGGCGATCCGCCCGATCGTCACCCACCAGTCGGGCAAGAAGAATATCGACGCCTTGCGTGCGGCCTATGCGCAGGCCGCCGTGACGGCGAACGTGGTCGACTTCATCGACGACATGGCGTCCGCCTATGCCGACGCGGATTTGGTAATCTGCCGCGCCGGCGCGATCACAGTGTCGGAACTGACTGCCGCCGGCGTCGCCAGCGTGCTGGTGCCGTTCGTGGCCAGCACCACCAGCCACCAGCGCGACAACGCGGTCTGGATGGCCGGGCAAGGGGCGGCGATCCACCTGCCGCAGGGCGAGCTGTCGGCGCAGCGGGTGGCCCAACTGCTGCAATCGACCAGCCGCGCCGACTGCCTGGCGATGGCGACGGCCGCGCAGGGCGTGGGCAAGCGCGACGCGAACGAGCAGATCGCGAATGTGCTCGAACAACTGGCCCGGAAATAAACAAGAAGCGAACAAAAACAATGAAACACAAGATCAAGCACATCCACTTCGTAGGCATCGGCGGCAGCGGCATGAGCGGCATCGCCGAGGTGCTGCTCAACCTCGGCTACAAGGTGTCGGGCTCGGACCTGTCCAGCAATGCGGCCAGCAACCGCCTGAAGGACCTGGGCGCGCGCGTCTACCTCGGCCACGCGGGCGAGCACATCGCGGGCGCCGACGCCGTCGTCACCTCGACCGCGGTGAACGAAGCGAACCCCGAAGTGATGGCCGCGCGCGCCGCCCAGATTCCCGTGGTGCCGCGCGCGATCATGCTCGGCGAGCTGATGCGCCTGAAGCGCGGCATCGCCATTGCCGGCACCCATGGCAAGACCACCACCACCAGCCTGGTGGCCTCGGTGCTGGCTGAGGGCGGGCTGGACCCGACTTTCGTGATCGGCGGGCGCCTGAACAGCGCCGGCGCGAATGCGAAACTCGGTACCGGCGACTACATCGTGGCCGAGGCCGACGAATCGGACGCGTCCTTCCTGAACCTGTCGCCGATGATCGAGGTGATCACCAACATCGACGCCGACCACATGGAAACCTACGAGCACGACTTCGAGAAACTGAAGGCCGCGTTCGTAAACTTCACCCACCGCCTGCCGTTCTACGGGCGCGTGATGCTGTGCATCGACGACCGCCACGTGCGTTCGATCCTGCCGCAGGTCACGAAGCCGGTGACGACCTACGGCTTCTCGGAAGACGCGCAAGTGCGCGCCTTCGACGCCTATGCCGACGGCGTGCACATGCATTTCACGGTGCGCCAGGCCGGCTATGCCGACACCCGATTCGTGCTCAATCAACCGGGCATGCACAACGTGCTGAACGCCTGCTCGGCGATTGCGATCGCGCGCGAGATCGGCATCGACGATGCCGCCACCGCGCAAGGCCTGCTGGAATTTCGCGGCGTCGGCCGCCGCTTCACGCGCTACGGCGAGGTGGAGATCGAGGGCGGCGGCAGTTTTACCCTGGTCGACGACTTCGGCCACCACCCGGTCGAGACCGAGGTGACCCTGGCCGCTGCCCGTGCCGCCTATCCGGGCCGGCGCCTGGTGCTGGCCTTCCAGCCGCACCGCTACAGCCGCACGCGCGACCTGTTCGAAGATTTCGTCAAGGTGCTGTCGGCACCGGACGTGCTGCTGCTGTCCGAGGTGTATGCAGCAGGAGAGACGCCCATCGTCGGAGCCGATGGACGCTCTCTCGCCCGTTCGCTGCGCGTCGGCGGCAAGGTCGAACCGATTTTCGTGGAAACGATCGCCGAGATGCCCGCCGCGATCCTCCAGGC
>JBBWZO010000189.1:0-10198 GCA_039649125.1 Massilia sp. | reverse complement strand
AGGATTTCCTGCAGCACAGGAATCGCTTCGGCGCGCTCGATCTTGGCGATCATCATCGGCTTGTGGCCGTAGGGTTCGCCGGCGATATTCGCCAGCTGGCGCGCCATTTCCATGTCGGTGGCGCTCTTCGGGAAGGAAATGGCGAGGTAATCCGCCTGGAAGCTCATCGCGGTCTTGATGTCTTCCATGTCCTTCGCGGTCAGCGCCGGCGCGGTCAGGCCGCCACCCATGCGGTTGATGCCCTTGTTGTTCGACAGTTCGCCGCCGACCTTGACCGTGGTGCAGATCTCGTGACCGGCGACCTTGTCGACGATGAGGACGATCAGGCCGTCGTTGAGCAGCAGCTTGTCGCCCGGCTTCACGTCGCGCGGCAGCGCCTTGTAGTCGAGGCCGACACGCTCCTGGTTGCCCAGTTCTCCGTTTTCGCCCCACTTGGCGTCGAGGATGAACTTGTCGCCATTGTTCAGGAAGATCTTGCCGTCTTCAAACTTGCCAACGCGGATCTTCGGACCCTGCATGTCGGCCATGATCGCCACTTCAGTGCCGCATTCGGCGGCGGCGCGGCGTACCAGCGCGGCGCGGTCGATGTGGTCCTGGGCGCGGCCATGCGAAAAATTCAGGCGCACGACATCAACGCCGGCGCGGATCATTTTCACGAGGATGTCGAAGTCGGTCGAGGCAGGGCCGATGGTGGCAACGATCTTGGTGGCGTTGTACAGGGGGCGCATGGTTGGAATCCTTGATTCTGAAAAGAGAAGCGCAGCCTTGGGGCTGCGCTGGCATTTCTTATTGGACGTTACGCTGGAGCAGAATCTCGACTGCCGGCAGGGTCTTGCCTTCGAGGAACTCGAGGAAGGCGCCGCCGCCGGTGGAGATGTAGCCGATCTGGTCGCCGATGTTGTACTTGGCAATCGCGGCCAGGGTGTCGCCGCCGCCGGCGATCGAAAAACCTTTCGATGCCGCGATCGCCAGGGCCAGGGTCTTGGTGCCTTCGGCGAACTGGTCGAATTCGAACACGCCGACCGGGCCGTTCCAGACGATGGTGCCGGCCTTGGTGACCTGCTCGGCCAGCATGGCGGCCGTCTTCGGACCGATGTCGAGGATCATGTCGTCGTCCGCCACATCGGCGACGTCTTTCACGGTGGCGGCAGCGGTCGCGCTGAACTCTTTCGCGCAAACCACGTCGACCGGAATCGGCACCGAAGCGCCGCGCGCGCTCATCATGTCGATGATGGCCTTGGCCTCACCCACCAGGTCGTTCTCGACCAGCGACTTGCCGATGTTCAGGCCGACGGCCTTCATGAAGGTGTTGGCGATGCCGCCGCCGACGACCAGGTTGTCCACCTTCCCGGCCAGGCTCTGCAGGATCGAGAGCTTGCTCGACACCTTCGAGCCGGCCACGATGGCCAGCAGCGGACGTGCCGGCTGCCCAAGGGCTTTACCCAATGCGTCGAGTTCGGCGGCCAGCAGCGGGCCGGCGCACACGACGGGCGCGAATTTGGCGATGCCGTGGGTGGTGGCTTCGGCGCGGTGGGCGGTGCCGAAGGCGTCGTTCACGTAGACGTCGCACAGTTTGGCCATCTTCTGGGCCAGTTCATCGGCGTTCTTCTTATCGCCCGTGTTGACGCGGCAGTTTTCCAGCAGCACGACCTGGCCGGGCGCAACCTCGACGCCATCGACCCAGTCCTGCTTCAGCTCGACCGGCTGGCCCAGCAGTTCCGACAGGCGCACGGCGACCGGCGCCAGCGTGTCTTCCGGTTTGAACTCGCCTTCGGTCGGGCGGCCCAGGTGCGAGGTCACCATGACGGCGGCGCCCGCCTTGACGGCAGCCTGGATCGCGGGGACCGAGGCGCGGATACGGGTGTCTTCGGTGATATTGCCGTTGTCATCCTGCGGCACGTTCAGGTCTGCACGGATGAAGACGCGCTTGTCTTTCAGCGCGTCGCGATCGATCAGGTCTTGCAAGCGGGTGAAACTGAGAACGGCATCCATGTCGGCTCAACAGTGAAATAGTGAAAAAACGCTATTCTACATTAGGCAAGGGGCGCAAAAAGGTGTGTGATTCGCAACAGTGTGAAGACCAGCATCCCGAACACGAGGGTCTGCAGCATGTTTCTCCGCCACAAGTAAAAACCGAGGGCCGCGATGCCGGCCAGCAGCTTCGGATCCCCCAGTTCCAAGTGGACCTTGCCGCCGGTATCGAGCAACAGGTCGGGCCCGATGATCGCCGCCAGCGCGCAGGCCGGCGCGTAGCGCAGCATGCCCTGGATGCGCGGCGGGATCGTCACCCGGTGCCCGATCATCCAGAAACTGCTGCGCGTGATCACGGTCGTCAGCGCCAGCACGACGATGACGGCCCAGATTTCCCATTCAGCCATGGCCTGCCTTTCGTTTTTCAGTGTCTTTCTCGATGAGCGCTTCCGCGCCCAGCGCCGCCAGCATGCCCACCACGACCGCGAGCAGCAGGCCAAGCTTGTAGGGCAGGCCATAGGCCGCCACCGCCACCGCGCCCGCCACCAGCACCCCGCACAGGGCCGCCTTGTTGATCGTCAGCGGTACGGTGATGCACAGGATCGCCAGCGTGCCGGCAAAGCCGAGCCCCCAGGCCGTCGGGATCGCACTGCCGAGGAAGATGCCGATCAGCGAGCCGCCCTGCCAGGCGAACCAGTTCGGCAGCATCAGGCCCTGCAGGTAAGAGAGCTTGCCCGGCGTCGGCGTCGCGGTCGGGAAGCGCTGCAGGAACATCGCCACCGTCAGGTCGCCCGAGATATAGCCGTAGAACAGACGCTGCGTCCAGGGCAGGTGCGAGAAATGGGGACCAAGCAAGGCCGAGAAGATCACGAAGCGCAGGTTGACCACCAGGCCGGTCGCGAAGATGACCCAGATCGGCGCATGCGCCACGATCAGCGGCAGCGCCGCCAGCTGGGCGGAACCTGCGTAGACCAATAAGGTCATACCGCTCGCCTGGAGTGCCGTCAGCCCGGTCTTGACCATGGCGATGCCGACCACCATGCCCCAGGCGGCGATGCCGAACAGCGTCGGCAAACCGGTACGGAAGCCTTCCTTCCAGAGGGCGGGATCGTGGCGTTCGACGACGGCGGGCGTGGCTGATGCAGTGTCAGGCGCGTTCATGTGGCCTTCCTGCAACAAGCCAAAAGGAAGAATTTGGTACAAGAACGAAGATGAGGAAGCATGAAACGCAAATGCATGAGTAGACGCCGGGCGGCGATTTTGCAGGGTGGGAATCGTCATTGCCCCCCCCCGGCATCGATGACCCCACGCGGTACGTGCGTATCCGCCAGACCGCTATCGGCGGGTGTCGCCCGCGATGCGTCCGGCGGCCAAATGAAGAAATTTGAGCAGCCCTGCCGTGATCAATCCGCCATTCTACCGATCATTCCGAACCGCCGCGTGAATCCGTTAAAATCCTGTCTTTGCCTAATTTAGCTCGACGGAGAATTGCGATGAACGTAAAGACGATGCCGGTGGTGGAACTCGAAGCCAAGGATCTGCCGGCCCATTGCCCGAACCCGGCCATGCCGCTGTGGTCATCGCACCCGCGCGTCTTCCTGGATTTCGACCATGAAGGCACGGCCAAGTGCCCATACTGCGGCACCCACTACCGCCTGGCCCCGGGCGTGGCCTTCAAACACCACTGATCTGTTTGCGGCAGGCCTATCCTGCCGCCCTGCCATGACCTACCGCGCCCCGAAGTGGCTGCCCGGCGGCCACCTGCAGACGATCTATCCCGCCACGCTGATCGCCAGGCCGGCGGTCACATATCGGCGCGAGCGCTGGAACGTGCACGATCCGCTGCTGGGCGACGATTTCGTCGATGTCGACTTCGTCGACGGTGACCCCGGCAAGCCGCTGGTGGTGCTGTTCCACGGGCTGGAAGGCTCGTCGAACAGCCATTACGCACGCGGCCTGATGGCGGCGCTGGCGGCGCGCGGCTGGTCCGGCGCGGTGCCGCATTTCCGCGGCTGCTCGGGCGAGCCGAACCGCACGGCGCGCTTTTATCACTCCGGCGACGCCGCCGAAGTGAACTGGATCATGGCGCGCCTGCGCGAGCGCGCGCCGGGCCCGCTGTACGCCGCCGGCGTCTCGCTCGGCGGCAACGCGCTGCTGCGCTGGTTAGGTGAAACCGGCGTGAACGCCGGTTTTGTGACTGCCGCCGCCGCCATCTCCGCCCCGCTCGACCTGGCACGCGGCGGCGAAGCCTTATCGTCCGGGTTCAACATGCTGTATACCCGCATGTTCCTGCAAACCCTGAAGCCGAAATGCCTGGCCAAGCTGGAGCAGTTCCCCGGCCTGTTCGACCGCCAGGCCCTGCTCGCCGCACGCGACCTCTACGCCTTCGATAACGTCGTGACCGCCCCGCTGCACGGCTACCGCGACACCGACGACTACTGGCACCGCGCCAGCGCGCGCCACGTGCTGCACCAGATCACCGTGCCGACCCTGGTCCTGAACGCCCGCAACGATCCCTTCCTGCCGGGCGTGCACCTGCCGTCCACCGCATCGAAGGCCGTGACGCTCGCGTATCCGGAAGAAGGCGGCCATGTCGGCTTTCCGAACGGTGCCTTCCCCGGCCGCATCGACTGGCTGCCTGGCCGTATTCTTTCTTTCTTCGACGGCGCCGAAGACAGCGCCGAGGACAGCTCCGAAGCCGCAACGCGCGCGCCGGATGCGCGCGAACTGTGCGAAGCTGATACGCATGGATGACATCGTAAAACAGGCAATGGCCAAGTGGCCGAACGTGCCGCACTGCTACGGCTGGCTGGCGCTCGATGCGCGCGGCGGCTGGCGCATGCGCGACGAAGCCGCGCAGGCGGCAAACGCACCCGGCGACCGGCTGACGAACGCGGCGCTGGTCGGTTTTATCAACCGCAACTACCAGCACGACGACAGCGGCCGCTGGTTCTTCCAGAACGGACCGCAGCGCGTCTTCGTCAACCTGGAAGCGACGCCGTTTATCGCCCGCACCGATCCGGCCCAGGGCCTGGTGCTGCAGACGGGTGCGGCCGTATCGAACCTCGACAAGCTCTACCTGACGGAAAGCGGAGAAGCCATCGTGCAAGCCGGTGACATCGTGGCCCAGGTCGACGACCGCGATGTGGCGCAATTACTGGAAAGCCTGGAGTTCGACGGCAAGCCGGCCGGCGACGACGCGCTGCTGGCCTGGCTCGGCGGTGGCGCCGGCAGGCCCGTGCTGCGCTGGCGCGGCGCCGCCATTCCGGTCGAACGCATCGGCGCCGGCGAGCTGCCCGAACGCTTCGGTTTTATACGCACGCCAACGCCGCCGGCTGCCGGCTGATCCTCCTGGCGCATCGAGCGCTCTTATACGTGGCGCCCCTGCGCCACTGCCTCGCGCGCAGCGGCACTGATCGTCGCGCGCACCAGTTCCGGCTCCGAAAACTGCGGGAAATGCCCGCTCCCCTTCGCCATCACCTGCTTGCCCAAGGGCGACAGCGTCACCAGCGCCCGCTGGTGGCGTGCCCGTGCCTCGCGCTGCGCGACCGGGGTGGCCCAGCGTAGCGGGTGCTGCTCACCGGTGACGACGTACAAGGGAATCGGCGGAAACGGCGGCGCCGCTTCCAGTTCGGCAAGGGTCTGGTCGAGGTGGCGCGTTTCCGCCAGGGGATGCGCCGGCATCAGGCGCTCGCCCAGCGCCTTCAGCCCGCGCTGCAGCGCATTCTCGTGCTGCGGCAATACGCGCACGTCGTCGGGACTGGTCGCTTCCAGCAGCACGACGGCGGCGACTTCCTCCGGATACAGGCGCGCGAACAGGTTCACGACCAGTCCGCCGAGCGAGTGCCCGACCAGCACATAGGGCCGCGGCACGCCGACGGTTTCCAGCACGTCGCGCAGCGCCTCGACCATCTCGTCGGCGGTCTGGGCGCGCACCGGCTTGCTGCTGGCGCCGATGCCGGGGCGGTTGTGGGCGAAGGTGCAACGTTCGCTGGCGAGCGCGGCAAAGACCTTGAACCAGGCGTCGACCGGGCCGCCCGAGCCGTTCACCAGCACCACGCCGGGCCCGCCCTCACCGGCCATCACGTACTCGACGGTCTCGCCGGAGACGTCGATCTTCATCTTGACGGGCAGGACAACTGGACGCACGAGTTTATTTCACCTTTTCTTCTTCTTTTTCTTCTTGCTGGCGCGCCTTGATCTCGCGTTCGCGGGCATCGATCACGGACTGCTCGTAGAACGACACGTCGCTCGCCTTGCGCGCGAAATTGAGCTGGTCGACCGCCGCCGGCAGCGCGCCGGCCAGCACATAGGATTCGGCCAGCGCCATGTGCTGCAGCGCGATCTTGCCCTGGCCGGAATACGCTTTCGCCAGCAGGTCATACAGTTTCGGGTCTTCGCGGTAGAGCTGGACCTGGTCGCGCAGGTAGCGCGTGGCGTCGTCCAGCTTGCCGGCGTTGATCATGGCGTTCGCGTACTGGCGCGCCAGCGCACGCGAGAGCGGATAGCGGTTGCTGGCCGCCTGCGCGTCGCGCAATGCCTGCTGCGCCACTTCCTTCGGCTGGCCCGGCGCCAGCTTGATCTCGAGGTCGAGCACGGCGAACATGGCGCCGCCATCGCTGGCCGGCGCCGCCGAGAAGGTCCCCTCTTTCGGACGCATGGTGGCGCGTGCCTTGTCGAACCAGCTGCGGGCGCCGGCCAGGTCGCCTTCCTTCAGCGCCAGGAAGGCCAGGCCGTACTGCGCCGCCACCTGCTGCTGGCGGTGCTGCTGGGCCAATTGCGTTTCGAAGGTGGTGCGGGTGTCGCGCCGCCCGGTCGTGCCCATGTCCTGCAGCACGCGCGCGCGCGCCTTGGCGAGATGAAATTCCATCGAGTCCGGGCGCTGGCGGTAGGGCGTTTCGCGGATACGCGACTGGATGTCGACGATGCGCTCGCTCGTCAGCGGGTGGCTGCTGAGGAAGGCGGGGATTTCCCCGTACACCTTGGTCGCGCTTTGCAGGCGCTTGAAAAAGGCGACCATGCCCGAGGTATCGTAACCGCCCGCGCTCATGATCTGGAACCCGACACGGTCAGCCTCACGCTCGGCGTCGCGGCTGAAATCGAGCTGGCGCTGCACTGCGAGACCCTGCCCGCCCATCAGCACGCCCATGGCCGCATCCGGGCTGGCCTTGGCAGCAAGCGCCGCCAGGATCAGCGAGGCCAGCGGCAACAGCGCATCCTGCCGCTGCTGGCCGAGCATGCGGGCGATGTGGCGCTGCGAGACGTGGCCGATTTCGTGCGACACGACGGAGGCGAGCTCGGACTCGGTCTGCGCGGCAACGAGCAGGCCCGAATGGATGCCGATGAAGCCGCCCGGCAACGCAAACGCATTGATGGCGCCATCGCGCACCGGGAAGAAGTGAAAATCCGCATTCATTTCGCCGCGCGCGCCGGGAAAGGCATCGACCAGGGCGCCGCCGAAATTGTTCAGGTATTCGGAAATGGCGTCGTCGTCGAGGTAATCGCTCTCGCGCCGGATATGGCGCATGATTTCCTCGCCGAGCTTGCGCTCGACGACGGGAGAAAGATCCTCGCGCGCCGTGTCGCCGAGGGTCGGCAGGCGCATCGAATTCGGGACGTTGTTCAGGGACTGGGCGGAGGGCGACAGCGGGGCAAAACCGGTCGCGGCCGACACGGCAAGGACGGCCAGCGAACGGCGCCAGCGGGCGCGAACGCGCAGCGGCGTGGAATGGGTCATCGGTTTCACAATGCTATGATAACCCCATCCGCGCGCGCTTTGCCGCGCCCTGAAACACTTTCTTACCCAAGCATACCAACTCGACAATGACCAGTTCTTCCGCAGAAGCAGGCGCCGGCCCGCTGACCCATTTCGACGCCACCGGCCAGGCCCACATGGTCGATGTCGGCGCGAAAAACGACACCCACCGTATCGCGGTCGCCGCCGGCACCATCCGCATGCAGCCGGCAACCCTGCAACTGATTCAGTCGGGCAACGCGAAAAAGGGCGACGTGCTGGGCATCGCCCGCATCGCCGCCATCATGGGCGCGAAGCGCACCAGCGATTTGATTCCGCTGTGCCACCCGCTGGCGATCACCCGCGTCGCCGTCGACTTCGAAGTCGATGCCGGCGCCAACAGCGTGCACTGCCGCGCCCAGGTCGAGACCGTGGGCAAGACCGGGGTCGAGATGGAAGCGCTGACCGCCGTGCAGGTGGGCCTGCTGACGATCTATGACATGTGCAAGGCGGCCGACCGGGGGATGGTCATGACCAACGTGCGGGTGCTGGAAAAGCACGGCGGCAAGTCGGGGGATTGGACAGCGGATATTGATAAATGATTGATTCGCTTGAGAAATCAGCTTGGCTTCCGCAATAGCCGTCTGACACAGTCGCCTGGTACAAGCTGTCGCGGTCGAGCGCAGGCATTTGTTCAGCGATTTGCGGCGGTTTCTGAAGATATGCTCAGAGTTTTCCGAATGGTCCGGCCCTTCCAGCTAGCCCTCGAAACCTATACTAGGTTTCGGGCACGTGTCGTGCCGAGCGTCAGTCCGGCAACATTTGTCCTCGATGGTTCGTGATGGAACCTCCACTCCTGCGCTACAGGCAGTGCGGAGCGGTTTCAACAAAGGGAGACAGACATGGATAAGCATCAGACGTCCGACGGCGTAACGGACAATGCCAGCCGCCGAAGCTTCATGAAGACCAGCGCACTGTCGCTGGCGCTCGCGGCGGCCCCCCTGGGGGGCACGGCCATCGCCCAGGAAAGAGCGGCAAGCGGCTTGTTGGGCGAAGAACTTGGGGAGCGCTGGGTTGGGACCTGGGCCACGGGACCCACCGGTTCGGCGATCCCACCGGCAGCTGCTCCTATGCAATTTGCCAACCAGACGCTGCGCCAGATCGTTCACACCAGCCTTGGCGGCAGCCGGGTACGAGTGAGGTTTTCTAACGAGTTCGGAACTGAGCCCCTGACGATCGGGGCGGCCCGGATAGCACTTCGGGGGGCGGGCAGCAGCATCGTGGGAGGAACTGACCGTGCATTGACTTTCGGCGGAGCAGCGTCGATCACGATTCCGGCGGGAGCGCCGGCGCTGAGCGACCCCGTAGACCTGCAGGTGCCTGCGCTCGCCGATCTGGCCATCAGCATCTTTCTACCGCAGGCTACAACTGCAACCACGTTCCACGGCTCTGCGTTCCAGACAAATTATGTAACAGGTGGCAATGCAACCGGAGCGGCGGATCTGTCGAGTCCAACGACGGTCACCTCCTGGTTTTTCCTGACCGGCGTGAGCGTATGGACACGCCGCGCGGGCACGATCGTGGCACTGGGCGACTCCATTACAGATGGCGCCGCCTCCAACCTGAACGCCAACCATCGTTGGCCAGACATACTGGCGCGCCGCTTGCAGAGGTATCAGCGGCTGTTCGACCTGGGGGTCGTGAACGTTGGAATCGGCGGCAACCGCCTGCTCAACCCGGGTAACGCAGTCGTGGCCCCGAATGCTGGGATTGGACCGCTCTTTGGGGTGGCTGCCTTGGCACGGTTCGACCGTGACGTGATTGCGCAACCAGGGGTCGAAGGCGTCATCGTTCTCCTCGGCGTCAACGACCTCGGGCATCCCGTCTCAATCGCCCCCGCGTCGGAGGAAGTGAGTGCCGACGATCTGATCCAGGGCTTTCGACAGCTGATCGCGCGGGCGCACCAGCAGGGCATCGCGATTTACGGCGCGACGATCACGCCTTTCGGAGTCACAACCATCCCGAATTATTACACCCCGGCGCGGGAGGCAAAGCGGCAAGCCGTCAATGCCTGGATTCGCACAAGTAGGGAGTATGATGACGTCATCGATTTCGATGCGGCTGTTCGTGACCCAGCGATGCCAAGCCGGCTGCGCCCTGATTATGATTCAGGCGATCATTTGCACCCCAACGATGCAGGTCTGGTGGCGATGGGTGAATCGATTCCCCTGCGCCCGTTCGCGCGGCTGATCGCTTCGGCGGATGAAGCCGTGGTTGCGGCAGCGGCGGTGGCATAGGGAGCGCATCCTGGCTGGCGCTGATTTACGAAGTGATGGACGAAAAAAAACCCGCTCAGATCACTGAGCGGGTTTTTTCTTTATAACTAGCCTGACGATAACCTACTTTCACACTGGTTGCAGCACTATCATCGGCGCAAAGTCGTTTCACGGTCCTGTTCGGGATGGGAAGGGGTGGGACCGACTTGCTATGGTC
>JBBWZO010000156.1:0-10452 GCA_039649125.1 Massilia sp. | reverse complement strand
CAATGAAACGTGTTGATGATTTCCGCCTGCGTCTGGGCAACAAGGAATATGTGCCCATCATGATCGGCGGAATGGGCGTGGACATTTCGACCTCCGAGCTCGCGCTGGAAGCGGCGCGCCTGGGCGGTATCGGCCATATCTCGGATGCCATGGTGCAGGACGTGTCGGACCGCAAGTTCGATACCACCTTCGTCAAGGACAAGACCAAGCTCTACAAGTTCAACATCAACAACATGGACAAGGCGGTGGTGCAGTTCGACCTCGAGCGCCTGGCCGAAGCGACCCGCCTGCACGTGGGCGCGACCATGGCGGCGAAGAAGGGCGACGGCCTGATCTTCGTGAACTGCATGGAAAAGCTGACCATGAACGCGCCCAAGGAAACGCTGCGCACGCGCCTGTCCTCGGCGCTCGACGCCGGCATCGACGGCATCACCATGTCGGCCGGCCTGCACCTGGGTTCGTTCGAACTGATCAAGGACCACCCGCGCTTCCGCGAAGCCAAGCTGGGCATCATCGTGTCCTCGGTGCGCGCGCTGCAACTGTTCCTGCGCAAGGTCTCGAAGCTGGACCGCCTGCCCGACTTCATCATCGTCGAGGGCCCGCTGGCCGGCGGCCACCTCGGCTTCGGCTTTGACTGGAGCAAGTACGACCTGCATACGATCATCGACGAAATCCTCGCCTACATGCGCGCGGAAAACATCGATATCCCGCTGATCGCGGCCGGCGGCGTGTTCACCGGTTCGGATGCCGTCTCCTTCCTGGAAAAGGGCGTGGGCGGCGTGCAGGTGGCCACCCGTTTCACCGTCACCCACGAATGCGGCCTGCCCGACAATGTCAAGCAGGAGTATTTCCGCGCCAGCGAGGAAGACATCATCGTCAACGGCATCTCGCCGACCGGCTACCCGATGCGCATGCTGAAGAACACGCCGGCGATCGGTTCGGGCATCCGCCCGGGCTGCGAGTCCTACGGCTACCTGCTGGACGCCACCGGCAACTGCGCCTACATCAACTCGTACAACCGCGAGGTGCAGGCCAACCCGGACGTCAAGACCCCGGTGGTAATGGACAAGACCTGCCTGTGCACGCACATGCGCAATTTCAATTGCTGGACCTGCGGCCACTACACCTACCGCCTGAAGGACACGACGCATAAACTAGCCGACGGCAACTACCAGATCCTGAGCGCCGAGCACGTGTTCAAGGACTACCAGTTCAGCGTCGACAACCAGATCGCGCTGCCGGAACGGCAGGAAGTCGCGGCGGCATAAGCGCGGTACGCCTACGGACACCGCTGTCCGCCGTGCGTAAAACACGGCTACGCAATGACCGGAAACGACGGCTCTGCAACGATCGAGAAAGCTGCTTTGCAGGACCGAAAGCCACGGCTCTGCCGTGAGTGAAAACCAGCGCCCCACGCTGGTTTTCTTGTTTTTACGCATATGCGACATGAATCCGGGAACGCGTGTACGCTTAGCGAGTCCAACTGAGGTGGCCACACAGCGAAAGGCGCTCAGCATGACCGTGTCCGTACCGACAGTTAATGCCGCGTTCCTGGTCGACGAGGCAGGCCTGATCGCGGCCTGGAACAGCGCGTGCGAGCACCTGCTCGGGTTCACGGCCTGCGCCGTCATCGGCCAGCCGTTCGGCGCCTTGCTCATCGGTACCGCTCCCAAGGACAGCCAGGAACGCTGGCGCGGCCTTGTCGAAAACCACGGCCGCACCAACCCGGTCGTGCTGCGCCATGCGAACGGCGGCACCGTGAAGGCCGATCTGGCGATCCTGCCCCAGGCCGGGCCGGACGGCACCGCCCACCTCTGGGTCGCGGCGATCGACAACGTCCAGAGCGACGACACGCCCGAGACGGTGCTGGTCGGGCGCACCCCGCTGGCCCGAATCGTCGACGTCCTGCCGGGCACCTTCTACGCGGTCAACCGGGAGGGCCGGTTCGTCCTCTGGAACCGCAACCACGAGCGCGTGACCGGACTCACGACCGAGGAAACCGGCGCCGCCAACGCCCTCGAACTGTTCGACCTGCAGAACCGGCCCAGGATTGCCGACCACATCCGCCGCGTGTTCGAGAACAACGAGGAAGTCCTGCTCGAAGCCGATGTCGTCTCGCGCAGCGGTCATGAAACGCCGATGCTGCTGTGCGGCGCACGCGTTACCTGCAATGGCGGCCAGTACCTGTTCGGTCTGGGGCTCGACATCTCCGAGCGGCGCCGCCAGGAAGGCATATTGCGCCTGCGCGAACGCGCCCTGCACGCAGCCAGCAACGGCATCGTCATCGCCCGGATCGAGGGGCGCGACTGCCCGATCGAATACGTCAACCCGGCCTTCGAGCGCATCACCGGCTACCCCGCGCACGAAGTCATGGGACGCGACTCGCGCTTCATGGCCGCGCCCGGCATGGATACCAACGAGCGCGCCCAGGTGCGCGAAGCCATCGTGGCGCGCCAGCCAGTCAACGTCGTGTTCCGCAACCTGCGCAAGAACGGCGACCTGTTCTGGAACGACCTGAGCATCACGCCGGTGCTCGACGAGCATGGCGACGCCACACACTTCATCGGTGTCATCACGGACGTCACCGCCACCAAACAGCGCACCGCCCACCTCGAGCACGAGGTCAACCACGACGCCCTCACCGGCCTGGCCAACCGCAACCTGCTCTGGGACCGCCTCGAGCACGCGCTGCACCTGTCGCAGCGCCAGAAGTCGATGGTCGCCATCGTGCTGATCGACCTGAACAACTTCAAGACCATCAACGACAGCTTCGGCCACGAAGCCGGCGACGCCGTGCTGAAGGTGGTGGCGCGGCGCCTGCAGGCCTCGGTACGCGACAGCGACACGGTGGCGCGCCTGTCGGGCGACGAATTCGTGCTGGTGCTGGTCAACCAGCCCTCGCTGCGCTTCACGCTGCGCATGATCGAGCGCCTGCGCCAGGGGCTCACGCAACCGGTGTCCTTCATGCACAAGGAAATCGCCGTCGGCGCCAGCCTTGGTGTATCGGTGTATCCGCACGACGGCGCCACCGCGGCCGACCTGATCCGGGCGGCCGACGTCGCGATGTACCACGCCAAGGCGACCGGGCGCAACGAGGTGTATTTCTTCTCCAGCGACATGAAGTCGACCACGGAAGCGCGCGAGCAGCTCGACTTCGGCATGTCGCACGCGATCGAACGCGGCGAACTGTTCATGCTGTACCAGCCCTCCATCGACGCGCGTAGCGGGCGGGTGAAGTGCTTCGAGGCGCTGCTGCGCTGGCGCCATCCGGAACACGGCGTGCTGCTGCCCTCGGCCTTCCTGGCCGAGGCGGAAGAAAGCGGCCGCATCGTCCAGTTCGGCGCCTGGGTGCTCGACCAGGCCTGCGCTTTCCTGCGCGACCTGAAGGAACTCGGCGTCACCGACGTGCCGGTGACGGTCAACGTCTCGCCGCGCGAATACGGCCAGCAGGACTTCGTCTCCGGCATCGCCGCGCGCCTGGCCCACTACGGCCTGGCGCCGGACAGCCTGCAGATCGAACTGCGCGAGGAAACCCTGATCCGCAATCCGGGCCAGGTGCGCGACCTGGCAAACCAGCTGCGCCAGCTCGGCCTGACGCTGTCGGTCGACGAGTTCGGCCAGGGCATGTCCGACCTCGGCTTCCTGCGCGAACTCTCCGTGGGCCAGCTCAAGCTGGCCAAGGAAGCAGTGCATGCCATTACTGCCGATGAGGTCGAGGGCGAAGGCAGCACGATGGCGCGCACCCTGATCGACATCGGACACAACCTCAGGATGCCCGTGATCGGCGAAGCGGTCGAAACCCAGGCCCAGATGGAATTCCTGACCGCGCGCGGCTGCGAGGCCTTGCAGGGCATCCTGTTCAGCGAGCCGATGGCGCCGGACGCCGCGCGCGAACTGATGCGCGACCGCATGCTCGCATGAGCCGGCCTTCACGGCAGGGCGCCGCCCCAGGAGTATGGTGAGCGCTATCAGCCTTCAGTCGTAATGCGGTGGATCAGCGCCCCGAGCACGTCCTCGGCCATCTCGTTCGACACCTGGCAGGTGCCGGCGTTCTCATGCCCGCCGCCGCCATACTCGAGCATCAGGGCACCGATGTTGGTGTTCGAGCTGCGGTTCAGGATCGATTTGCCGGTGGCAAACACCGTATTCTGGTTCTTCAGGCCCCACAGCACATGGATCGAGATGTTCGTTTCCGGGAACAGCGCGTAGATGATGAAGCGGTTGCCCGCGAAAATCGTCTTCTCATCGCGCAGGTCGAGCACGACGAGGTTGCCGTGCACGCGCGCGCAGCGCCGGATCTGTTCCTTGCAACGGTTGACGTGCTCGAAATACAGCGTCGTGCGCTCCTGCACGTCGGGCATCGCCATGATCTCGTCGATCGAATGACGGCGGCAGGCCTCGATCAGTTCCATCATCAGCTGGTAGTTCGAGATGCGGAAATCGTGGAAGCGGCCGAGGCCGGTGCGCGCGTCCATCAGAAAATTCAGCAGGTTCCAGCCCGCCGGCTCCAGCACTTCCGCGCGCGAAAAGCGCGCGCTGTCGGCCTTGTCCACCGCGGCCATCATCTCCAGCCAGGCGCCTGGAAAGCTGCGTTCGCCGCCGTAATAGTCCCAGACCACGCGCGCCGCCGACGGCGCATCCGGATGGATCACGTGGTTGGGGCGCATGCCGCTGTTGCGCATGGTCTCGGACAGGTGGTGGTCGAACGCCAGGTGGGCGCCCGCCACATACGGCAGGTTGGTCGTGATGTCGCGGTTCGTGATGGCGATTTTCCCGTCCTGCATATCCTTCGGATGCACGAACAGGATCTCGTCGATCAGGTTCAGGTGCTTGAGCAGGACCGCACACACCAGTCCATCGAAATCGCTGCGGGTAACGAGGCGAAACTGTTTGGGAACGGCAGACATCGGCACACCCTTTCATTGAACGGAATTGGGCTCAGCTGGCCAGGAAAGGTCGGAGGACGAGGGACGATCATACCGCGCAAAGTTTCCAGTTGTCAGTTTTTGTACGGACCTTTGGCACTCGACAAGCACGCGCAGCATGGCCTTGCGCATTCCACGCCCCGCTTCCTGCAGGCTGTCGCAAAGCGCATGCCCCGTCAGGGCTGACAGGTTAAAGTTGCAACATTCCAACACTTAAGCGGTGTGGGTAAGCCGATCCACGGAATTGTTCCGAGAATCAATTTTCATCCCGGCCAGCCGCACCGGACGGCGGGGACGCGGTACACTCGCTCCCGCCAATGAATCGACCGACCAGATCCTGACCATGCAAGCGCGCAGCTCCGCCCACCATTATTTTGCCGGCCTCCTGTCCTGGCTGTACCGCGCCTTCGATGCGGTCGCCACCTGGGTCACCCAGCTGTCCTGGTGGAAGTTTTTCCTGTTCGCGGCATTGATGCTGGTCGCCGGCGCCATCCTGCAGGAAGAGCTGTTCTCGGGCAGCGACGTCGACGTGGCGGCGAACGAACGCGCCGCGCGCCGGGAACAGGCCAGCATCGTGATCGACGACAGCGGCATCCGCTTCAACCCGCGCAACAAACCGCGCGCGCCGCATCCCGATGCACCGGTGCCCCCGCTGCCGCCGGAACCGCCGGCAGCGCCGGAGACACCTGAAACACCGGGCGGCCCGCCCGCGGCGGCGCCTGGCGCCCTGCCGAAAGGCGTGCATCCGAACAGCGACGCTGTGCACATCGAACTGCCGCCGCAGATTGCCGAAGAGCTGTCGGTCGCGATCGAAGGCGCGGTCGACGATGCGGCCGAGGCGAAAGTGTCGCGTTATCACAAACAGGCATCGACCTGGTTCACCAGCTTCGTGCTGCTGCTGGTGCTGACCCTGTTCGGCATCAAGGCCCTGATGGGCGGCAAGAAGCGCGCCGAACTGCAAACCCAGTCCGCGAACGCCGCCGCCGAGCGCGAATCGATGCAGCGCCAGCTGTCGGAAGCGAAGATGCAGATGATGCAGGCCCAGGTCGAGCCGCACTTCCTGTTCAATACCCTCGCTTCGGTGGAACACCTGATCGAGACCAATCCGCCGCGCGCCTCGGCCATGCAGCGCAGCCTGATCCATTACCTGCGCGCGGTGCTGCCGCAGATGCGCGACAACACCCTGGTGACCAACCTCGGGCGCGAGGTGGACATGGTGACGGCCTACCTGCAGCTGCTGAAAATGCGCATGGAAGAGCGTTTGACGGTGGACATGCACATTCCCGACACCCTGCGCAGCGCCGCCTTCCCGCCGATGATGCTGCAGTCGATGGTCGAGAACGCCATCAAGCACGGCCTCGAATGCAAGCCCGAAGGGGGCAGCCTGAAGATCGTGGCCGACGTGGCCGACGGCAAACTGCGCGTGACCGTCACCGACGACGGCGTCGGTTTCGGCGTGGTGCCCAGCAAGGGCACGGGCCTGGGCCTGCCGACCATCCGCGAGCGCCTGCGCCTGCTGCACGGCGACGCCGGCCAACTGCACATTGCCGCCAACAGCCCGAGCGGCGTGATCGCGATGGTCGAGGTGCCCTACCAGGTGTCGCGCGGCCCGGCCATCGGCGGCCCGGGCAGGCGCGACCTGGAATGAGGCATGCCTGGAAGCAGGCTGCCCTGCACCTTGCCTGTCGCTCGATTTCATTGAATAATTGTCACTTCCTGAATTGCCACTCCTTCGACGGGACTTCACCATGCCTACCGCGATTATTGCCGACGACGAAAGACTGATGCGCGACCAGTTGCGCATGCGCCTGGAACAGGTGTGGCCGGAACTGCAGATCGTGGGCGAAGCGAAGAATGGCGAAGAGGCCGTGGAACTGGTGGCCCAGCACAAGCCCGATCTGACCTTCCTCGACATCCGCATGCCGGGCAAGACCGGCATGGAAGCGGCACGCGAGATCGGCGACCGCAGCCAGATCGTGTTCGTCACCGCCTATGACCAGTACGCGGTCGAGGCCTTCGAGCGCGGCGCCGTCGACTATGTGCTGAAACCGTCGGAACCGGAGCGCCTGAAGGTGACGGTCGAACGCCTGAAGGCGCGCCTGGACAAACCGGGGGCGGTGGTGAACGACAGCGTCACCGCCATGCTGTCGCAGCTGGCCGAAAAGATCGCCGCGCCGAAACCGAAGCACCTGCAATGGATCCAGGCCAGCATCGGCCAGGACCTGCGCATGATCCCGGTGGAAGACATCCTGTTCTTCCGCTCGGACGAAAAATACACCTGCGTGCGGACCGAGAAGTTCGAAGCGCTGATCCGCAAACCGGTGCGTGACCTGGCCGACGAGCTCGACCCGGCCCTGTTCTGGCAGATCCACCGCGCCACCCTGGTCAATGTCAACGCGATCGAGGGCGTGACGCGCGACATCCGCGGCCGCCACCTGGTGCTGGTCAAGGGCCGCCCCGAAAAGCTCGAAGTGAGCCGCAGCTTCCTGCACCTGTTCAAGCAGATGTAAGCGCCCTGCGACGATGAGGGATGTAGGGTGGACGGCTATATCCGGATACATGGTCATCCTCAGTCGCCGGCGCCGCCCGCGCGTTCAGCCCCCCCTCGAAACATCGGGTCGGCGCAGGTGTGCCTTGAACGCGTGGACGGCGTACAGGCCGCTGGCTTGCCGAATGCGGGGTACGGCCGTCCGGTGCACACGTCATTGAGGCCACTGGCCTCAATGACCCCTACAGGTCGGCGTCGACTTTGTCCGTACCGCCCGCCGCCCTTGTGCGTGCTCAACCATGCAAGCGGGCGGGCGCCGTATCGTAGGGGTTGGTCCGCGTGCGCGGACGTTACCGCAGGACTCAGCAATGACACGACAGCGCAATGCGCGTTCGCGTGGACGTAGCCTGGCAATGTTCGTTCTCGGCTTCCTGGGCGGGCGCCTGCTCGGCCACTTCGACGCCGACGGCACGGGCGACGGCCCCACCCGGCACAGCCGCCGCATCGTCCACACTGCCGGCGAAGCCATCATCTCGGCCGACGAGCAGAGCCGTATCGTGCTGGCCAATCCGGCGGCGGCCAGCATGTTCGGCGTCAGCGTGCAGCAGATGGAAGGCAGCCCGCTGTCGCGCTTCATCGCGCCGCCCGGCGAGGACCATCGCGGCCCGCTCGATTATTTCCGGGCCGGAGGACGCGCTGGACGCCGCGGCACCGACTGCGCCGGCACCGGCCTGCGCGCCGGCGGCGAACCCTTCCCGATCGAAGGCTCGATCGCCGACACCCTGCACGACGGGCACACGGTGTACACCATCATCCTGCGCGACGTGTCCGAGCGCGAGCGCGTGCAGCGCAAGCTGGCGCGCTCGCACGACCAGCTGCGCCAGCTCTCGAGCGCCCTGCAGACCATCCGCGAAGAAGAGCGTACCCACATCGCGCGCGAACTGCACGACGACCTCGGCCAACTGCTGGCCTCGCTGCGGATGGACCTGACCCTGCTGAGCGACGCCTCCGGGTCCACGCCGGAAGCCTTGCGCCTGATCAAGGGCATGGACGGCAACCTGCTCACCGCGATCGCCTCGCTGCGCCGCATCGCCACCAACCTGCGTCCGCGTGCGCTCGACGAGGGCGGATTGTTCTTCGCCCTGCAGGGATTGCGCGACGATTTCGTCGAACGCCACGGCATTGCCTGCACGCTGCTCGCCGACGAAGCCGAACTGCGCCTGGACGATGCGGCCAGCACCGCGATCTTCCGCATCGTCCAGGAAGCACTTACCAACGTCGCGCGCCATGCCCAGGCGACCAGCGTGACGCTGACCCTGTACCGCCTCGACCACGAACTCCTGATCACCATCCGCGACGACGGCCGCGGCATCAGCGAGGCCGACATGGACAAGGCCGAATCGCTCGGCCTGGTCGGCATGCGCGAGCGCGTCTGGGGCCTGGGGGGGCAGATCGCCATCAGCGCCGACGAGCCGCCGGGCACGCGCATCGACATCGTGCTGCCGATAGCGGGACATATCGTTTAGCATGTTGCCGCGCCCGCGCGCGCGTTCCCGCCGCGATGTCAGCCTGTCATGAACGGGAAACATTGCTTAGCTAAGATCTCCAGGACCTTGAGATTGCGACAACGCAATATCAATCCTTCGTCCCCCTTATTGGAGATCTTCATGCAATACAAAGCCCTGGCCGCCGCGCTGATCACGACCCTGCCGCTGTTGGCGCACGCGCAGACCAACGTCACTGTCTACGGCATCGTGGATGCCGCGATCGCTGTCGAGGACACCGGCGCGCCGGGCGAAGACCGCCGCACCGTCATCAATTCGGGCAACCAGTCGAGCAGCCGCCTGGGCTTCCGTGGCACCGAAGACCTGGGCAACGGCCTGAAAGCCATCTTCAACATCGAAGCGGGCGTCGCGCTCGACACCGGCGCCGCCGACTCCGCCCTGTTCGGCCGCCGCGCCGTGGTCGGCCTGCAAGGCGGCTTCGGCCAGCTGACCGTGGGCCGCGAATACAGCCCGATCGCCTCGGTCGCCGCCGCCACCGACGTGTTCGGCCAGGGCTTCTACGGCAGCAATCTGTCGGCCTTCACCAGCAACCGCCTGACCCGCCGCCTGGCCAACGCGGTCAACTTCAAGAGCGCGCCGATGGCAGGCTTTACCGTGCTGGCCGCCTGGTCGGCCGGCGAGCGCACCACGGAACCGTCGGGCGACCTGATGGGCGTGGCGCTGGAATACGCAAACGGCCCGTTCTACGCCGGTGCCGGCTACCACCGTCTGGAGCGCGTGGCGCTTGATGACGACAAGGAAATGGCGATCGGCGCCGGCTACAAGCTGGGCGCCTTCGACTTCAAGGCCAATTACCTGACGGCCGACCAGGCCGGCGCGAACAACGAGTTCGAGCAGATCAACGTGGGCGCGGCCTACACCATCGGCGTGAACAAGTTCTTCGTGAACCTGCAGCGCAACGAAATCGAAAACGGCGCCCGCGGCAACGCCTGGGCCCTGGCCTATACCTACTCGCTGTCGAAGCGCACCAACCTGTACACCTCGTACGGCACCGTGCGCAACAACGAACGCGCCGTATTCGGCCTGAACTCGTCGTCGACCAACGTGACCCCGCCGGCCG
Organism: Massilia sp.; assembly: GCA_039649125.1. Taxonomy (GTDB): domain Bacteria; phylum Pseudomonadota; class Gammaproteobacteria; order Burkholderiales; family Burkholderiaceae_D; genus Telluria. The sequence goes on along the minus strand of JBBWZO010000156.1, from coordinate 414 downwards.
CCGCCCTGGGCGCGGACCCGAGCGCGTTCACGGTGGGCGTGCGTCACGCGTTCTGATGGTGGCGGGCGCGCTGCGTGCCCGGTGATGCAATGAAAAACGCGCGTGGATCCACGCGCGTTTTTTTGTGCATACCGCGGCGGCGAACCGCTCCCGAGTCCACGCGGGTCACCGCCCGAGCGGTGTTGACGCCGCCGCAAGACCCGTACCGATGCGGACAACGGGGCTTTGCCTGAGGTGGTGCGGATTGCGAGGCAAGACCGTGTGGACTCGGGAGCGGTTCGCCGCCCGTGTTTGGCCGGGACACATGGGTGACACTTGTCGGGAGACATAGGTGACACTATTTCGGTCATGTTACCCGAACTTGGTCATGTCGATTTCATGCAGCTCGGCGCCGCAGAAATAGACCTTGTAGAC
>JBBWZO010000078.1:0-27886 GCA_039649125.1 Massilia sp. | reverse complement strand
TTACCCTTGGGCTCGGTCGCGCTGGTGCTTTGCGAGGCGCCGCTGCGCATCGCGATGAAGAAGCGCACCAGGTCTTCGTCCTCGCCCTCGAGGTAGGCGGGCGGCGCGGACAGCAGCGAAAACACCTCGTTTACCGGACTGGCGGCGGCGACTTCGCCGTTCGGGCGCAGGCGCGCCTTGCACAGGCAGACGGCAACGTGGCGTCCGCCGCTGGTGGGCGCCATCACATACACGAATTTATATTGAATGGCCTTCGGATCGGCGACTTCGGCGTTCAGCTTCGGTTGCGGATGCGCTGCCGCCTCGACCCGTTGCAGCCAGGTCGTCACCGGTGCGGGCAGTGCGGGCGCGCGGGCCGGCGTCGCGCGCGGTGCCGGGGCATCGTTCGCGTGTTCGCGTGGAAAATCAACTGTGTGCATTGGGTCCTTGAACCTGTATAAAAAAAAGACAACAACCACCATTATCTCTCATACGGGCACTTCAGTTTTGTTCGGAATCGCACGTTGCCGAGAAATCTTTACGGTGTGAAATTTGTGCGACGCTTCAACCCATGTTGGGCAGGCCCTGTCAAGACTGGCGAATCCGCCGGGTTTGCGTATCATTGCCCGCCTGACTCACGCACTCATGACGGATTCGCCCATGCTGCCTTCTATCGAACAACGCCTCGCCCTTGAACTGGCCGCCCGCCCGGCGCAAGTCGCCGCCGCCATCGCCCTGCTGGATGAAGGCGCCACCGTCCCCTTCATCGCGCGCTACCGCAAGGAAGCCACCGGTGGCCTCGACGACACCCAGCTGCGCCTGCTGGAAGAGCGCCTGCGCTACCTGCGCGAACTCGAAGACCGGCGCGCCGCGATCATCGAATCGATCACCGAACAGAACAAGATGACGCCGGAGCTGCTGCAGCAGATCGCGCTGGCCGAGGACAAAACCCGCCTCGAGGATTTATATCTGCCCTATAAGCAGAAGCGCCGCACCAAGGCCCAGATCGCCGTGGAGGCGGGTTTAACCCCGCTGGCCGACGATTTGCTGAACGACCCGTCGCGCAATCCGGAAGAAGAAGCGAATAAATACCTGCGCGAGGCGTTTACGAATGCCGACGGCGTGAACAACCCGGGCGTGCCGGACACGAAAGCGGCGCTGGACGGCGCGCGCCAGATCCTGATGGAGCGTTTTGCCGAAGACGCGACGCTGCTGCAGTCGCTGCGAGAATATGTACAGGAGCACGGCGTAGTCGAATCGAAAGTCGTCGCGGGTAAAGAGGACGAAGGCGAGAAATTCGCCGACTATTTTGATTATTCGGAGCCGCTGGCGAGCGTCCCCTCGCACCGGGCGCTGGCGCTGATGCGCGGACGCCGCGAGGGCATCCTCGACGTGGTGCTGCGCCTCGATACCGAGCCGGAAAAGCCGAAATGGGATGCGCCGCACAATCCGTGCGAAAGCCGCATCGCCGCGCGCTTCGGCATCAAGGCTGCGGGCCGTCCGGCCGACAAGTGGCTGCTCGACACGGCGCGCTGGACCTGGCGCGTGAAAAGTTTTATGTACATCGAGACCGAACTGATGGGCGCCCTGCGCGACAAGGCCGAACTCGATGCGATCGGGGTCTTTGCGCGCAACCTGAAAGCCCTGCTGCTGGCGGCACCGGCCGGCCAGCGCGCCACCATGGGCCTCGACCCGGGCCTGCGCACCGGCGTCAAAGTGGCGGTGGTGGACGCGACCGGTAAAGTCGTCGACACGGCGACGATCTACCCGCACCAGCCGCGGAACGACTGGGATGGTTCGCTGCACGTGCTGGCCCAGCTGGCAGCCAGGCACAACGTCTCCCTGATCTCGATCGGCAACGGCACCGCCTCGCGCGAGACCGATAAACTGGCGCAGGACCTGATCAAGCAGCGCCCGGAACTGAAGCTGACGAAAATCGTCGTCTCGGAAGCGGGCGCCTCGGTGTATTCGGCCTCGGAATTCGCTTCGCGCGAGTTGCCGGAGCTGGACGTGTCGCTGCGCGGCGCGGTGTCGATCGCACGCCGCCTGCAGGACCCGCTGGCGGAACTGGTGAAAATCGACCCGAAATCGATCGGCGTCGGCCAGTACCAGCACGACGTGTCGCAGACCCAGCTGGCGCGCTCGCTGGACGCCGTGGTCGAGGATTGCGTGAACGCGGTCGGCGTCGACGTCAACACGGCCTCGGCGCCGCTGCTGGCGCGGGTCTCGGGTCTGTCGTCGAGCGTGGCGCAGAATATCGTCAGCTACCGCGACATGAAGGGCGCGTTTCCTTCGCGCGCGGCCCTGAAGAAGGTGCCGCGCCTGGGCGATAAAATCTTCGAACAGGCGGCCGGCTTCCTGCGCGTGATGGGCGGAGAAAACCCGCTGGATGCCTCGGCGGTGCACCCGGAATCGTATCCGGTCGTGGAAAAAATCCTGGCCGACGTGAAGCGCGACATGCAGGCCGTGATCGGTGACAGCTCGCTGATCAAGACCCTGAATCCGGCAAAGTACGCGGACGAACGGTTCGGCGTGCCGACCGTCAGCGACATTTTAAAGGAGCTGGAAAAGCCGGGACGCGATCCGCGCCCCGAATTCACCACCGCCACCTTCAAGGAAGGCGTCGAGGAAATCAGCGACCTGCGGCCGGACATGATCCTGGAGGGGGTCGTCACCAACGTCGCCGCCTTCGGGGCTTTTGTCGACATCGGCGTGCACCAGGACGGCCTGGTGCACATCTCGGCCCTGTCGAACACGTTTGTGAAAGACCCGCACACGGTGGTAAAAGCCGGGCAGGTGGTGAAAGTCAAAGTGCTGGAAGTGGACGTCAAGAGGAAGCGCATCGCGCTGACCATGCGCCTGTCGGATTCCGCGCCGCAGCCGGGCTCGAAGCCGGAGCAGCGCGGCGACCGCCAGGATGCCAAGCGCCTGGGGCAGCACCAGCGGCAGGAACGGTCGGCGCCGCCGGCCGGGGGCAATGCCATGGCGGCGGCGTTCGCCAAGTTGAAGAAGTAAAGAGACCGCGATACGTAGGGTAGACACCTGTGTCCACGCGGTGATACGCGACCTCGGTTGATCGTGCGCTCTCCGATGTCACAACCGTGCGCTAAACGCGTGGACTCAGGAGTCCACCCTACGAAGTCGGATTAGCCAAAGAACGACGCCATCTCCGGCCCGCGCTTGATCATCACGCCAATAAAATACAGTGCCAGGCAAGCCAGCCCGATGGTGTTCATGCGCCGGCGCGACATGGCCGGCTGGCCGGTCTTCTTGATGTGCAGGCCGTCGCGCAGCAGCAGCGCCGCATAGATCGTCAGCGCCAGTCCTTTCAGGAGCACGCCGAAGCCCGACCCCGTCACGCCGTCGATGACGCTGATCAGGCCGAATACGCCGAGCGCGGCGCCAAGGAGCAGGTTGAAGCCGGCCGACGGCGCGGCGTTACGGGGTTGTTGCATGGCAAATCCTGGATGTGGGCAGAAAGGAAACCGGGCGATCATACCGCACTCCTGCCATGCCGCCCAAGCCGGGTGGCGTGGCAGCGCCGGACTGGCGCCGGCCGCGCCGATGCACCGCCGGGGTGGATTTCTTATAGAATGGCGCCATCTGTTCAACCCATTTCCCACCGAAGGCAAAATCACATGAGCGACGTACAAACCTGGATCAAAGACACCGTGACCAACACCCCGGTCGTGCTGTTCATGAAGGGCACCGCGCAGTTCCCGCAATGCGGCTTCTCGGGCCGCGCCATCCAGATCCTGAAAGCCTGCGGCGTCGATAACATCGCCACCGTGAACGTGCTGGAAGATCCGGAAGTGCGCCAGGGCATCAAGGACTACTCGAACTGGCCGACCATCCCGCAGCTGTACGTGAACGGCGAGTTCATCGGCGGCTCCGACATCATGAACGAGATGTACGAGTCGGGCGAACTGCAGGCGATGTTCAAGAAGTAATGACTGCCGTGCGTCCACGCGGTGGCGACCGCCGCCGTATCGTCGTCGGCATCACCGGCGCGACCGGCGCGGTCTACGGCGTGCGGCTGCTGCAGCGCCTGCACGGCATGCCCGGCGTCGAGACCCATCTGGTAGTGTCCGACGCCGCCTCCCTGACGCTGCACCAGGAAGTCGGGATGCAGCGGCGCGACGTTGAGGCGCTGGCCCACGTCGTGCATAAAACTCGTGAAATCGGTGCGTCGATCGCCAGCGGTTCGTTCCAGACCGACGGCATGGTGATCGCACCCTGCTCGATGAAGACCCTGGCCGCCGTCGCCCATGGCCTGGCGGACAACCTGGTCGCGCGCGCAGCCGACGTGATCCTGAAAGAACGCCGGCGCCTGATCATGATGGTGCGCGAAACCCCATTCAACCTGGCGCACCTGCGCAATATGACGGCGGTGACCGAAATGGGCGCCATCGTGTTCCCGCCGCTGCCGAGCTTTTATCACCGCCCGGCGAGCATCGACGAGATGGTCGACCACACGCTCGACCGCGTGCTCGACCTGCTGGGCATCGAGAATGACGCCGCGCCGCGCTGGTCCGGCATGCGCGGCGTGCCGGAAGCACCGGCCGCGTAGTACCAAGGCTCACCGCGGCTCCCAGCAGGCATCCACGGCGCCAAGCCGCCGAGGCTGCTCAGCGTCGCAGGAAGTGCTCGTTCTCCGCCTTCTTCAACTCCCTGGCTTCCTCCAGCATCCGGCGCTGGGCGATGCGCTTGCGCATCACCTCGGCATGCTGCGCGGCCGTCATCGGCGGCGCGGTCATCAATTCCTTCAACTGGGCGGTGTTCATGTAGTTGCTTTTCATTGGCGCATGATCCTCGGCTGTTGACAAAGCGATTATGCGCCAGCGGCGGCGTTTTGTACTGCCTTATTCGGAAGAAAGCTTGTAAGCCTAACAGCAGGCACCGGGAAGGATTTCGCTTACTTCGGCGGGGGCTGGTGGTTGATACGTACTAGCATGCGGATGAATTCGCGCGCCAGCTGGCGATGGTGTTCGTCGAGCCGCTGCAGGTCGGCGATCAGCTTGACGTCGGCCGATTCGAAGCGCGCGCCCCCCTGCTCGCCCTGCTCGCCCGGGGTCTCGGGACCGCCAAAGCGCAGCCAATCGGCCGGGACGCCCAGCCATTGCGCAATCATGCGCAGCTTTTCCTGGGTCGGGATGGCCTCGCCCACCAGCCACTTGCGCGCCGCGTGCACGGTGATCGGTCGTCCTTCGAAGCGAATGTTAAATTCGCGGGCGAGTCGAGTGGGGCTGTCGGGTGAATAATGGGCGTTCTTCAGCGCCTGTTGGAGACGCTCGCTGAAGCTCTCCCGTTCGTTGGTGGAATTCATGATGGGACTATTTCATGCTGAGGCATAAATGTCAGTTGCTTGTCAATACAGACCGCTTGTGACATTCATCCGGCAGCGAAGTAACAAAGGAGTGGAAATTGAAGAGAATTTTCAAGTCACCACGCATCATGCCATAGAATTGCCTTAATGCATGAATGTATCGTAAATGTGTCGTGCTTGATTCTGGCAAGAAACAAACAGTTGTAGCGTGCGGGGCACGCATGCGGCTGGACGCCGCGCAAGTTGGCCGGGCGGGCCGGGAAGCCCGCAAGAAACCGGCGCTGCTGCTTTACATGAGCTGGAACCGCACGATTCCATCCACGCCGGTTACCCGCTCCAACATACCATCATTCCAAAGTTTATGCAGGTGCGCGAGTGCCTCGCCCAGTGCAAAGCTGAGCTGGTGGGCATCGAGCTGGCGCCGGAACATGATCGGTACGATGTCGACCGCGCTGCGCGCTGTGCGGCAGGCTTCCAGTACCTCGGCCAGGCGCGCCACATGGTGCGCGCGCAGCTGCTCGATGCGGGTGTGCAAGCCGCGGAAGGGCCGGCCGTGCGAAGGCAGCACCAGGGTGTCCTCGGGCAGGCTGGCGAATTTCCCCAGGGAATCGAGGTATTGCTGCAACGGGTTGCCCTCGGGTTCGACGGCGAACACGGACACGTTGGTCGAGATGCGCGGCAGCACTATGTCGCCCGAGATGAGCACGTTCAGCGCCTCCGAATACAGCGAGGCGTGTTCCGGCGAATGGCCGAAGCCGGTGATTACGCGCCAGCTGGCCTGGCCGATGGTGATCGTCTGCCCGTCCTGCAGCCGGGTGTAGGCCTCGGGCACGGCCGGCACCAGCGACGGATAGTAATTGCGGCGGCTGCGCATCTGCTCGAGCATGGCGGGATCGGTCAACCCATGACGCTCGAAGTGCGGGATGGCCGAGGGACCGTCGACGCCCGGCAGGGCGGCCGCCATCATGCGCGCGAAACCGAACTCGCCGGCGGTGGCCCAGAACGGCGCATTAAAACGGTCGCACAGCCAGCCCGACAGGCCGACGTGGTCGGGGTGGCAGTGGGTGGCGAGCACGCGCAACACCGGAGCATCGGCCATGGCGCCGGCGAAGATCGCTTCCCAGGCGGCGCGCGTCGGCTCGGTCGCGACACCGGTATCGACAATGCTGAAACCGGTGCGCCCTGCGCGCGCATCCTCCAGCAACCAGATATTGATGTGGTCGAGCGCGAACGGCAGCGGCATGCGCAGCCATCCCAGGCCCGGCACGACCTCGCGCACGGTACCCGGTGCAGGCAAGGCGTCGCCGAAGGGATAGGCCAGCTGGGACTCGAGCGGATTCATGGTCGACAATCTTTCGTATTCGTTGGAAGGCGGGCGCGCTACAATGCTTGACGTTGACGTTGACGTAAACGGAAATCGACACAGTCCGGCCGCGGCGAAGCCCTGCGCACTGCCTGGCGCGGTGCCTCGCGCAGTGCCTGTAGCATCCAGCCGGATTTTAAGCGATTCCGCGATTTGCCACTTTTACCCTGCATCCATGGCCACCACCTACACCATCGCCGAGCTGGCGCGCGAATTCGACATCACCGCGCGCGCGATCCGTTTCTACGAAGACCAGGGGCTGCTCAGCCCGAGCCGCGAAGGCGTCGGCGGGCGCAACCGCGTGTACACACCGCGCGACCGGACTCGCTTAAAGCTCACTTTGCGCGGCAAGCGCCTCGGCCTGACCCTGTCGGAAATCAAGAGCATCGTCGACATGTACGAGTCGCCGAAGGACACGACCGCCCAGATCAACCGCTTCCTCGGCGTGCTGGCGCACCAGCGCGAGACGCTCGAACAGCAGCGCGCCGACATCGACATGGCGCTGGAGGAGATTTCCGCCCACGAAGAAGAATGCCGCCGGTTGCTGGCGGAGAACCCATCGGGTACGGCCAGCAACGCCGCCTGAGGCCCTGTTAACCCTGTTTCCAACACCGAAACGGTGCCTGCCACTTGACGTTTACGTTAACGTTACACGCGAGTATGATGCCGAGGAATAATCGCTATAAACCCGCGCCATAAACCCGCTTACCGGAGACGACGACATGCTGCATCTTCCAGGCTTGACCTTTGACCATGGCGAAGACATCGCCGCGCTGCGCGAAGCAGTCCAACAGTTCGCCGCCAGCGAAATCGCCCCGCGCGCCGCCGAGATCGACCGCACCGACCAGTTCCCGATGGATTTGTGGAAGAAGATGGGCGAACTGGGCCTGCTGGGCATTACCGTCGGCGAAGAATACGGCGGTGCCAGCATGGGCTACCTGGCGCATATCGTCGCCATGGAAGAAATCTCGCGCGCTTCCGCTTCCGTCGGCCTCTCTTACGGCGCCCATTCAAACCTGTGCGTCAACCAGATCAAGAGAAACGGCAACGAAGAACAAAAACGCACATACCTGCCGAAGCTGATTTCGGGCGAGCACGTCGGCGCGCTGGCGATGTCGGAACCGAACGCCGGCTCGGACGTGGTCAGCATGAAGCTGCGCGCGGACCTGAAAGGCGATCGTTATGTCCTGAACGGCACCAAGATGTGGATCACCAACGGCCCGGACGCCGACACCCTGGTCGTCTACGCGAAAACCGACATCGAAGCCGGCCCGCGCGGCATGACCGCCTTCCTCATCGAAAAAGGTTTCAAAGGCTTCTCGATCGCGCAAAAGCTCGACAAGCTCGGCATGCGCGGCTCGCACACGGGCGAACTGGTGTTCGAGGATTGCGAAGTACCGGTCGAAAACGTGCTGGGCGGTGTCGGCAAGGGCGTGAATGTGCTGATGTCGGGCCTGGACTTCGAGCGCACCGTGCTGTCGGGTGGCCCGCTGGGCATCATGTCGGCCTGCATGGATTCGGTCGTGCCCTACATTCATGAGCGTAAACAGTTCGGCCAGGCGATCGGCGAATTCCAGCTGATGCAGGGGAAGATTGCCGACATGTACTCGACGATGATGGCCTGTCGCGCCTATGTGTACGCGGTCGGCCAGGCCTGTGACCGCGCCACCACGCCGGAAGCGGTGCGCGCGCTGCGCAAGGACGCCGCCGGCGCGATTTTGTACAGCGCCGAGAAGGCGACCTGGATGGCGGGCGAAGCGATCCAGACCCTGGGCGGCAACGGCTACATCAACGAATACCCGGTCGGCCGCCTGTGGCGCGACGCCAAGCTGTACGAGATCGGCGCGGGGACCAGCGAAATCCGCCGCATGCTGATCGGCCGCGAGCTGTTTGGCGAGACGATGTAAGAGGTAGGGTGGGCACTCCGTGCCCACGCAGAACGTGGCATTGTGTTGGCAATATCCTGGCCGCGTGGTATTCATTTCGATACCGCGTGCCAAAGCGAGCCGCATCATTCACATGTAGCCAACACCGTGCCGGCGTTCGCGTGGGCACGGGGTGCCCACCCTACCGAGACGAACGATGACCCAAGTTGCGTTCCCTAAACTGCTATCTTCCCAGATAGCATTCGACATCGCGCGCACCATCCTCGACGGCTTCGACAGGCATTACCGCCTGTTCCGCGAAGCGAGCCAGGCCGCCCGCCGCCATTTCGAAACCGGCAGTTGGGCCACCGCCCAGAAGGCCGCCCGCGAGCGCATCGACTTCTACGACAAGCGCGTGGACGAAGCCGTCGCCGTGCTCGAGGACGAATACGCTTCCGAAGAGCTGACCGACCGCGTCTGGCGAGAAATCAAGCTGCACTACATCGGCCTGCTGTCGGGCCACAAGCAGCCGGAACTGGCCGAAACCTTTTTTAATTCGGTCAGCTGCAAGATCCTGCACCGCACCTATTACCACAACGATTTCATTTTCGTGCGACCGGTGATCTCGACCGAGTACATCGAGACCGAGGAACTGCTGCCGACCTACCGCGTGTATTACCCGGCCGCGGACAGCCTGCGCTTCGCCTTGAAACGCATCGTCACCAATTTCCAGCTGGCGACGCCGTTTGCCGCGCTCGATCGCGACGTCGCCCTGGTCGAGGCGCGCATGACCGAACAATTCGGCCTGAACCGGATCGAACCGAACCAGCAGCTGCATGTGCTGTCGAGCCTGTTCTTCCGCAACAAGGGCGCCTACATCGTCGGACGCGCCGTGAACGGCCCGCGCGAATACCCGTTCGTGATTCCCGTGCTGCACAACCGCCGCGGCGAACTGGTGCTGGACACGGCGCTGACCGAGGTCGAACACATCGCCCTGCTGTTTTCGTTTACCCGTGCCTATTTTTTGGTCGACATGGAAGTGCCGTCGGCCTATGTGCAATTCCTGCGCAGCCTGCTGCCGCGTAAGCCGCGCAGCGAGATCTACACCGTGCTTGGCTTGCAGAAGCAGGGCAAGACCCTGTTCTACCGTGATTACCTGCAGCACCTGAAACACAGCTCCGACCGCTTCGAAGTCGCGCCCGGCATCCGGGGCCTCGTCATGCTGGTGTTCGCGCTGCCCTCGTTTCCCTATGTGTTCAAGGTGATCAAGGATTTTTATCCGCCCCCGAAAGACACTACGCGCGCCCAGATCAAGGAAAAATATTTATTGGTGAAACACCACGACCGGGTCGGGCGCATGGCCGATACGCTCGAATATTCGGACGTGGCCTTTCCATTGCACCGCTTTAGCGAAGAACTGCTGGCCGAACTGCGGCAGCATGCGCCGTCTCTGGTCGAGATCGAGGGCGAACGCATCATCATCAAGCACCTGTACATCGAGCGCCGCATGGTGCCGCTCAACATTTTCCTGGCACAGGCCGAAAAGGCCGGCGACGATGCGCTGCTCGAGCACGGCGTGCGCGAATACGGCAATGCCATCCGCGATCTGGTGGCCGCGAATATTTTTCCCGGCGACATGCTCTATAAAAATTTCGGCGTCACGCGCCAGAACCGCGTCGTGTTCTACGACTACGACGAGATCGAATACCTCACCGACTGCCAATTCCGCGACATTCCACCTGCGCGCAACGAAGAAGACGAGCTGTCGGCCGAGCCCTGGTACCCGATCGGCAAGCACGACGTCTTCCCGGAACAATTTGGGCGTTTTCTTCTTGGAAATGCCAAGATTCGCCGCTGCTTCATGCAGCACCATGCGGACCTGCTCACGCGCGCCTGGTGGCAGGCGCACAAGGACCGCATCCTGGCGGGCGAGGTGGAAGACATTTTCCCCTATCCGCAACACATCCGTTTTCACCAGCACGCTCACCACCCCGGCGCCGAGCATGCAGCCAATGCGACACATGCGCGCGCCCTTCCTTTTGGAGAACTAGAACATGAATGATCCAGTCGTTATCGTTGGCGCCGCCCGTACCCCGATGGGCGCGTTCCAGGGCGATTTTTCCTCGAAAACGGCAAGCGACCTCGGTGCGGTGGCGATCAAGGCCGCGGTCGAGCGCGCCGGCGTCGACGCCCAATCGGTCGAGCACGTCTACTTCGGCAACTGCCTGATGGCCGGCCAGGGACAAGCGCCGGCGCGGCAGGCGCTCATCAAGGCCGGCTTACCCTTGTCGACCGGCGCCGTCACCCTCTCCAAAATGTGCGGTTCGGCGATGCAGGCCGCGATCTTCGCGCACGACCAGCTGGTGGCCGGCAGCGCCGACATCGTCGTCGCCGGCGGCATGGAATCGATGACCAACGCGCCCTACCTGATCCCGAAGGCACGCGGCGGCTACCGCATCGGCCACGCCCCGATGCTCGACCACATGATGTACGACGGCCTGGAGGACGCCTACTCGCGCAACGAAAAGACGGGAGAGGGCCGCTCGATGGGCACCTTTGCCGAGGAGTGTGTCGCCACGTACCAGTTCTCGCGCGAAGACCAGGACAACTTCGCGATCACCTCCGTAAAACGCGCGCAGGCCGCCAACAGCGACGGCAGCTTCGACTGGGAAATCGCCCCGGTCAGCGTCGCGACCCGTACCGGCGAACTGCTGGTCGAAAAGGATGAAGGTCCGATGAAGGCGAAGATCGACAAAATTCCCTCGCTCAAGCCGGCGTTCAAGAAGGAAGGCACCGTGACGGCCGCCTCGTCCTCCTCGATCAACGACGGCGCCGCGGCGCTCGTCATGATGCGCGAATCGAAGGCGAAGGAACTGGGCCTCACGCCGATCGCCCGCGTCATCGGCCACGCCACCCACGCCCAGGAACCGAACCTGTTCACCACCGCCCCGATCGGCGCGATGCAGAAGCTGTTCAAGAAGACCGGCTGGATGCCGAACGATGTCGACCTGTTCGAGATCAACGAGGCCTTCGCCGCCGTGCCGATGGCCGCCATGCGCGACCTCGAGATCCCGCACGAGAAGGTCAACATCCACGGGGGCGCCTGCGCCCTGGGCCACCCGATCGGCGCCTCGGGCGCGCGCATCATCGTCACCCTGCTCGGCGCCCTTAAAAAGACCGGCGGCAAGCGCGGCGTGGCATCGCTGTGCATCGGCGGCGGCGAAGCGACCGCGATGGCGATCGAGATGGTGTAAGTTGTACCGGTCTCCGGGCCGCGTTTCGACCCGGAGATGTTGTAATTACGATCATTGGCACACGTAGGGTGGACTCCCGAGTCCACGCGTTGTATCCAAAAAAACCGCACCGCCATTCTGGCCACGTACTCGACCTGACGGAGATAACACCATGCTCACTGCCCTCATCCTCGGCGCCTCGCGCGGCATCGGCCACGAACTGGCGCGCCAATACCGTGCCGATGGCTGGCGCGTGATCGCCACCGCCCGCAAGCCGCAAGACCTCGCCGAGCTGGCGCGACTCGGCGCCGAGCCGGTCGAACTCGACGTCAACAACCTGGAGGCCATCGCCGGTTTGGGGTGGAAACTCGACGACGAAAAGATCGACACCGCCTGGCTGGTCGCCGGCCTGTACGGCCCGAGCCACGATGGTTTTCCCACGCAGGACGAATTCGACGCCGTCATGCACACCAACGTGCTGGCTGCGATGCGCCTGCTGCCGATCGTCGCGCCGCTGGTCGCATCGACCCGCGGCAAGCTCGGCGTGCTGTCCTCGCGCATGGGTTCCATCACCGAGCGCAGCAGCGCCAACGGCTCGCTCTACCGCGCCAGCAAGGCGGCCCTGAATTCGGTGCTGCGCGATACCGCCCTCACCTATGGTCCGCAGGGCGCCACCTGCATCGCCTTCCACCCCGGCTGGGTCCAGACCGACATGGGCGGCGCCGATGCCGCCATCAGCGCCGAACACAGCGTGCGCGACCTGCGCGCCACGCTTGCGAACGCGGCACCAAGCGCCAACGGCATCTTCCTGAACCACGACGGCAGCCCGATTTCCTGGTGAGCCGATAACGACGCATAAGACACGAGGCACCATGATCCTGACCGAAGAACACCAGATGATCCGCGACGCCCTGCGCAGCTACGCACAGGAGCGCCTGGCCCCGAACGCCGCCCGCTGGGACAAGGAACACTACTTTCCGAAAGACGAACTGAAGGAACTGGCCAAGCTCGGCGCCTTCGGGGTCGCCGTGCCGGAACAGTATGGCGGCGCGGGCCTCGACTACGTGTCGCTGGCGCTGGTGCTGGAAGAGATCGCGGCCGGCGACGGCGGCACCTCGACCATCATCTCGGTCAACAACTGCCCGGTGTGCTCGATCGCCATGATGTACGCCAGCGAGGAACAGAAGCAGCAGTGGCTGGTGCCGCTCGCGCGCGGCGAGATGCTGGGCGCGTTTGCCCTGACCGAACCGCATACCGGCAGCGACGCCGCCGCCCTGCGCACCACGGCCACCCGTGTCAGTGACAATGAGGGCGACCACTACGTCCTCAACGGCACCAAGCAGTTCATCACCAGCGGCAAATACGGCGATGTCGCCATCGTCATGGCCGTGACAAGCAAGGCGGCCGGCAAGAAGGGGATCAGTGCGTTCTGGGTGCCGACCAATACCCCGGGCTACATCGTCGCCGGCCTCGAGCAGAAGATGGGCCAGCATTCCTCGGACACGGCGCAGATCGTGTTCGACAACTGCCGCATCCCCGCCGCGAACCTGATCGGCGAGGAAGGCATGGGTTATAAGATCGCCCTGTCCGGCCTGGAAGGCGGGCGCATCGGTATCGCCTCGCAATCGGTCGGCATGGCGCGCGCGGCCTTCGAAGCGGCGCTGGCCTATGCGAAGGAGCGGGAAAGCTTCGGCAAGGCGATCTTCGAGCACCAGTCGGTGCAGTTCCGCCTGTCGGAGATGGCGATGCAGATCGAGGCCGCGCGCCAGCTGATCCTGCACGCGGCCTCGATGAAGGACGCCGGCCTGCCCTGCCTGAAGGAAGCGGCAATGGCGAAGCTGTTCGCCTCCGAGATGGCCGAGCGCGTCGTTTCCAGCGCGATGCAGGTCTTCGGCGGCTACGGCTATGTATCCGACTTCCCCGTCGAGCGCATCTACCGCGACGTGCGCGTCTGCCAGATTTATGAGGGCACGAGCGACATCCAGAAGATCCTGATCGCGCGGGCGCTGTGATCCGCCCTGCCGCGCAGGAAGACCTGCCTGCCCTGTTCGCCTACCTCGACGACCACCTGCGCGACAACGGCCGCGATGGCACCCCGCTGTTCCAACCGATGGCGCGGGCCGATTCCGCTTTTCCGGTCGACAAACGCGCCGCCTTCGTCGTCGGCATGACGACCGAGGTCGGCGCACCGGGCTGGCGCCGCGCCTGGATCGCCCTCGACGAAACCGGCGCCATCAGAGGCCATATTGACCTGCGCGCACGGCCGGAGCGCGCGGCGCGCCACCGCTGCCTGCTCGGCATGGGCGTGCACCGCGACGCGCGCCGCGTTGGCCTGGGCGGCAGCCTGATCGACGCAGCGCTGGCGTGGGCCGGAACCCAGCCGGGTCTCGAATGGGTGGACCTGGAAGTTCTCTCGGCCAATCTGGCGGCACGCCGGCTGTACGAGCGCAGCGGCTTTGCGCTTGTCGGCGAGCTGGCCGACCTGTTCCGCCTCGACGGCGAGCGGCACGGCTATGTTTTCATGACGCGCCGCCTGGCGCCTTCCTCTCCGGGCTGACCTGCCTGCGCTGCCCGGCGCAATTGCACGCATTTCCCGCCGCCGGAGAAAGCGGCGCATTCCGCGATATACAACAGTTCTTCCGTATTGCGCGGACTTTTCGCGCCGGTATGTTTTCCGTGTTGACCATTAGTAATGCCGCTCTATAATTGGATGACTATTTCCGCCTGCGAACATTCACCAGGCTGTCATTTCCGCGCATTATCCGCGCCGCATATTTCCAGATCATTTCTTTTAAAGTTGAGGCGGAACAGAATATGAATATCCTTCATCCCCGTGCATTGATTGTGCCGCTGGCTTTCGCGTGGGCGATTCCGGCCGGCGCCGCCGATTATCTCGGCGCGGCCGATTGCCGCATCGCCGCGCTTGCACCCGCGCCTTCGGGCGCGCTGGCCTGGAATGGCGCTTGCAAGGACGGCTATGCCGAGGGAAAAGGCACGCTGCAATGGACCGTCGGCAAACAAGCGCACACGATCGAGGAACACTGGTACGCGGTGAAGTCAGCGGCGAAGCCAAACTGACGAACAAGGCAGGCACGTATATCGGCACCCTGCGCCAGGGTATTCCACACGGCCAGGGCTATTTCGAATATGCGAACCACGGCGGCTGGTATGAAGGCGCCATCGTGGATGGCAAATACGAAGGCGCCGGCGTTTTCCTCGCATCGGACCGCTCGCGTTATACCGGCTATTGGAAAGCCGGCAAGCGCCATGGATTCGGCGAAGAAACCTTCGGGCTCGGCGGCAGTTATAAAGGCCACTGGGAAAACGACGTTTTCCATGGCCGCAGCACGATGACGTATGCCGGCAGCGGACGCAAATACGAAGGCGAATTCCGGGCCGGGCGGATTGCCGGATCGGCGCCGCTGGAAGTCGACACCAAACGCTATGTGATGAAAGAAATCCCGCGCGTCGGTTCCCACCTGCCGGAAGAGCGTGCCATGAGCCTCTTTCCCCCAGCCGCGAAATGGGAAAACCTGAGCGAACTGCAGAAAAACACCCTGCGCGCCATGTACCCGGCACTCGAACGGGGCGACGATCCGCCCTACCCGCTGTATAACACCGGGGAACTCTACCAGGCCGTACTGCGCCAGACGGAATTGCACGACGGCGTGCTCGGCAAGGCCGGTGTGCTGGTGGTAATCGGCGCGGACGGGAAACCGAAACAGGCGATGGTGGTCTCGACCACCAATCCGCAATTGGCCCGGGTGATCGCAACCACGATGATGGTACAAAAATACAAGCCAGCCAGTTGCCAGGGCAAGCCTTGTGAAATGGCTTACGCCGTCGACCTCGACTACGGCATCCACTAAAGGCACCCGGTTCTTGCCGGGGCGGGAGATGGCGGTCAGCGGACGGCAGGTTCCAGCAGCGTCACCGTCTGCCGCTCGGTATCGAGGGTGGCGCGCAGCCCCATCGGGATCGTAAACTGGTTGCGGATATGCCCGATCGAATAGCCGGTCACCGCCGGGATGTCCAGCGGCTGCAGGTGCATGTCGAGGGTCTGGTCGAGCGTGAGCGAGATCTCCTCGTGCTCGGGGCCGCAGCCGTCGCAGATGCCGACCATGATCGCCGCCGCTTTTGAAAAGCCGACGGACAGATCGAGCTGGGTCAGCCAGCGGTCGATCCGGTATGGCGCCTCGTTGACCTCTTCCAGGAACAGGATGCTGTTCCTGAAATCGGCCGCATACGGCGTGCCGGCCAGCGCCGCCACCAGGCTCAGGTTGCCCCCCATCAAGGGGCCGGTCGCCGTGCCGCCGTGCACGGTACGCATGGCGAAATGCGGCGCCTCGAGCGCGCGCCGGCTGTTTTCCAGCGCCATCGGGATCGTGTATTCCGGCTGCGGGTCGCTCAGCACCGCCAGCATGTGCTCAAGCGAATAATCGGTCATCGTCGACGAGGCCACCGGGCCGTGGAAGCTCACGAGGCCGGCGTGCCGGTAAATCGCCAGGTGCAGCGCGGTGATGTCGGAGTAGCCGATCAGGATCTTCGGGTTGGCGCGGATCAGGGCGTAATCGAGGTGCGCCAGCAGAGATATACAGCCGGAACCGCCGCGGATCGGCCAGATCATTTTTATTTCGGGATCGGCAAACGCAGCGTGCAGATCCAGCAGGCGCTGGTGCACGGTACCGGCGTAGTTGCCGTTCACCTCGCGCAGGAAGGCGCCCTCGCGCACGCGCAATCCCAGCTTCTCGATGTTGCCTTTCGCCTTGGCGATCGACTTTTCGGTGGCGTAGCCGCCTGGCGCGATCAGGGCGACGGTATCGCCCTGGCGCAGGCGCGGCGGTTTGATCAATGGTGTGTGCATGCGTCTGGAGCGGCGGCGGCGCGGGGCGGCCAGCGCCGTCGCTGGCAGCAGCGCGCCGCCGGCGAGCAGAGAGAGAAAGGCGCGGCGATTAATACTCATGCGGCGCGGCCATGGGAAGATAAAAAGTAAAACAGCCCCAGGAGGCCTTGAGGGGCGCTTCCTGGGGCTGCAAGATCACGCACGTACGATCAGAAGAACTTGTACGAGAGGTTCAGCGTGTAGGCGCGGCCGCGCGGGTCGGCAACGCGTGGATCCCAGCCGGCGCCGACGACGTCGTCGACGTTGTGCGCGGTGAACGGCGGATCGCGGTCGAACAGGTTCTGGATGCCGAAGGTGATCGACGTGTTCTTGAAGCCCTTATAGGTCGTCGCCAGGCCGAAACGGGTGTAGCTCGAGACGTCCGGGTCGAAGCCCGGCGGCGGCGTGCCCTTGCCGGCGTTCGGCAGTTGATCCTTGTAGCCCGAGGCGAAGTTGTTGCTCACCAGGACGTTCCAGTCACCGCGCGTCACGCTGAAGGTGGCGCTGTGCTTCCAGCGCAGGTACAGGTCGCGCGTGAAGAACAGGCCGACGTATTCCTTGTACGGCTGGCCGGCGATCTCGGCGAACTTGAAGCTGTCGGTCCAGGTGCCGTCCAGGGTGGCGCTCCACTTCCAGCCGCCGTCGAACTTGCCGTCGCCACGCAGGCCGAGGTCGATACCGCGGGTCTTGGCGCCCGCCGCATTGATCCAGCCGGCCTGGACGTACTGGATCGTGCCATCCGGGTTGCGGATGATGTTGCCCGCCAGTGCCACCGGATTCTGCAGCACGATGGTTGGCGAGCGGTTCAGGATGCGGTCCTTCATGTTGATCGCCCACCAGTCGATCGAGGCCGAGAAGCCCTTGAACGGCTCGACGACCACGCCCAGCGTGCCCTGTTTCGAGGTTTCCGGCTTCAGGTTCTGGTTGCCGCCCGACAGGTAGTCGAAGCGCGCAGGCGCGCAGAAGCGTGGATCGCCCGGGTGGGCCGCGCAACCGATGGTATCGACCACGCCGCTCGACATTTCCTGCGGCAATGCCTGGGTGTAAAGCTGGGTGAAGCTCGGCGCCAGGAAGCCTTTGTTGGCCGAGCCGCGGAACAGCAGCCAGCTGGCCGGCTGGTAGCGGAAAGCGACCTTCGGGTTGGTAGTGGCGCCGATCACGCTGTAATCGTCGCGGCGCACGGCCAGTTGCAGCTCCAGGTCCTGGGTGACCGGCACGATGAACTCGGCGAACAACGCCTCGACGTCGCGCGAGGCCTTCGGCAGGTTGGCATTGCCCGGTGCCAGCAGGATCGGCTCGGCGGCGACGTCCTGGGTGTACAGGTAGCTTTCGCGGCGGAAGTCGAAGCCGGCCGCCATCGCCAGCTTGCCGGCAGGCAGGTCGAACAGCTCGCCCGAGATGGTGCCGTCGAGCTGGGTCATGGTCGTCTTGCCGGTCTGGAAGGCACCACGGTACTTGGTGCGCTCGATCGCGGCCAGCGCTTCCGGCGTCTGGCTGCCGTCGAGCGACCATGGATTCACGATGCCGCTGCCCAGCACGTTGTAGAAGTCGGCGGTATAGGCGTAACCGTCGAGCAGGTCCATGTGCGAGGTGCTCTGCGCCTTCGACACGCCGACCTTGTAGTCCCAGTTGCGCAGCGTGCCTTCCATGCCAACCAGCACGCGGCCGCTTTCGGTCGTGTTGTCCTGGGTACGGTTACCCAGCGGATTGGCGCGCCATTTGTAGATGATCGGCAGGTTGCGGTTGAAGCTCGGAATGAAGGCCGTCAGGTCCTGGTAGTAAGGGCCGCCGACCGGATAGGCATTGCGGTTGGCAAGCGAGGTCGAGATCTGGACCGGTGTCAGGATCGAGATCACTTCCGAACGCGAACCGATCGCCTCGGCGAACACGCGGTGCTCGGGCGACAGTTGATAGGTGCCGCGCAGCAGCAGGTTGGCCTGTTCCGACGGCGACTGCATCACGTAGTCGCCGCCGTAGTCGTAGGCGCAGGAATAGGTCGAACGCAGCGGCGAGGTCACGTCCTTCCACAGCGCGGTCTGGTACTGCGACATGCCTTCGACGCTGTCGCACTTGCCCTGGAAGCTCAGCGGGTTGGCCTGCAGGTAGGTGTTGCTGTCGTTCGGCATGCGGAAACCGGTGCCCAGGGCGGTATTCGCGCCGGTCAGCTGGTTCGCGTACGGGGTGCCGGTGGTGTCCGGCGACAGGCCGCGCGCCGGCTGGAAGCCGTTGGCGAAGTCGCGCTGGCGCGATTCGAGCTTTTCGTTCTTGGTGAACGAGGCCGTGGCCATGATGTTGAAACCATCGTCGTCCAGGTCGCCGTGGCCGACGATCAGCGAGCCGCGGTGGATGTTGCCGCCGCCGGCTTCGGTGATGTTGGTATAGGCCGACGCTTCCGCCCCCTGGTAATCGGTTTTCAGGATGATGTTCATCACGCCACCGATCGCATCGGTGCCGTAGATGGCCGAAGCGCCATCCTTCAGGATCTCGATGCGGGAAATCGCCGCCATCGGGATCGAGTTCAGGTCGACCGCCTTGCCGCTCTTGCCGTGGGTTGGCGCACGGCGGCCGTTGATCAGCACCAGGGTGCTGTTCGGTCCCAGGCCGCGGAACGAGGCGAAGGAAGCGCCGCCGCTGACGCGGTCGGCATCCGGGCCGAACACGTTGTTGCCCGAGGTCGGGTTATCGGCGCCGATGCCGTTCGCCGAAATCGTGGCCATCAGTTGTTCGGCGGAGGTGATGCCCTGCTTTTGCAGGACGTCGGCACTGATCACCTGGACCGGCAGCGCGCCTTCCTTGGCGACCCGCTTGATGCTGGAACCCGTGATTTCGACGCGTGCCATCGGGGTGTTGGGTTGCAGGTCCTGCGCAACCGCCGGGCTGACTACTCCGATCAGGGCAATCAGGTGTGCTAGCTTCTTTAACTTCACGCGTCTCTCCTAAGGGGGTTCTGGCGATCTTTAATCAGTGCGGCCATGTGTCGCTTTGGTCAGCGCAATGTCATGGCATTGCGGTATGGTCCGTTTCAGGGTACGCCCGGCTATTGGCCGCATCCAATGAAATAACCGGCGGGAAGTATAACTTCCTGGAATGTTTATAAAAGGAAATTTGATAGTTCTAGTTGCGCTGTCGGGCTAAACGTGCCCTTTCCGCAACATTGACGTCCAGGTAGCGCCAGGACGTGAATTCCACCGGGTGGCGCTTGTAGTTTTTTAGCCACGGGTGGCGGAGATCGGCCGACACCGCATGGGTCAGCGGCACCCAGGGGTTGTAGGCGTGGATCAGCTGGTTCATCTCGAAGTACAGTTTTTGACGGGCGGGGCCGTCGCTCAGCTGGCGGGCCGCCTCATAACGTTCGTTATACGCGGGCAAATTAAAGCGGGCGTAGTTGGCGCGGCCCGCGTTAGGGCCGTAGAGCAGCTGATAAAAATTGTCGCCGTCAGGGAAGTCGGCAATCCAGTTACTCTCGAACATGCTTACCTTGCCCAGGCGCGAAGCCTTAATGATCTCGGTTTTTTTGTCCGACCTGAACACGACGCGCAGCCCGATCGCGTTCAGGCATTTTCTCCATAGCTCGTCGCGCAGGCGCCCGCCGACCGTCGCTTCGCTGTGCATGACCAGCGTGAGCGGCTTGCCGTCGGGCGCGCGCCGGAACCCTTCTTCGTCTCTCTGGTCGTAGCCGTGGCGGTCCAGCAGCGCATTCGCCAGCGCCGGGTCGTAGGGCACCGGGCTGCGGTAAGCCGGATCGTAGCCGAGCACGTTCGGCGGCAACGGCGACTCGGCCTTGATGGCGAAACCGCGTTTCAGGAGCGCGATGTCCTCGGCGCTGTGATAAGCCATCGCGATGGCGCGGCGCAGGGCGATCCGGTCCTTCGTGTAGCCGCCCACGACCGGGTCGTTCATGTTCATCCACATGTAATAGGTCTGCAGCACCGGGAAGCGCGACAGGCGCATGCCGCGCGCCTGCAGTTCCGGTTTCAGCTGGCCGTTGCGGATCACCATGTCGGTCATCGATTCCGGTACCTGCTCGAGGTAGTCGTATTCGCTGTTCAGGAAGCCCAGCATGCGGCCCTGGAATTCCTCTGCGATTTTCACTTCGACCCGGTCGACCAGCGGCAGGCGTTTACCTTGCAACGCGGCGGCGATCGCCCGGTCTTCCGGATCGCTCCCCGGCGCAGAATCGGCTAGTGATGAGCCGAACACGGCCGTCGAATACGGGTTGGCCAGCAGCACGATGCGGTCGCTTCGCTTCCATTCGCCGATCATGAAAGGACCAGTGCCGACCGGGTGGTTGCCGGCCTGGCCCGGGTAGGCCTCGATGACTTCGCGCGCCACCACGCCGGACGCGGGGGTCGCCATATAAAACAGAAAATTGTTATCCGGCTCTTTCAGGCGGATGCGCAGCGTGTAGCGGTCCGGCGCGCTCAAGCCTTCCACCGGGGTGTCGACGTCGAACCGGGCTTTGAGAACCTCGTCGCCGACGATCTTGCCGTCGAACATATACGCCCAGGGCGATTTCAGGGTCGGGTCGTACAGGCGCTTGATGCTGTAGACGTAGTCCTGCGCGGTCATTTCCCTTTTTGCGCCCTTGAACGCGGGGTCGGGCGTGAAGTGGATGCCGGGGCGGATGCGGAAGGTATACGTGCGGCCATCCGCGCTCACTTCCGGCAGCGCGACCGTCGTGTTCGGGCGCAGCTTCACGGGACGCGCCAGGTAGTCGTAGCGCAGCAGCGGGTCGAACAGGTTTTCCAGCAGGGACAAGGTCGCGATGTCGGACGCCACCGCCGGGTCGAGGCCGGTTTCGCTGGTGGACAGGAACATGCGCAGGGTTTTATGCGCACCGGGCGGCTGCGCCGGTGCCTGCGCGGCAGACGGCAGCGTCAGCGCCAGCGCGCTCGAAGCGAACAGCAGGGAAGAAAGGGCGGCGCGGAAGGTCATGAAGCAAGTCCTGGTTGAGCGTTGCGTATCATATGCGCGGCAGAAGCACCGAGCAAACAAAATGGCCGGCTCATAACTTTTCTGCATGGCGCCGCTGCATTCTTTCATCCTTGCAGCTTGCTCTGCGCCTATACTCTCCGCTGCACAATCGCATAACCCTGCCGTGACCCGTGCCCGGCGGTTGAACGCGCCACCGCTACTTCGGACTCATCATGGCATTGAATTACATCTGGACTGGTTTCTTCCTCGTCGGTTTTATTGCTGCATTGGCCCAATGGCTGTTCCTGGGCGACGCGGAAATTTTCAAGCGTGTCATCGACGGCACGTTTTCCTCGGCCAAGATGGCGGTGATGGACATCGCCCTGCCGCTGGCCGGCGTGATGACCTTGTGGCTCGGTATCATGAACGTCGGCGAAAGGGCCGGCGCCATCAACCTGTTCGCGCGCATCATCGCGCCCTTCTTTTCGCGCATCTTCCCGGAAGTGCCGCGCAATCACCCGGCCAACGGCCACATGGTGATGAATTTTTCGGCCAACATCCTCGGCCTCGACAATGCCGCCACGCCCTTCGGCCTGAAGGCGATGGAAAGCCTGCAGACGCTGAACCCGCAAAAGGACACGGCCAGCAACGCCCAGATCATGTTCCTGGTGATCCAGACCTCGGGCCTGACGGTGATCCCGCTGGCGATCATGGCCCAGCGCGCGATCCTGGGCGCGGCCAATCCCGCGGATATCTTCATTCCGACCCTGATCGCCACCTTCTGCTCGACGTTTACCGCGATCGTCGCCGTCAGCCTGCGCCAGCGCATCAACCTGCTCGATCCGGTCATCTTCGGCTGGATCGGCGGCCTGACGGCGATCATTGGCGGCCTGGTGTATTACCTGACCCACTTCCTGGACCGCTCGCAGATCGGCGCGGTGTCGATCCTGGTGGCCAACCTGATCCTGTTCTCGATCATCGCCGCCTTCATGATCGCGGCGCTGTATAAACGCGTCAACGTGTTCGAAGCCTTTATTGAGGGCGCCAAGGGCGGCATCGAGACCTCTCTTAAAATCATTCCTTACCTGGTCGGCATGCTGGTGGCCATCAGCGTGGTGCGCAATTCCGGCATCCTGGGCCTGATCGTCGACGGTTTCAGCTGGGTGTTTACCCAGCTGGGCATCCCGACCGACTTCGTCGGCGCGCTGCCGACGGCGCTGATGAAGCCGCTGTCGGGCAGCGGCTCGCGCGCCATGATGATCGACGCGATGACGACCTATGGCGTCGATTCCTTCGTCGGCCGCCTGTCGTCCATCCTGCAGGGCGCGGCCGACACCACCTTCTATATCGTGGCCCTGTATTTCGGCTCGGTCGGCATCCGCAAGACCCGCTACGCGATCGGCTACGGCCTGCTGGCCGACTTCGCCGGCGTGATCGCCGCCATTTTTGTTGCCTACCTCTTCTTCGGTTAAGGATTCCGCATGTTCCGCAAGCTCAGCATCGCCCTCGCCGCCGCCGTCCTCGCCAGCCATCCCGCCGCCCGCGCCCAGTTGCCGGAACCGGTGACGCGGGTGCTGGCGGAACGAGGCCTGCCGCCCGCGTCGGTGGGCGCGCTGGTGCTGCGCGGCGATCAGGTCGTGCTGGCGCACGAGGCGGCGCGCCCGATGCAGCCGGCCTCGACCATGAAACTGGTGACGACCCTGGTGGGCCTGGAACACCTGGGACCGGTGTTCCGGGGCCGCACCGAGCTGCTGACGAATGGCGACGTCAGGAACGGCGTGTTAAAGGGAGACATCGTGCTGCGCGGCGGGGCCGACGCCGACCTGTCCGGCGAGGCGTTGGAGGGCATGCTGCGTGCCCTGCACAATGCGGGCGTCCGCCGCATCGACGGCGACCTGGTGCTCGACCGCACGCTGTTCAGTCCGGCGCGCCTGGATGTCGGCGTGCCGCCCTTCGACGAGTCGCCCGAAGCCTATTACAACGTCATCCCCGACGCGCTGCTGGTCAACAAGAACATGCTGCAGATCGACATGCGCTCGACGGGTAAACGCCTGGCGCTGGACATGCAGCCGGCGCTGGCCGGGGTGACGATCACCTCGCAGATGCAGCTCATCGACGCCGACTGCGCCAAATGGGAAGACGGGTGGAAGTTGCCGGAAGCCGTACGCGGCAAGGACGGCAAGATCAAGGTCGTGCTGCGCGGCACCTTCCCGAAGGATTGCGCGAAGACCAACAGCATCAATGTGGTGGACCGCGACGACTACATCGACGGCCTGTTCCGCCTGAAGTGGAAGCAGCTCGGCGGCAAGCTGAGCGGCAAGACGGTCGCGGGCAGCACGCCGCTCGACGCGCGCCTGCTGGCCGAGCATAAATCGCGCGCACTGCCGGAGATCGTGCGCGATACCAATAAACCATCGGACAACGCGCTGGCGCGCACCGTCTTCCTGAGCCTGGGCGCGCTGGAGGCGGACCCGGTGCTGGGCAGCCGGCCGCTGCCGCCCGCGGCCGGAGACACAATGCACGCGACGCACACGACCTACACCCGCGCCGACGCGGCGATACGCAACTGGATGCGCGCGCGCGGCATCGACGATGCCGGGTTCGTGGTCGAAAACGGTTCAGGTTTGTCGCGCCTGGAACGCATCAGCCCGCTTCAAATGGCCGGCCTGCTGCGCGCCGGACTGCGCAGCAACTGGGCGCCGGAATTCATGGCCAGCATGCCGATCGCGGCAATGGACGGCACCATGCGCCGCCGCCTGAACGGCAGCCCCGCCGCCGGCCGTGCCCGCCTGAAGACGGGCACGCTGCGCAACGTGGTCGCCGTCGCCGGCTACGTACCCGATGCGACGGGCGTGCAGCACGTGGTGGTGGCGATGGTGAACGACGAGCTCGCCGGCGAAGGACGCGGACGCGCCGTAGTGGATGCCCTCGTCGACTGGGTGGCGCGCTCGGGCGCGGTGCCGGTGCCCGTGCCGACGCCCGCAGCGGCAGCCGTTCCAGCCCAGGCAACGGCTCAGGCCCTGGCACCGGCTCCAACTCCGGCGACGGTTCAATAACAGTTCAGTCACGCTTCGCGCACCTGCTGGATAAAACGCAGGTTGTCGAAGACGCCGATAAACAGGGCATCGCCTTCGTCGAAGCCGGCCGCCGCCCCGCGCAGGCTGGCCAGTTCCGGCACCAATCTACCCTGCGAGAGCGCGGTGCTGGCGGCGATTGCCCCGTAGGTCAGTGCCAGCGGATATTCGGCATGATTCCCGAGTCCGCCAGGCGAGCCGTAGGCGATGCGGTAGATATCGGCCAGCACCGCCGAGTCGAGATAGCTGGCACCGTCGCGCGGGTCGATCTCGCATGACCAGGCCACGGATTGGCGGTCGTAGGAGGCGGCGCTGGCGACATACATGTCGCAGGTGGGCTCGTCTTCCTCCCAGGGGTTGAAGATGCCGAACCAGAGGCCCTGGTCGCCGGCGCGTACCACGCCGTCGCGCCAGGCGGTGCCGAGCCAGCGCGTCAGGCCCGGCAGGTCGCGCTCGTAGTCGATCCGGCGCAGGCGTTCCCAGGCCGCATGCGGCAACTGCCGCTCGCAGGCGTCGATGACCCGGCACATGCGCGCACCGATCGTGCCTGGCGCGACTATGCTGTCCCTGATTGTTCCAAACAATGTCTCGAAGTGATAGCTGGGCATGGATGCTCCAATGAGGGTACGCGACGAACACCCGGGCCGTTGCCGCACGGGTAGCTGTCGCGTGCCATGGATGGGATTCAAGGCCGATACCTGGCCGGCCCCGGATGGATAAGACACATCGGATTGAAATTTTCTTTCATTAATTGCTTTTATTTGAAATGAAATTTCATGACTTACGGCTTCGCGGTCTCGCTGGTGCGCGGCGCGGTGCCGACCGGTTCCAGCCAGGGCGAGCCGGTGACCTCGGGTTTGGCTTCGACCAGCGCCACCTGGGCATTGGTGGTCTGGCGGATCGTGCGCACGATGTCGAGCATGGTCTGTTCGACGTATTTCTCGGGCGTGCCGAACACCATGCCGGTGGCACGGCGCGGCCATGCGAGCCAGCCGCCCTCCTTCTTGCTGAAGGCGGCGTACAGGTCGAGGTGGTAGCCGCTTTTATACGGATACAGGCAGGCGACCACCTGCATGTCCTGGCTGCCGCGCACTTCGGGCGTGCCCTTGGCGGTCCAGGCGGCGCCGTCGCAGTTGGGCCCGCGCGCGGTGCCGGGAGCGTCGGCCAGCTTGAAGCGGCCGGGCTGCTCCTGCCGTTCGGCCGTCTCGGGCAGCGGCGTGGCCAGCGTGGCGTTGTCGATGTTGCGGCTGATGCCCTCGCTGGCGGCGCGCACCACCGCAGGGGCGGGCGCGTCGGTCCGGATGTCGAACACGCGCACATATTCCACCGTCCGGTCCTGCGCGGCGAACATGTCGCCGCCCCCCGTGGCGCAACCGGCCAGCACTGCGCCCGCGACCGCCGCCACCATCAAGCTTTTCATGACGCACCTCTCTTGTCCGTTGGAAGAATGTTTTGGCGAACGAGGAGGCGGAAGCGAAGCGGACTGAAGCGTCAAGCCCCCGCGTCAACCTCTCGTCGGTAGTGAGAGATTGTCGCGGGCGGGGAATGAACGAAGGCTGAGATAACTCAAGTGTGCGCGGGTCGCCGGGCGGCACTTTCAGTGGGCAGCGCGTGTCGGCGACCGCACGCGAACCGGGCTGCCGGCCTCAGAGCACGCGCCGGAAGCTGGTGCGCACGCGCTCGCGGTCGCCGCAGTCGAAATGCCACCATTCGGTATTGATGCCAATAAAACCGGCGCCGAACATGGCGTCGCGCAGCAGCTGGCGGTTCGCGACCTGGGCGACCGTCAATTGTCCGGCAGCGACAAAACCTTCTTCCAGGGCCGGGTGCGACAACTCCGTCATGTCGTCGAAGCCGGTCCCCATGTCGAGTTCGGCGCCTTGCGGGTCGAGGATGGTGACATCCAGCGCCATGCCGTACGAGTGGATCGAACCGCGCGCCGGATTGGCCAGGTACATCTGCAGGCCGGTGCCCGCCAGGGCATCCCAGAGTTGCTGCTGCACGCGCTGCGGGCGCAGGGCGTCGAGCACGAGGATCGTATGGCCGGGTGCGCGTGCGGCGAGCCAGGCGACCGCCTTTTCAAGGGCCTCAGCGGCCTCGGCGTGCAGCCAGGCGCAGTCATGGGGAGAGTACAGGTCGCGCCCGACGAAATTGTTGGGGCCGGCATAGCGCAGGTCGACCTGGATGCCCGCGATCGCCGTCAGGTGGCGAAATTCGGGGCTGGCCGCAATGTCTTCGCTGGCAACGCTCGCGAACGGCGCCGCCTGGCTAGTTCCATCCATACTTATTGACATCCTTTTTCGAGACAGGCGCGCGCGGTGGCGCCGATGCAATTGGCCAGTTCGCGCGCGCCGTGCGACAGCGGCGCGTGGCTGGCCGTGAGCAGGTAGAGCTGCACCGGCAGCGCCGGCGCCCACTGGCGGCACTGCACCTTGGCGGCGGAGGCCGAGGCGGCCGTGAACGGATCGAGCAGGGCCGTGCCGGCGCCGGCTTCGACCAGGGAACGCGCGATCTGGTAGGTTTGCACCACGGTGTGGAACACCGGGGTCACGCCTTGCGCTTCGCAGGAAGCGAGCACCATTTCGCCGAGCGGGTCGTTGTCGGCCAGGCCGATCAGCTCGCCGCTGAGGCCCTCGGGGCCGATCGGCTGCGCGCATTCGGCCTCGCTCCAGGTGCCCTGCGGCGCCATCACGGTGAGCATGCCTTGCGCGATCGGTTCGGCGACGATGCCGGGGTGGCGCGGGTCCTGCAGCGACAGCGCCAGGTCAGCTTCACCCAGGCGCAGTGCGTTCACAATCTCGCTGGTATGTTGTGTCGCGAGTTCACAACGGGTTTGCGGGAAATCGCGCCGCCAATGGGTCATTGCGTTCGGCAGCACGCTGACCGCGATGGTCGGGGTCGACACCAGGCGCACGGTTTCCAGCGCGCGGCCCTTGAGGCTGGCGGCCAGCCGGCGGATGCCCTGCAGGTCGCGGTTCAGTTTTTCGGTTTCGGCGAACAGCCGGTGCGCCTCCGGCTTCGGATACAGCTTGCCGCGCACGCGCTCGAACAGCGGCATCCCCAGTTGCAGTTCGGCGTGCTGCAGGACTTTGGTGACCGCCGGTTGCGAAATGTGGAGAACCTGGGCGGCGCCACTGATGGTGCCGACTTGCATGATGGCGTGGAAAACTTCTATGTGGCGCAGGCGCATCGCTTCTATCCCTCAACGAAAAGACCGCGCACGGGGCGCGGACTTTTTGAAGCATATAGC
>JBBWZO010000049.1:0-4383 GCA_039649125.1 Massilia sp. | reverse complement strand
CTCGTGCGCGACGTGTTCCGTACCCGTAACATGCGTTCGCTCCAGGGCAATACCGGTATCGGCCACTGCCGCTATCCGACCGCCGGCTCGTCGAGCGAGGAAGAGGCGCAGCCGTTCTACGTGAACGCCCCGTTCGGCATCACGCTGGCGCACAACGGCAACCTGACCAACCAGGCCGAGCTGAAAGAGGCGCTGTTCCGCAACGACCGCCGCCACATCAACACCAATTCCGACTCGGAAGTGCTGCTCAATGTGCTGGCGCACGAGATCCATGAAGCGGCCGACGGCTTCTCGCTCAGCCCCGAAGCCGTGTTCGAGGCGGTCGGCGTGGTGCATCGCCGCGTGCGTGGCGCCTACGCGGTCGTAGCCCAGATCGCCGGCCACGGGATGCTGGCTTTCCGCGACCCGTTCGGCATCCGTCCGCTGTGCCTGGGCATGAACGAAGGCGAGAGCGGCATCGAATACATGGTCGCCAGCGAGTCAGTCGCGCTGGAAGGCATCGGTTTCCGGTTTGTCCGCGACATCGCGCCGGGCGAAGCCGTGTTCATCGGCGAAGATGGCCGGCTGCACGCCCGCCAGTGCGCCGAGAATCCGTCGCTGAACCCCTGCGCCTTCGAGTACGTGTATCTGGCGCGTCCGGATTCGGTGATCGATGGCGCCTCGGTGTATGCCACGCGCCTGAAGATGGGCGAATATCTGGCCGACAAGATTCGCAAGGAAATCCCGGTCGACGAAATCGACGTCGTCATGCCGATTCCCGATTCCTCGCGTCCGGCCGCGATCCAGCTCGCGCTGAAACTCGGCGTGGAATACCGCGAAGGCTTCATCAAGAACCGCTATATCGGCCGTACCTTCATCATGCCGGGCCAGAGCATGCGCAAGAAATCGGTGCGCCAGAAGCTCAACGCCATCGGTTCCGAGTTCAAGGACAAGAACGTGCTGCTGGTCGACGACTCGATCGTGCGCGGCACCACCAGCCGCGAGATCGTGCAGATGGCGCGCGAAGCGGGCGCCCGCAAGGTGTTCTTCGCGTCGGCCGCGCCGCCGGTGCTGTTCCCGAACGTGTACGGCATCGACATGCCGACCCGCGACGAGCTGATCGCCCACGGCCGCACCGTCGAGGAAGTCTGCCGCGAGATCACGGCCGACCGCCTGGTCTACCAGGACATCGATGCGCTGAAGCGCGCGATCTCGGACGTCAACCCGGCGCTGACCAACTTCGAGGCATCGTGCTTCGACGGCGTCTACGTCACCGGCGACGTCACGCCCGAGTACCTGGACAAGCTCGAGAACCATCGCCACAAGAGCTCGGGCAAGTCCTCGGAAGACGTGGTGCGTACCCAGCTGAACCTGAACCCGCCGGTTGCCGCGGAATAAACGACGTAACATTGTCCGGGCGCTTCAAGGCGCCCGTTTTCATTTGCCCCTCAAGAACATGAGCGATACCAAACCTTACGGTTTCACCACTACCATCCTCCACAACGACCGTCGCAAGACGATCGAGCAGGGCTCGCTGCACAAGCCGATCCACACCTCGGTCGCCTTCGGCTATGGCGACGCGCGCCAGCTGGCCTCGGTGTTCCAGGGCAAGGAGCCGGGCTTCCGCTATGGCCGCCAGGGCAACCCGACGGTCGCCGCACTGGAAGACAAGATCACGAAGATGGAAGACGGCGTGGCCAGCCTGTGCTTCGGTACCGGCATGGCGGCCATCGGCGCGCTGTTCCAGGCGCTGCTGCGCGAGGGCGACCACATTGTCTCGTCGAGCTTCCTGTTCGGTAACACCAACAGCCTGTGGCAGACGGTGGCAGGGCAGGGCGTCGCGGTCGACTTCGTCGATGCGACCGATGCCGCGCAGGTGGAAGCCGTCCTGCGCCCGGAGACGCGCATGGTGTTCGTCGAAACCATCGCCAATCCGCGCACCCAGGTGGCGGACCTGGCGAAGATCGGCGAACTTTGCCGCGCGCGCGGCATCCTCTACGTGGTCGACAACACCATGACGACGCCCTACCTGTTCCGCCCGAAGGCGGTGGGTGCCGGCCTGGTCGTCAATTCGCTGACCAAGTCGATTGGCGGGCATGGCATCGCCCTCGGCGGCGCATTGACCGACACCGGCCTGTTCGACTGGAGCGCCTACCCGCACATCGCTGTCAACTTCCGCAAGCAGCCGGCCCAGGCCCAGGGCATGGCCCAGCTGCGCGCCAAGGCTTTGCGCGACTTTGGCGCGGCCCTCGGCCCGGAAGCGGCGCACCACATCGCCGTCGGCGCCGAAACGCTGGCCCTGCGCATGGAGCGCACCTGCGCCAATGCGCTGGCGCTGGCGCAGATGCTGGAAGCGGAGGTACGGCTCCCCGGTGGGCGGGTTTCCGCCGTCCACTATCCGGGCCTGGCCTCGCATCCGCAGCACGGCATCGTGCGCGAACTGTTCCGCGCCGGCGGCTCGCTGCTGAGTTTCGAACTGAAGGAAGGAATCGACTGCTTCGATTACCTGAACCGCCTGAAGCTGGCCATTCCCGCCAGTAACCTCGGCGATACCCGTACCCTGGTGATTCCGGTGGCGCACACGATCTTCTTCGAAATGGGTCCCGAGCGCCGCGCCAGCATGGGCATCGCCGAGTCGCTGATCCGGGTCTCGGTCGGCATCGAGGATACGGATGACCTGCTGGCCGACTTCCGCACGGCGCTGGACGCCTGAGCCGGCGCATCGACGCGAGCGAGACGGAGTCAGGATGAAGAAAATCCTGTTGTCCCTGCTCCTGGCCGCAGGCGCGGTCCATGCCGGCGAGCTGGAAGACGCCAGGGCGCTCTTCGAGCAAAAGAAATACCCCGAGGCGCTGAAGCTGTACACGAAACTGGCCAACGCCGGCAACGTGGAAGCCCAGCAGAGCCTCGGGCAGATGTACTGGTACGGCGAAGCCGGCGCGGTGGACGAAGCCAGGGCGCAGCCGTGGTTCCGCAAGGCGGCGGCCAAGGGCAACAAGGTCGCGGCCGCTTCGCTGGAGGTGATGGAACAGCGCCTGGCCGATCGCGCCGACATCGATTACTGGGTGTCGAAATACGATGGCGCGGAGCTTACCTCCGGCAAATTCCGTTGCCCGGCACCGCGCATTCCGCCCATCTCCAGGCAGGCCGCGGAGATCGAGCGCGTATCCATAGCGATTGCCAGCTGGCAGGATTGCTACAACGGTTTCGCGGAAAACCTGAAGGCCGCTACGCCCTTGACGAAGCAGATCCCCGCCGACATTGCCAAGTTGATGAACGCTTCCGAAATGGCGCACGCCAACGCCCACCTGGCCCAAGTGCAGGAAAACATCGAGGAGGAGGCGAAAGTCAACTTAAAGCTGGTGCTGGCCGACGTGGCGGTGTGGAGGAAGGCGACCGAGGCCTACATCGCCGAGCACAATGCGATCGTGAACAAGGTGCCGAAGGAGTGAGTGGAGCCGTGGCTGCAAGAGCTTCATTGCGCGCCGCGTGATCGGCCACGGATCGTAGGGTGGTCCGGGCAGCGAACCGCTCCTGAGTCCACGCGTGTAACGCCTGCAGGTCGAGACGCGCGGAAAAGGCCAGGAGGCAATCACATCGGTCACCGATTTCCGGCGTCGTCGCGTCGCTGCAAGCCGTGTACGCGTGGACTCGGGAGTCCACCCTGCGTCCGGGCATGCATCTGCCAACCACATCCGATACAACAAAGGCCGCATCAGCGGCCTTGGTCATTTCTGCTCGGTAAAACTCAATGCCAGCTGCGCATCAAGCCCACTGCCAGTCCCTCGAGCGCGAACTCGTCGCCCGGCTCGACGCGGATGACCTTGAAGTCCGGGTTTTCCGGCAGCAGCTCGATCAGTTCGCCGGTCTTGCGGTAACGCTTGACGGTGACGTCTTCGCCGATGCGGGCGACGACGATCTGGCCGTTCTTGGCGCTGTCGATTTTCTTCACGGCGAGGAAGTCGCCGTCCATGATGCCGGCGTCGCGCATCGACCAGCCGCGCACCTTCAGCAGGAAGTCGGGGCGGGCGCCGAACATCGCCGGGTCGACGTTGTAGGTGGCCTCGACGTGTTCCTGGGCCAGGATCGGCGAACCGGCGGCGACGCGGCCGACCAGCGGCAGCGACATCAGCAGCGCCGGGGGCACGTGCGGCAGATGGGGCGCCATCGCCGCATGTGCCGACGAACCGATTAAACGGATGCCGCGCGAGGTGCCGGAGACGATTTCGATCGCGCCCTTGCGTGCCAGGGCCTGCAGGTGCTCCTCGGCGGCGTTCGCCGACTTGAAGCCCAATTCCTTTGCGATCTCGGCGCGCGTGGGCGGGAAGCCGGTGTTGTCGATCGCTTCCTTGATCAGGTCAAGGATCTGTTGTTGCCTTGCGGTGAGCTTGAGCATGGATCTGC
>JBBWZO010000030.1:0-12876 GCA_039649125.1 Massilia sp. | reverse complement strand
GTGCATCTCGCAAGGCTTGCAGTCGAAGCGCAGCGTGTACGTTTCCTCGCCCGTGCTCAAGGTCATCGGCTCGGCCCGCACCTGGCCTTGCACACCCTGCACGCCCTTCGCCTGTTTCGGACAAAGGTTGAACGAGAAGCGCAGGCAGTGCTTGGTGATCATCAGCGACACCTCG
The DNA here is from genome assembly GCA_039649125.1 of Massilia sp. Lineage (GTDB taxonomy): Bacteria > Pseudomonadota > Gammaproteobacteria > Burkholderiales > Burkholderiaceae_D > Telluria. The sequence goes on along the minus strand of JBBWZO010000030.1, from coordinate 12,701 downwards.
CCCGCTTCCTGATGCGCCTCGTAGGCCGCGTCTATTAAGCCCACGCCATGCTTGTGGTAGAACGCGCGCGCCTTTTCGTTGTAGACGTTGGCCAGGTAGGAGAGCTGGGTCGCCGGATAAACCGCGGGCGGCTCGGCCGGCGCCTTGCGCTCCGGGCGCTCCCACGCGGCCAACCTCGCCGCCTCATGTGCCGCCACGGCATCGCGCCGCAAGGCATCGATGGCGGCGGCGGGCACAAACCACGGCTGCGACAGCGCCAGGGCGATGCCGTCGGCTTCGAACATCGTGTTGCCCAGCTTGGTCAGGCTGGTGCGCAGCGCCGCGTCGGCCTGCTCGGCGTTGTGCGCCGGCTGTAGCGGCAGCTGCGCGGTTGTTACCGTCTCCAGGCCGTCCTCGTCGCGCAGGGTCAGCGCAAGGCCGCCGTCGGCTTCGGCCAGGGTCAGGTGCAGCGCCACCTTGCGGTCGGCCGAGCGTTTTGTGAGCGCCGCTTCCCACTGGTGGTCGCGGTTGCGGTGGACTTGCGTACCCGGCTTCAGACCGGGCAAGGCGCTGACAGGCTCGTTCGGGAAGACGCGCCAGCGCTGGCCTTCCTCGCTCTCTCCCAGCTTCTGCACCGTGTTGACCCCGATGCCGACGCTGGCGCGCTTGTTCATGTAGTTCAGGCCGTCGCCGTTGGCCAGGGCCACGTCGGTCATCATCTCGAAGTGGTCCGTGCCGACCTTGGTGACGGCGCCTACCTCCACGCCCAGGTACTTCGGCGAATCGAAGGCGCCGATGTCGCCCTGGCGGCCCTGGGCGAAATAGTCGGTGTGGCCGCGGTTGAAGTTCTTGTCGACGTCCGGCGTAAAGAAGATCTGCGTGTGCCCGCTGGCGGCGCGCACGAAGCCGGCGCGCCGTTCCAGGATCTCGTCGAGCAGCAGGCGGTAGTGGGCCGTGATGTTCTTCACGTAGCCCATGTCCTTGTAGCGGCCCTCGATCTTGAACGAACGGATGCCGGCGTCGATCAGCGCTTCCAGGTTGCGGCTCTGGTCGTTGTCCTTCATCGACAGCAGGTGCTTGTCGTACGCCACGACGCCGCCCTGGCCATCCGTCAGGGTATAAGGCAGCCGGCACGCCTGGGAACAGTCGCCGCGGTTGGCGCTGCGGCCCGTGTCCGCATGCGAGATATAGCACTGCCCGGAAAACGCGACGCACAGGGCGCCATGGATGAAGTATTCGAGCGGCGTGTCCACCTCGGCGCGGATCTTGCGGATCTGCTCGATGGTCAGCTCGCGTGCCAGCACCAGCTGGGAGAAGCCGACGTCGCCCAGGAATTTCGCTTTCTCCACGGTGCGGATGTCGCACTGGGTGCTGGCGTGCAGTTGGATCGGCGGCAGGTCGATTTCGAGCAGCCCCATGTCCTGGATGATCAGGGCATCGACGCCCGCCTCGTACAGCTGCCAGACCTGCTTGCGCGCCAGATCGAGCTCGGCGTCGTGCATGATCGTGTTCATCGTCACGAAAATGCGCGCGCGGTAGCGGTGGGCGAACTGCACCAGGCTGGCGATATCTTCCAGAGGATTGCTGGCATTGTGGCGGGCGCCGAAGGCGGGGCCGCCGATATAGACGGCATCAGCGCCATGCAGGATCGCCTCGCGGCCAATCTCGGCGGTTTTCGCAGGCGACAGTAGTTCGAGCTGGTGCTCAAGTAAAGACATGGCGCATTCCTCTTTCGACGAAGGCGCAAATTATAGCTTCGTGGGGCGCGGCCTGTCATGGTTGCCGGGGCCAGACAATGTGCTTGGGGCATGGCATCAACCGGCCCCAACAAGCGAGGAAATCGCGAGGGCATGACTAAAGGCGAACACAAGAACCGTACCAATGACGGCCAAACCCCATCCGGCCTGTGGACTTACCCAGCCTAAGCCTCACGAGACGAAACCCCAAGCTGCCGGTATCGCAACAGGCAACCACACGCCCCAGGCGCGGTCGTTCAGAAATCTTCGCTTAAATTGTGCGACAGCAAGCGCCATTCAAAGCCTGATTGGACCAGATAGCGAAGCGCATTGATCACTTGGCGAAGCTTTGTTTTTCGCGCGCGTGCGGTAAAGGCCCGGCTTGGCGGTGACAGCCACGTCAGCCGGGCAACTGCGATGCGGAGAAACTCAACGCTGACCCGTTGGCGACGTGCCCGTGGTCGTTGGCGGGGTCGTCGACGTGGCCCCGGCGCCTTGGCCCGAAGCACCCGTTGTGCCTGGGCTGCCAGTGCCGGTCGAACCCGCGTTGCCGCTCTGGCCGCTGCTGGTGGCACCCATCGTTGGCGGGGTCGTCGACGTGGCCCCGGCGCCTTGGCCCGAAGCACCTGTTGTGCCTGGGCTGCCAGTGCCGGTCGAACCCATCGCAGAGCTGCCACCCATGTCGCTGCCGCTCCTGTCTATCGCGCCACATGCCGTTAAGGACAGGGTGATCATGCTGCTTATGAGAAGGCGTTGCATCGTCTTCATGATCATCTCCCTATAGCTAGGTAAGATCATCATGGATGGGTAGGCAAGCGGTGAAAATAGGATGGCTACGGCCGTCTTTGTAGGATATCCCATACAGTCTATGTATGTAGCAGGAAAGCATTGAGGGCCGCGCCGGCAGCCGCTATACGAGCTGTCTTGCTATCGTCGCTGAGTGGCAGAGCCATCGCTACTGAAGTCTTGGGCCAGAAGCGGACCTCTGCAGTAGCTTTGGCTTACCGATTCAAAGAGTGAAACCCGCACACCTTAGGCGCACGATGGAGGATGAAATGGACCTTCCCCAAAGAAGAGTGTTCCACGTATTTTTTTCCAGCCTCTTCTTGGGAGGAATCTTTGCCGTTCTCTATTTTCTGTTTGTTTTCGGCTCCATCGCTTTCGTAAATGGTGACGGTAGAGCACCGCAGGCGACCTATTTCGCGGTTTCGACGATGAACTTTGCTCTGTCTTGCTTGGGGATTAAAGAAACGGCTGGAGCCATACTTCCGGCAACGGTTTTCTGGTCTGCAGGATTTACAGCCCTTGTTTGCACATATAAATTTGTAGCGATGATGATCCGTGAGGCGAGGGGCAGACAACACTAGTTGGCGTGCCACAGCAATGCTTGCATTGGGTCGGCTGCGGCCATTGCTGAGTGACCGCAAGCGATCCACCTCGCACGTGACCGTCCCGTCATACAAAAACGTTCCCGTCTTGACCACTTTTTCCCCGGCGTTCAGCTTCATGATTCCCCCGCTGTCGAATGATCCCCACCCGGAGCGCCGGCCAGCGGCAAATCGACCATAAACGTCGTCCCCTTCCCCTCCGCCGTCTCGAAACCGATCCGCCCGCCATGCTCCTCGACCAGGCTCTTGCTGATCGACAGCCCCAGCCCGGTGCCGCCCTTCTGCCGGGTATCGGCCCCGTCGGCCTGGGCGAAGCGCTGGAACACGCGCGGCTGGAAGGCTGCCGGGATGCCGCCGCCCTGGTCGCGCACCGACAGGCGGGCGCAGCCGTCGTGCGCGGCCAGGACCAGGGTCACGGTGGCGCCGCGCGGAGAAAACTTGATCGCGTTCGACAGCAGATTCGTCAGCACCTGCACCAGGCGGTCGTGGTCGATCGCGGCGGCCAGGCCGCGCGCCGCCTCCACGCATTCGAGGCGCAGCGTCACGCCGTTCTCCTGGGCGTAACCCTCCATCCCCTCCAGCGCGTATTGCGCGACCGGCAGCAGCGGCTGCGGGTCGCGTTCGAAGTGCATGCCGGCGGCCTCGATCTTCTGGATGTCGAGCACGTCGTTCACGAGGCGCACCAGGCGCTCGGTGCTCTGGTGGGCGATCTTGATCAGGCCGGCGACGTCGGGCGGCAGTTCGCCCGCATAGCCGTCGGCCAGCAACGACAGCGAGGCGCGGATCGAGGTCAGCGGCGTGCGCAGCTCGTGCGAGACGGTGGCCACGAATTCGCTCTTCAGGCGCTCGACCTTCTTGCGCTCGGAAATGTCGTGCAGGAAGACGGCGAAGAAGGTTTCGTCGCCGCCGCTGGCCAGGCCCGCAGTCATCTCGATCGGGAATTCGACGCCCTGGCGGTTGATCACCAGGCGTTCGACGCGCCGCTCGAGCAGCGGGCTGTGGCCGCTGGCGCGCACACCCTCGATCGCGCGCCAGGTGCTGGTGCGGAAGCGCTCGGGAACGATCACCTCGGTCATCGGCCAACCGAGCACCTCGCTGCGCTTCCAGCCGAACATGCGCTCGGCCGCCGAGTTCCAGTCGGTCACCAGGCCGCGCAGGTCGACGCCGACGAACGCGTCCTGGGCGGCCTCGACGATCGCGCCGATCCGCTGCTCGCTGGCGCGGACGGCCGCCAGCGCGCGCTCCAGCTCCCGGGTGCGCGCCTCGACGCGGGCCTCGAGCGAGGCGTTCAGGGCCTGCACCTCCTGGCGCTGCCGGACGAGGTCCGTCACCAGCGCGTTGAGCGTGCTCGACAGGGTGTTCACCTCGACATAGCTGCCGGTCCCCGGCAGCAGCGACACGTCTTCGCCGCGCCGGATGCGCCCGGCGTCGCGCACCAGGCGGCCGAGCGGGCGCGTGATGCGGCGCGCCACCAGCACGCCGACGAGCGAAAACACCAGCGCCAGGCCGACGCCGCTGAGCAGCGCGCGCCGGCGCAGCTCGCGTGCCGGCGTATAGGCATCGTCCACCGCCTGGCGCACCAGCACCGTCCAGCCCAGGCCCGGGTAGGCGTCGAAGCCGCGGCTGCGGCCGAAACCGACGAGATAGGACGCGCCGTCCGGCCATTCTTCCATCAGGTAGCCGGCATCCTGCTGCCGCGCCGCGCGCAGGCTTTCCAGGTCGAGCTTCGTGCCCTGCACGCCCTTCGGCCCCAGCAGCACGGTACCGTCGTTGCCGACGATCAGCGCATCGATCGGTCCGCGCTCGGCCATCGGCGCAATCACCGAGCGCTCGAGCGCTCGTGCCCACTGCCAGGACAGGTGCACCCCGAGCACGCCCAGCGTCTTGCCCTTGTCGTCCTTGTATGGGAAGGCGACGTCGACGAAGCGGCGCGGCTCGCCATCGTCCTTCGGCAGCAGCCTGGCCAGCAGCACGGCGTCGTGCACGTCGCCGACATTGATGCCTTTGAGTGCATTGCGGAACCAGGGGCGCGCCGCGACGTTCGCGCCTTCGAGCAGGCCCTTGCCGGCCACCTCGACCGTCCCGTCGACGGCGGCCATGCCGATCCAGTCGTAGTAGCCATAGGATGCCTGGACATCGTCGAGCACCGCGCGGCGCGCCGCCAGGCCAGCATTGCCGGGCGCCAGGTCGCGCCGCTGCGCCAGCAGGCGCACTTCACGGTAGCGCTCGTACATCCCGCGGTCGAGCTTGTCGGCGGTCTGCTGCGCCAGTTCGCGCAGGCCGTTGCCGATGCTGGTTTCCATCTCGCGCGTGGCGGCGACGTCGACGACTTCCACCAGCAGGACGGTAAGGACGATGGTCAGCAGCGAAAAGGCCAGCGCCAGCCAGCTGCCGAGGCTGCGCAGGCCGCGCCGGCGTGGGCGTGGACTTTGCGGGGAGGATGGGGCGCCGCCTGCGGGCTGCGCGGCGGCTGCTTGCGGTTCCTGGTTCATGAGATGCCGTAATTTTGCTTTGGCGAAAGGGTAGCATGCCGCATCCGGCCCGGCGAGCATCGCTTGCCGCCAGGGCTGCCCACACGCCGCCGCCGCACGGCCGCGACCGATTTCTCTTATACTTACCCGTTACAACTTTTCGTTCCAAGACCCAGCATGTCCGACCACACCACGCCCGCCGCAGCTTCAGACCCTGCCCCCCTGCTCGACTACGTCACCTCGTGCGCGCTGCCCACGCCCTGGGCCCAGTTCACGCTGCACGCCTTCGTCGAGCACAGCACAGCCAAGGAACACCTGGCAATGGCGCTGGGCGACATCGGCAACGGCGAACCGGTGCTGGCGCGCGTGCACTCGGAATGCCTGACCGGCGACGTGCTGTTCTCGCAGCGCTGCGACTGCGGCGCCCAGCTCGAAGGCGCGCTGAAGCGCATCGCCGCCGAGGGCCGCGGCGTGCTCCTCTATCTGCGCCAGGAAGGCCGCGGGATCGGCCTGGTGAACAAGATCCGCGCCTACCGCCTGCAGGAAGCCGGCGCCGACACGGTCGAGGCCAACCTGCAGCTGGGCTTCCATGCCGACGCCCGCAACTACGAGCTGTGCCGCCCGATGCTGGAGCAGTTCGGCATCAACCAGGTCAAACTGATGACCAACAACCCGCGCAAGATCGACGCCCTGGCGCGCCTGGGCATCGAGGTCGTCGAGCGCGTGCCATTGCTGGTGAACCGCAACGCCTTCAACAACGGCTACCTCAACACCAAGCAGGCCAAGCTCGGCCACATGATGACGCCACAGCTCGACGCCGTGGCGGAAGATGGCGAACTGTAACGTCCTGCATACAAGTTAGTGTGGTGGCAAGATAGCGATAAGCGTCGCTATCGTCGATCGCGCCTGGGCCCTGCAAAGCGTTGCGGGCCTGTCGATCCTTTCTGCCGCCACATGAAACGAACTGCCAGCCTGCTCCTGCTGTTCTGCCTTGGCGCATCCGTTGCCGCGCCCGGCGGCGACGCGCCGCGTGAGAAATTGGGCAACAGCGCGGGCGGCAAGGCCGATGAAAAGAACGCGGCCGCGCTCCGGCGCACGGCAGCGCCCCAGGGCGCCCGGCCGCCCGCGACCGGTCCGGCAACCGTGGTGCCGCCCGACACCCCGCCCGCGGCCACGCCGCCCGCGCCCGGCCCGGGCGAAACCGACGAGACCACTACCCTGCCCCTGCCCTCCTCGGCCGCGCAGGAACTGTACTCGTCGGCGCAAAACGACCTGCTGCAGATCCGCATGCTGCTGCGTAACGGCCGTACCCAGTCCACCGTCGGCTCCGGTTTCCTCGTCGGCGAAAGCCGGCTCGTGCTCACCAACTACCACGTGGTGTCGCAGATGGCGCTCGACCCCGATGTGTATGTCGGCGAGTACGTCGATACCGACGGCAACCACGGTCCGGTCGAGCTGATGGCGGTCGACGTGCTGCGCGACCTGGCCGTGCTGCGCGTGAACCGCAATGGGACGGGATTCTTCAAGGTGCCGGAGGAACCGGTGCGCCTGCTCCAGGGCCAGAAGCTGTATTCGCTCGGCAACCCGCTCGATCTCGGCTTCGCCATTTCCGAAGGCGGGTACAACGGCGTGGTCAGCCGCAGCTTCTACGACCAGCTGATGTTCAGCGGCCCGATCAACTCGGGCATGAGCGGCGGCCCAAGCGTGACCGCGACCGGCACCGTAGCCGGCATCAACGTGTCGAAGCGGCGCGACGGCGAGGCGGTCAGCTTCCTGGTGCCGGTGAAGTACGCGCAGGAACTGCTGCGCAAGGTGGCCGCCCAGGCCGCGCCCCCGAAGGACTTCAATCCGCTGATTGCCGAGCAACTACTGGCGCACCAGCGCGCGATGGTCGGGCGCCTGCTCGACACCCCGCTGGCCATCAAGAGCATGGGGCCGTACCGGGTGCCGGTGCGCGAGTCCGGCCAGCTGCGCTGCTGGGGCCGCTCGAACGTGAAGGCCGAGACCACCTTCACCGCGGACGCGATGAGCTGCGCGACCGAGTCGGCCATCTACGTGTCGGACACCCAGCAGACCGGGAACGTGTCCATGACCCACCAGTACATCCGTTCGGCGACGCTGCACCCGCTGCGCTTCGCGGCGCTGGCGAGCAGCCAGTTCCGCATCGACCGCCTGGGGAGCACGCGCGACAAGCGCCTGACCGGCCCGCTGTGCAGCGAGCGCTTCGTACACTCGAACACCCTGCCGCTGCGCGCCGTGACCTGCGTGCGCGCCTACCGCAAGTTCCCGGGTCTGTACAACTTCACCCTGCTCACGGCCAGCACCGACAATCCGCAGGCCAGCCTGCAAAGCCGGGTCGACGTGGCCGGCGTCTCCTACGAGAACGGCATGCGCGTCACGCGCGCTTTCCTCAACGCCCTCGGGCGCAGCGGGAAGTTATGACGAGATGCGTATGACGAGCCGCCCATGAAGGGACCATGGTTCATCGAAACCCTCGCGCGCAACGGCGACGTCCTGCACCGTTACCGGGTCGATGCGCTGCCGATCCGCATCGGGCGCGGCTACGACAACGACTACATCCTGGACGACCCCTACGCGGCGCCCAGCCATGCGCAGGTCGATGCCGGCCCGGACGGCGAACTGGTGCTGCGCGACCTCGGCACGAAGAACGGCGTGGTGCACCGCGGCCGGCGCAGCGCGCGCGTGCCCCTCGACGGCAACACGGTCGTGCGGCTCGGCCACACGACGCTGCGGGTGCGCGCCGCCGATTTTCCGGTGCCGCAGGAACTGCGCGACCGCACCATGCACCGCTGGGAAGGCGCCCTCCCCGGCCTGGTGGGCGCCGTGCTCACCGCCCTGGTCGCGCTGTTCACGATGTGGCTGGCCGACACCCAGGCCTACCGGCCGTTCCGCTACCTGCTGGCGCTGGCCTATGGCCTGGGCGCGGGCCTGGTGTGGAGTGGGCTGTGGGCCTTCGGCAACCGCCTGTTCGGGCGCCATGCCCGTCTCGGTCGGCACCTGTTCATCTTCGGCTGCGGGATCGCGGCATTGATGCTGTTCCGGCTGGCCTCGAGCGCGGTGGGCTATGCGTATTCGATCGAGGTCTTCACCCGCTACGGCTCGCACGTGGCGATCCTGCTGGTGGCGGGCATGGTGTACTTTCACCTGACCACGGTCAAGCCCGAGCCCCGCAGGCGTTTCGCCGTCATCTGCGCGGCACTGGCCGTGCTGGGCTCGGGCCTGGTGCTCATCAGTAATGACCAGCGCAACGGCCGCCTTGCCGACGAACTCTACATGTCGGTGCTGCTGCCGCCGGAGATGCGCGCCACCCCGGACGCGAGCGTCGAGGAGTTCATGGAAGACGTGGCGGCGATGAAGGAAGAGCTTGACCGCGAACGGCTGGAGAAGGAATAAGCGGAAGCAGCGGGGCGCAATCGGAAGCGGAGGGGCCGGAAAATGCCCCGGCGGGCTGGCTGCCGCCGGCGCCGCGGGCGTCCCCGCGAACTCCGGCGCTCATTGTGCAGGACCGGTCCTGCGGTGTTCACGTACGGTGCAGGGTTGGCCGCACCGGTTCGGTTGCGTGCTGTCCCTGGTTTTCAGGCGTTGGCTGGCCATCCTGCAGCGCTGCAGTTTCGGCCGCCTTCAATGTCGGAGGTAACTATCTCTGGTACCGTCCTCAGGCGTATGGGCCCCTGGGCGGCTGCGAGCCGGCGGCGTTGCCGTCACCGCGCTGGAGGGAGCCGCCCTGGAGGGAGCCGCCCTGGACTGAGCCGCCCTGGGGCTGCCCCTCCCCTCCGCTTTGCATGCTTGCACCGGCGCTGCCGTTGCCCTGCGGCTGGGCCTGGCCGTTGCCGGGGTGCCTGCCCCCATCGAACGGATCGGTGAAGCGCTGGATGGTCTCCTGCTGCTTGCGCAGGCCGCGCTCGGTTTCCTCGGAGGCGGTGCGTGCCACCTCGTCGGCCAGCTGGCGCGCCGTGCGCGTCGTGTTCTGCACGTGCTCTTCGGCGACGCGGGTCAGCTCGACCTGAGAGTCGGCGGCCAGGCGCGAGATGTGCTGCTGGTAGGCGCGCAGCTTTTCGGCGGCTGGCTGGGCGCGCGACGCGGCGGCGCTCAGCACTTCGGTCTGGCGGTCAGCAGTGATGATCTGCTGGCTCGCAAGGGTCGTTTCCTCGAGCATGGTCTGCATCAGCTTGATGTTCAGGTCGCACATCTGCTGGAAGGACTGGAACATCGATTTCGATACGTCATTGATGAAAGCGGTCTGCGCGTCCAGATGGGTACGCACCGCTGGGGTAACTGCTTGGGAGAATGGATACATGCGTTGCCTCGCTCATGGATAATGGTTATAGGAATGAGAGTTCCGGTGCAACGTGAATCGACGCGCACACGGGACTTCACGGGGAAAGAATTGCTTCCCGGTCAGGGGGAGGCCGCTTTCCGCGCGAAGCCTCAAGGCTAGGGGAGCAGGCGGTCGCGCGTTTGCGCTCGATCAAACGTGTGCCGCCAAGGCGGCCATTCGCAGGTGGGCTGGCGGACGGTGTCGAAGCGCAGGCGGGAGGCAGGCCCGCGCGAATGGGTGGCCGGGCCGGCGCACGGCGTGTCCGCACGCTGGCCGGTCGCGCCGGCCAGGCGGCATCGTCAGTGACGCTTCCCGGCTGCGCTTTTCAGCCGCCCTTCCCGGCTTGGTGGCGCTCGATCCAGGTTGCGAAGCTGTCGACGAAGGTCTGGAGGAAGCCGCGCAGCGACTCGTCGACGAGCTGGTCGCCCTCGAACTTCGAAGCGATGCCGCCGATATAGGCTTCCGGCGCCGGCATGGCCGGCATGTTCAGGAAAGGCAGCGACTGGCGCAGGTGGTGGTTGGCGCCGAAGCCGCCCAGGGCCCCCGGCGACTGGCTGACGATGGCGCAGGGCTTGCCGCTCCAGGCCGCCTTGCCGTATGGCCGCGAGCCGACGTCGATCGCGTTCTTCAGCGCGGCCGGCACCGAGCGGTTGTATTCCGGGGTGACGAACAGGACGCCGTCGGCCGCGCGGATGCGCTCGCGAAAGGCCGTGTAGGCCTGCGGCGGCGTGGCCGTTTCCAGGTCCTCGTCGTACAGCGGCAGGTCGCGGATCTCGACGATCTCCATCTCGAGCCTGCCCTGCGCCATGCCCATCATCGCCCTGGCGAGCTTGCGGCTGAACGACTCCCTGCGCAGGCTGCCTACCACGATTGCGATTTTTTTCGTCGCCATGCCACTTCCTTTCTCTTTTTGACTTGGAAAGTTCCGATACTAACGATTGCGCCGCGTCCGGCGCGCGCGCCTTCAGATACGCCCGCGCCGGAAAGCGCCCAGGAACTTGCGTGCCTGGGCCGCACTCAGGACCTGCACCGGGTCGCCATGCCAGGCATACAGGAAGGGTTCGCCGCCGAGCCGGTCGGTCAGTTTGGCGTTGAGCAGGAAACGGGTGCCCGCCGGGTACTGCGCGGGGTCGGACAGCGCCCGCGCGCACTGCACGCGCATCGAGGGCGCGTAGGCCTGTCCCGGCATCGGTGCGATGCGCAGCCTGCCGGTGCGCGCATCGGGCACCGACTGGACGGCCACCTCGCGGTAGGCCCAGGTATCGCGCGCCACGTTCAGGCTTTCGCCGCGGGCAGCGATCCGGGACGCACCACCGGCGCCTCGCGGATCGGCAGGTTGATGGCGGCCGCGGCCAGCGCCAGCACGATGTCGGCGTACCACATCCAGCTGTAGTCGCCGAAGCGCACAAACGACAGCCCGCCCAGCCAGGCGCCGAAGAAGCCGCCGACCTGGTGCGACAGCAGCGTCAGGCCGAACAGGGTCGCCAGGTAGCGCGTGCCGAAGAGTTTGCCGACCAGGCCGGCCGTCGGCGGCACGGTGGCCAGCCAGGTGAAGCCGAGCGCGGCGGCGAACACATAGAAGGTCAGCGCGGTCTTCGGCGCGAGCAGGTAGAGCGCGATGATCAGGGCGCGGCTGGCGTACATCAGCGCGAGCAGATTCTTCATGCGGTAGCGGGTGGCCAGCGCCCCGGCGGTCAGGCTGCCGGCGATGTTGAACAGGCCGATCAGGCCGAGCGCCGTGCCCGCCACGCCGACCGGCAGGCCGCACAGCGCCACCTCGCCCGGCAGGTGGGTCACGAGGAAGGCGATGTGGAAACCGCAGGTGAAGAAGCCGGCGTGCAGGAACAGGTAGCTGCGGTCGCGCAGCGCTTCGCGCAGCTGCTGGGTGAGCGTGATGCCGATGACCGGCGCGGCGCCGGATGCGGCCACGCTGGCGCCGGCAACGGTGGCTGCAGGCTTCTTTCCGCGCATGAACCAGGCCAGCGGGATGGTCAGCAGGGTGGTGGCCGCCATCGTCAGCATGGCGACGATCCAGCCCGCGCCGCCGATCAGGAACTGCATCAGCGGCGAGAACACGAACTGGCCGAAGGAGCCGCCGGCGTTGATGAAGCCGGAGGCGAACGGACGGCGGCTTGCAGGCAGGCGCTGGGCGGTGGCGCCGATCAGGATCGAGAAACTGCCGGCCCCCGCGCCCGCGGCCGAGAGCACGCCCATGGTCAGCAGCAGGCCCCATTCCGAGCTGACGAAGGGCGTCGCGCCCAGGCCGACGGCCAGCAGCACGGCGCCGAGCACGATCACGCGCGCCGGGCCGTATTTGTCGGCAATCGCCCCGAACACGGGCTGCGAGGCGCCCCACATGAACTGGCCGACGGCCAGCGCGAAGCTGATCGTGGCCACGCCCAGGCCGGTCGCGGTATTCAGGGGAGACAGGAACAGGCCCGTGGTCAGGCGCGCCCCCATGGTGATCATCAGGATCGCGCTGGCGGCCAGGATCAGGAGCCAGGCGGCGCGCGGCGACATGTCGGAGTGGGTGTTCATCATTGCCTTGGTGCTCGCCGAGCACGGACGGCGCGGATCGAGGATGGGATTTTAGCAATGATGCGAAAAGCCTGCTCAGGGCCGCAGCGGGCCGGTCATTCGCGACGTAGGGTGGACTCCCGATGTTTGGCCGGGACACATGGGTGACACTTGTCGGGAGACATAGGTGACACTATTTCGGTCATGTTACCCGAACTTGGTCATGTCGATTTCATGCAGCTCGGCGCCGCAGAAATAGACCTTGTAGACG
>JBBWZO010000012.1:0-6629 GCA_039649125.1 Massilia sp. | reverse complement strand
CTGTTCTGCGGTTGCGCGCCGATCAGCGATTACGAGTAATCGTCAGCGCATAAAGAAAACGGCGGCGCGGGGGTTACCCCTGCGCCGCCGTTGTCGTTTTTGGCGTGGTGTGCGACTGTTGTAACGCTTGGAGTAAGGACTCAACCCTAAATATCGCGCAATTCGTAGGCTGTAGTCCTGACTCCACGCGTTTACGGCACGTGGTTACTATTTGGCGGCCATCACCCGCCAGATCACATTGCCCACATCGTCCGCGAACAGCAAGGCCCCTTGCGCATCCTGTGCCAGGCCGACCGGGGCGCCGTACAGGCCTTTTTCGTCGGCCGAATGGAAACCGGTCACGACAGGCTCGACACTCCCCTTGGGCATGCCGTTTTCAAACGGGACGTACACCACCTGGTAACCACTCAGCGGGGTACGATCCCAACTACCGTGCTCGCTGACGAATGCGCCGCCGCGATACTTCTCCGGCAGATTATTTCCGGTGTAAAACAGCAATCCCAGGGCGGCGACGTGCGAGCCCAGGGCGTAATCCGGCTTGATGGCTTTCGCGACCAGGTCCGGCCGCTGGGGCATGACGCGGTGGTCGACGTGCTGGCCGAAATAGCTGTAAGGCCAACCATAAAAACCTTTCTCCTGAACCGATGTCATGTAATCCGGAACCAGGTCGGCGCCAATTTCATCGCGCTCGTTGACGATGGCCCACAGTTTTCCGCTCTTCGGTTCCCACTGCAGGCCTGTCGGGTTGCGCAGGCCCGATGCAAAGATCCGGCTGCCACCGTTTGCGGTATCGACCTCCAGCACGGCAGCGCGGCGGTACTCCACCTCCATGCCGTTTTCCGAGACGTTGCTGTTCGAGCCGCTGCCTACATACAGCTTCTTGCCATCCGGACTAGCCAACAGCGCTTTGGTCCAATGGTGGTTGACCGTATTGGGCAGGTCGCCGAGCTCGGTCCCCGGGTCGGACATCCTGGTCTCGCCCGGGGTGTATTTGTACTTCATGATGTTGCCGGTGTTCGCCACATACAAGGTGTCGCCGACGAGTTGAATCCCGAATGGAGAGTGCAGGTTTTCGATGAAAACATGCTTTTCCCACTCACCGGCAGAACCCGCTTTTTTGCGCAACAGGGTGACGCGGTTCCCACCCTTGCCACCCTTGCCTGAACGATTTTTGACGACACCGGCAATAATCTGCTTGGGCGTGGTGACGGCTTCCTCGCCAGGACCGTTTCCCTCGACGACCAGCACGTCCTGATTCGGCAAGACGAGAAGCTGGCGTGGATGCAGCAGTCCGGACGCAATTTTTTCGATCTTCAGCCCGGCAACGACCTTGGGCGTCGCATCGCCTTTCCAGCCCACCCCGTCAGGCACCTGCATGGGCGGGACCATGAAATCCTGCGCTCTCGGCAGGACCGGGTTGGGGCCGATCTGCTGCGCAGGGTCCACCCTTTCCCTGTCGCCGCAAGCCGTCAATGCCAGCGAAGAAACCGCCACCACGCCCAGCGCACTCCGCCAAGCCTGCTTGTGCTTGATCACGGCCGAACTCCTTGAAAGCGACTTGTTTTCCCGGACAGGACGATTCTTCCCAGCCCCAGCGAGACCACCGTCGCGATGGACAGCCATAGCGCGTCGGGCATCACCGCATAGGCGTCCCGGCTGTGCACGAACGCATTGAGAAGCGCGGTCACGATCCCGATCACGTTGAGCCAGAAGTTGAGCTTTTCGCCGCGCAAGCGGACCCGGTTCTTCCCGAACCAAACCCGGCCGAGGTTAATGAGCTGGGGCAGGATCGCGAACAGCAAACCCATGCTGACGAGCCAGGAAGCGCTTTTCATCCAGAAGACGTTGGCGGTACGGGAATAAATGATGTCAAAGACCAGCACGGCGACGAAAAACCCAAAAGGTATCGGGTCGAGCAAATCGAAAACCGCCGACGTCACGCTGAATCGCGATGCATTCGTTTCTGCTGTCATGACCTTGCCCTCTGTAGGGATGAGTGATTTGCACGCTGAAATCACAACCGGCGCCTGGCCCGCCCCCCCGGTAGTCCATGCGCAGGGTAGCACGGACGAATAAGGGCATGGCGCGGTATTCGATTGGCGTCGAAGCCGCTCGCAGGGAGCGCATCATGGGCCGCTCAGGCGCCACGCATCAGGCGCCACGCATCAGGCGCAATGCATCAGGCGCAATGCAAGTGCGCGCCTCCAACGAACGACGGCCGGCATTGCGCCGGCCGTCCTCTGCATTTCCTGTAGCGCCTTACGAATCGCGCCGCGACGCCAGCCGCAAATGCGGCCTTGGCGACTTGCGCCGCTCCAGCCTCGGCGCGATGCTGGCGTCGCGCCGTCCATCCTTCAGCACCTCGCGCATGTCGATCTCGGCCACGCTCGACGGCTTCGCGGGCGGTTCCGGCACCTGCACCGCCTCGTCCAGGCGAAACGCAGCCACCGCCTTCGACAGGGTCAATGCCTGCATCTGCAGCGTGCGCGCCGCTTCCGCCGCCTCTTCCACCAGCGAGGAATTGCGCTGCGTGACCTGGTCCATCTGCACGATCGCCTGGTTCACTTCCGACAGCCCGCTGGCCTGTTCGGCACTGGCCGAACTGATCTGGCTGATGATGTCGCCCACCTGCTGCACCGACACCGCGAGCGTCGCCATGCTGGTGCCGGCCTGCGCGGCAAAGGCGGTGCCGCCCTCGATCTCGGCCACCGACTGCTTGATCAGGTCGCGGATCTCGCGCGCCGCGGCCCCGGTGCGCAGGGCCAGGGTGCGCACCTCGCCCGCCACCAGCGCGAACTGGCGGCCGTGCTCTCCGTCACGCGCCGCCTCCAGGGCCGCGTTCAGCGCCAGCGTGCCGGTTTCGACGGCGATGGCGTCGATCTGCTGCGTGATTTCGCCGACCCGGCAGGCGCTGTCCTTGACCGAGGCCATCGTCGTCACCAGCCGCTCGGCGACGTTGCCGCCCTGCTGGGCGACGTTCGAGGCCGATGCGGCAAGCAGGTTGGCCGCCTGCGCGCTGTCGGCGGTGAGGTTCACGGTGGCGGCCAGTTCCTGCATCGACGAAGCGGTATGCTCGAGCGAGCTGGCGCGAAACACGGCGCGCGTGGTCAGGTTCAGGTTGCCCAGCGCGAGGTCGCGCGAGGCCGAACCGATCGAGCGCGCCGACTCCAGGATCGTGCGCAGGGTCCCGTTCAGGTTGCGGATGCTGGCGTCCAGGGCGCGCGAGGTGTCCGCGATCTCATCGTTGCCGTAGACCCGGTCCTTGACGGTCAGGTCGCCGCTGGCCAGGTCCACCGCCGCCGCCCCGATGCCGCGGATCTCGGCCAGCAAGGCACGCCGCACCGCCACCGTGATCCCGAGCGAGACCGCGATGGCAAGCAGGATCACGCAGGGCATCAGCCAGGTCATGGCGCGGAAGTCGGCGGCGGCGCTGTCCGATGCCTCCTGCGACAGCGACTGCTCGAGCCGCGCCAGGGCGTTCAGGCGCTCGGCGACCTCGGCGAAGGCGGCTTCCGCCTTGCTCATCGCGTTGGCGCTGATCGACTGGTCGTCGCGCGCCAGCTCGATCACCTCGACCACCACCTGCACGTAGCGGGTGTAGGCAGAAGCGGCGCCGTCGACGAAGCGCCGTTCGGCGCTGCCCGCAGGCGTCACGCGCGCCAGGCGCTGCAAGCCCGATGCGGTCAGCCCATGCTGGCGATGGATATCGTGGATCAGGGGCTCGATCCGGCTCTTCGGGAAGCTGCCGCCGATCCAGGTCTGCAGCTGATAGATCTCGGCATGCCCGCGCTGGGCCGTGAACGCCAGGTCGCTGGCGGCGCGCATGTGGGCCGCGCGGCGCCCGACGATCTCTTCCAGCGAGGCGTTCTGGCGCACCATCGCGTACCAGGCGCCGCAGGTCAGCAGCACCAGCAGCACCAGCACGATCGCGGGCGCCAGCAGCAGCTTGGGACCGAGCTTCAGGCGGGACAGCATCTCAGCACCCCCTCATGAAAAAAAATGATGCGGCGCCAGAAGCCGCCGCGGGGAAAGCTTCGTACGTGTGCATGATGGCCTCGCAAGTCGGAATGCGGAATATTTCTTTTACGCATTTGACCAATCTACGGCATTGGCCCGGCCGCGCCATTGAGCCGGATCAACACCTCCCGGTAGGTGGACAATTGCAGACAGGCAGGTACACTAGCGCCATGAAAATTGCCGTCCACCTGGCCCGGCACCGGCGCCTGGTGGCGCTGGGCGGGCTGTCCCTGTTGCTGCACCTGCTCGCCTTCGCCTGGATCGACGCCCTGGTCGCGTCTCCGCCGCCACCCATCGGCGCGCCGCTCGCGTTGCGTCTGGTGCGCCAACAGGCCCCGGCGCAGAAGACGGTGCCGGCCCAGTCCGCGCGGGCGCAGCCGCAAGCGGCGGCGGCGCCGACCCAGGCGCACCCGTCCGGGCAGGCGCGCCCGGCGCTTCCGCCCATGCGGCCACTGCTTCCTGCTCCCGCTCCCGACGCCGCCGCCGCGGCCGCGCGCGCCTTCGCCGCCCCCGGCGTCGCTGCGCTGCAGATGCCCGGCCGCTACCGGGTGCGCCCGCCGCCCTCCTCGCGCCTGAGTTACACGGTGACGCGGACCGTGCCCGGACAGCCGGCCATGGCGGGCGAAACGGCGCAACTGGACTGGGAGTACGGGGACGGCGCCTACCGCCTGCGCCTCGACGGCGTCCTCGGCCGGCTCGAGAGCGAAGGCGGCGAGGACGATGCCGGCATCGCCCCCAGCCAGGCGAGCGAAGCGGGCCCCGGCGGCGCAGGGTTGACGCGCTTTAACCGCGAACAAGGCCGGATCGAACACGGCGCGCTGGCCGCCAGCGAGCCCCTGAACCTGGGCAGCCAGGACCGCGCCTCGGTGCTGATGCAGCTGGCGGGGATCGGCCTGGCCGAGCCCGACCAGGTGCAGGACACGATCGAGATCGTGGTGGCCGGCAGCGGCGGCGCGCGCATCGCGCGCTGGCAGGTCGTCGGGCAGGAAGAGCTGGCGACGCCCGCCGGGCTGCTGGCGACCGTGCGCCTGGCCCAGCTGGTGCCAGCGGGCGCAGCGCGCGTGGAAGTATGGCTGGCGCCGGAACGCAGCTGGCTGCCGGTGCAGCTGCGCGTCACCCAGGCCAACGGCAGCGTCGCCAACCAGGTGGTCACGCAGATGGAAACCGACGCTGCGCCGCGGTAACGCGGCGCGCGGACGAAAAAAAGGCCGGCGATTGCCTGATGCCAGTCAGTCAAGCTGACTGGCATTTTCCATTGGGAACCTGGTTGTCTTGATGCGCTCCCTATGCCGCCGCCGCTGCAGCCCCCCCGGCTTCCTGCGCCGAAGCGATCAGCCGTGCGAACGGGCGCAGGGGAATCGATTCACCCATGGCCACATGGCCCGCGTCGTTGGGGTGCAAATGATCGCCTGAATCATAGGCAGGGCGGAGCTGGCTCGGCATCGCCGGGTCACGAACGGCCGCATCGAAATCGATGACGTCATCATACTCCCTGCTTGTGCGGATCCAGGCATTGACGGCTTGCCGCTTTGCCTCCCGCGCCGGGGTGTAATAATTCGCAATGGTTGTGTTGCCGAAAGGCGTGATCGTCGCGCCGTAAATAGCGATGTCCTTCTGGTGCGCCCGCGCAATCAGCTGTCGAAAGCCCTGGATCAGATCGTCGGCACTCACTTCCTCCGACGCGGGGGAGATCGAGACGGGATGCCCCAGGTCGTTGACGCCGAGGAGAACGATGACGCCTTCGACCCCTGGCTGCGCAATCACGTCACGGTCGAACCGTGCCAGAGCAGCCACCCCGAAGAGCGGTCCAATCCCCTCAAACGGGGGCACGGTTGTGTTACCCGGGTGGAGCAGGCGGTTGCCGCCGATTCCAAGGTTCAGCACCCCCAGGTCGAAGAGCCGCTGATACCTCTGCAAGCGGCGCGCCAGTATGTCTGGCCAACGATGGTTGGCGTCCAGGTTGGAGGAGGCGCCATCTGTAATGGAGTCGCCCAGTGCCACGATCGTGCCCGCGCGGCGTGTCCATACGCTCACCCCGGTCATGAAAAACCAGGAGGTGACCGTCGTTGGACTCGACAAGTCCGGCGCTCCGGTTGCATTTCCACCTGTCACATAGTTTGTCTGGAACGCAGAGCCGTGGAACGTGGTCGCAGTGGTAGGCTGCGGTAGAAAGATGCTGATGGCCAAATCGGCGAGCGCAGGCACCCGCAGGTCTACGGGGTCGCTCAGCGCCGGCGCTCCCGCCGGAATCGTGATCGACGCTGCTCCGCCGAAAGTCAACGCACGGTCGGTTCCTCCCACGATGCTGCTGCCCGCCCCCCGCAGGGCTATCCGGGCCGCCCCGATAGTCAGGGGTGCAGTTCCGAACTCGTTGGAAAACTTCACACGTACCCGGCTGCCGCCAAGGCTGGTGTGAACGATCTGGCGCAGCGTCTGGTTGGCAAATTGCATAGGGGCAGCTGCCGGCGGGATGGCCGGACCGGTTGGTCCCGTGGCCCAGGTCCCAACCCAGCGCTCCCCAAGTTCCCCCAACAAGCCGCTTGCCGCTCTTTCCTGAGCGATGGCCGTGCCCCCCAGGGGGGCCGCCGCAAGCGCCAGCGACAGTGCGCTCG
>JBBWZO010000240.1:0-22008 GCA_039649125.1 Massilia sp. | reverse complement strand
CGCGGATGGCGTAGTGGGTGTCGTCGGCCAGGATGTGGAAGTGGCGGCCGCTGCCGGCCATGCTCTGCTCGCGCAGGCCTGGACGTTCCTTGCGCGGGGCGACGCCTTCGCGCTTCGGCTGGCAGATCGCGGCGAGGAAGGCTTTCACGCGTTCCTGGTCGGGGCAGATCTGGTAGACGGCCTTGCCCAGGTAGGTGGCGGTGCCTTCGATGTAGCGGGCCAGTTCGATCACGCCGGCTTCGCGCAGGTCGCGGATGTACTTGCGCGCGCCCGAGGGCGAAAACTTCAGGAACCATGCGATTTCGTCGGCCAGCATTTCATGGGTCGACAGTTCGTTGATCAGTTTTTGCATGTTCTCGATCCGACGCTGCGTCGCAGAAGTCGACCGCACGCGCTCGATCGGCGCCAGCGAAATGGGCGCGCGCTCGGTTGGCTGTGGCGGGACGCGTTCGATCAGCGATGAATTGCTGGAAGTGTGCACCGCGCCGATGTCGCCTTGCACCGCGTTGTGATGAGTCGTTGCATGCATGTTGGTTTACTCCAATAAAGAGAGAGAGACTGGGCCGCCCGGGTCGCTGTGTGTGGTCTGACACTCTGACAACACCTCGGGTTCCACTTAACTGGCCTCAAGATTGCCTGCGTCAGCCTGGCCGGTCTGTGCGCCAGCCCACATTGGCAAAATTCCTCGAAGCATTTTGTGAATTTGTCTTGGAGGAAAGTCACTCCATCGTTGGGAAAATGAAGCTCGTCGCAAAAAAACAACATTTATGCGAAATATTTTGTCCAAAATAAATTCGCGGAATCAGCCACCCGAATCTGCCCTATATATAGAGGGGTGCAACACGCGCTCGTTTTCTGTTGCGAATTCGCAACTCATCAGTATTACTAGGTGCGCTAGCGCACCGACCCTCGGGAACCCAGCCTCGTATTCTTCAGTCCAACATCACTGTTAAGCACGCGATGTCACCCTACCTTTTCAACTAATGGGAGTTTCCTGTGAACAATACGAAGAAGATCGCCCTGGCCGTGGCCATGCTCTGTGCAGCTGGCACCTCGCTGGCCCAAGAAATCAATCCGTCGTGGTATGTGCAGCCGAGCGTCGTCGGCATGAAGCCGGACGCGGATTTTGGCGTCAGCGATCGCGACTGGGGCGGCGGCCTGAAGTTTGGTAAAGCCGTGCACCGGTACTGGGACATCCAGGCAGGCGCAACCCACGTGCGTACCGAAGAAGGCCCGGCGCGCTACCGCCAGACCCTGGTCGGCGTCGACGCGCTGCTGATGCTGTCGCGTGACAGGATCCGTCCATTCGTGCTGTTCGGTGCCGGCGTCGAGCGCGACAAGGTGGAAAACCCGCTGCGCAACGTCAGCAAGAACTCGCCATACTGGACCGCCGGCATCGGCGTCCAGGCCAGCCTGACCCCGCAGCTGTCGCTGCAGGCCGATATCCGCTCGGTGCGCAGCAACCTGCGCCACGACGAACTGTACGGTTTCAACAAGCCGAACAACCGCTACGCCACCGTCGCCCTGAACTACGCGTTCAACCCGCCGCCAGCACCGCCGGCACCGGTCGTCGCACCGGCACCAGTGGTCGAAGCGCCGGCACCGGCGCCGGCTCCGGCCCCGGTCGCTCCGCCACCGGCACGCTTCGAGAAGGTCACCCTCGAAGCCACCAAGATGTTCGAGTTCAACAAGGCCGAGCTGATCATGCCGGCGCCGAAGCTCGACGAGATCGCCGCCGCACTGCAAGCCGATCCGAGCATCACCGACGTCGACATCACCGGCTACACCGACCGCCTCGGTTCGGAACAGTACAACCTGAAGCTGTCGGAGCGCCGCGCCAACGCCGTGCGCGACTACCTGGTCGGCAAGGGTGTGGCTGAAGGCCGCCTGAAGGCCTACGGCAAGGGCGAAGCCAACCCGGTCGTCACCTGCAACCAGAAGAAGCGTGCCGAGCTGATCGCCTGCCTCGAACCGAACCGCCGCGTCGAAGTCGAACAGATCACGATCGAAAAGCGCGTGCAGTAATTGGTGCCCGGTAACGGCGCCCTGGCGCATCGCTGACGGGTCCCGGCCTGTTCCAGCGGTCGCCTGTCGCCGGACGTCGGGGACGTCCGGCAATACCAAAGGGGCCATGTGCCCCTTTTCTTTTTCTGGAGAAACGGCATGGCTGTAAATCAATGGTTCCCTTTCTCACGCCAGATCATCCATATCTTGAAGTGCGCGGTCACGGAATGGCTGGCACACCGTGCCGCCAGCAAGGGAGCGGCCCTCGCCTTCTACACGCTGTTTTCGCTGGCCCCGATCCTGGTGCTGGTCATTGCCGTTGCCGGCTTTTTCTATGGTGCCGAAGCGGCGCAGGGGCAGCTGTTGCATGAACTGCGCGGCCTGGTGGGCACCCAGGGTGCGGAGACGATCCAGACGGTGCTGGCCGGCGCCCAGAACAAGGAAACCGGCCGCCTCGCGACGATCGTCGCCACCGTGCTGTTGCTGGTCGGCGCCACCAGCGTCTTCGCCGAACTGAAGGACAGTCTCGACGAGATCTGGGACGTGCCGGCGCCGAAGGATGCCAGCTGGTGGGACACGGTGCGCACTCGCGTGCTGTCCTTCGGGCTGATCCTGGTGCTGGGCTTCCTGTTGATGGTGTCGCTGGTGGTCAGCGCCGGGCTTGCCGTAGTGGAAAACTATCTCGGTGGAATGTGGAAGGAAGCGAGCGTCATCATGGGCTGGATTTCCTCCTGCATCAGCTTCCTGGTGATTGCGACGCTGTTCGGCGTCATCTACAAGCTGCTGCCTCGCATCAAGCTGTCCTGGCATGACGTGACCATTGGTGCGCTCGGCACGGCGGCGATGTTTACCTTGGGGAAATTCGCGATCGGCCTTTACATCGGCAACAGCGGTGCGGCCAGCAGTTTCGGCGCCGCCGGCTCGCTGATCGCGCTGCTGCTCTGGGTCTACTACTCGGCGCAGATCTTCTTCCTCGGCGCCGAATTCGCGCGGCAGTATGCGCTGCAATTGGGCAGCCTGCGGCACAAGCCGGAGCATGAAACCGGAGCGAAGAATGTAAAGCGGATGGCGTGAGCCGGTTTTGCCTCGATCGGACGGCGTGAATTCCTTGGGGTTCACGCCGTTTTTTTCGTGCGTTGATGCGCAGGTTGGCTCAGCCGGAGATGCCCAATACGGTCGGGTGTTGACGGGCACGTAACGCGTGGACTCGTCATATCAGATCATCGTTCACCGGGAAAAGCCGCGCATTGTAGGGTGGACTCCCGAGTCCACGCGTTTACGTGTTCCTGCGTACCCTACCAATCCTACTCCCCCAACAGCTCCGCCAGCACTTCCATCCCCTCGACCCGCTCCGCGACCACCTTCAGGATCACGACCACCGGCACGCCGAGCAGCAAGCCCCACATCCCCCACAGCCAGCCCCAGAACAGCAGGCTGACGAACACGGCGGCGGGGTTCATTTTTGCGATCTTGCCGGTCATCCAGGTGGTCACGACCATGCCGACCAGCGTGGCGATGCCCATTGAGGCGCCGGCGACGAGGATGACCATGCGCAGCGATTCGAATTGCAGGAAGGCCACCAGTCCGGTAGCGGTGGTGATCAGGAGCGGCCCGAAGTAAGGCATGATGTGGGCAACCCCGGCGAAGATCGCCCAGGCGCCCGCGTTTTCCAGGCCGATGGCGCGCAGCGCCACCCACATCAGCAGCGCCAGCAGGATGTTGGTGACCAGGAGCATGAACATGTAGTTCTGGATCGAGGTGTTGATGTCGTCCAGGATGTGTACGGTCACCTTCTTGCGGGTCAGCGAAGGCCCCGTCAGCTTGACCAGCTTGCGCTTGAAGGTGTCGCCTGCCAGCAGCAGGAAGAACACGAGGAACAGCACCATCGTGGCCTGGGTCACGAACGCGGCCAGGCCGACCGAGCCGGCCAGCAGCCAGTCGGTGATGCGGAACGCCGACGACTGCGGTTGCGACACCGTGGGGCGGCGCTGGATCAGGCGCGCGTCCTTGTTCTGGCCGACGCTGGCGGTGGCCTGTTCGATTTCGGCGGCCGCCTTGCGCATCTGCTCGATGGTCGAGACCTGGCCGCTGGCGGTCTTGGCCAGCAGCCTGGTGACCTTTTGGGTGAGTGTGGGCAGCTCGTCGATGATGTTGAAGAATTCGTCCTGCAGCCGGTACATGGTGGCGCCGAGTCCGCCGATCAGGACGGCGGTGACGAGTGTGGCGCCGATGACGCGCTTGATGTGTACGCGTTCGAGCCAGCGTACGACGGGGCTGAGGGTGTAGGCGATGAAGATGCCGAGCAGGAGCGGCACGAAGAATTTCTGCGCCCACTGGAGCGCGAAGACGAAGGCCACGGTGGCCAGGATCCCGAGCGACAGGCCTCGGGCATTGACGTGAACTGGCAGCCGCAGGCCGCCGGAATGCAAGGTCAGGTCCTCGCCGGAGCTGTGGTGCGCTTCGTGGTGGACCTCGGGTGCGGCAGCGCCGGTCACGACGGCCGGCGCGGCCTCCGGGGCGGCGGATTTGTTCGGCTCGGCAGGCGCCGAGCCAGGACTGGCGAGTTGCATGTGTTTGCCAAAAAAAGGATGCCGGACCGCCGCCCGGCTGCGGTGTCTGCCCGATTACTTGATGCGGATGTCGTTCTTGACCGATGTTACACCCTTCACGCCACGTGCAATCTCGACGGCGCGCTGGGCGTCGCTCGGCTGGGCCACGAAGCCCGACAGCTGGACGTCGCCCTTGAACGTTTCGACGTTGACTTCGGTCGCTTTGACGGCCGGGTCGGCGGCGAAGGCGGCCTTCACCTTGGCGGTGATGACGCTGTCGTCGACGAATTCGCCGGCGCTCTCACGCTGCGGACCCGAGGCGCAGCCGACCATGGTGAAAGCGATTGCGCCGGTGAACACTGCGGCAGCGAGGCGTTGGGTGATTTTCATGATGTATCCCTTTCTTTCGTTGGTCAAAGTAGTTTTGCTCAGTGTGAGCGAAGCCGGTACGTCACTTGCCGTACGCGGTTTTTGCGGCGTTGACGCACTGGTCTTTCGCCGCACCTGCAAACGCGTCGCACTTCTCGAGTGCGACCCGGTATTGGGCTGTCAATTTGTCTTCGCGCGCGTCGGTGCGCGCCTCGATCATCTTGCGGTCGGCCTTGGCGTCAGCCTGGGCCGCGACCAGGGTCGCCTTGGCCTGCTTCAGGCAGACGTCGCGATCGTTGCCGGTCACCGCACCGCAGCGCGCCTTGTCGCGGTCGTAATTGGCGTCGGCGATGCGCATCCGCGCCTGGGTGTAGGCCTTGAGGGTGTTCTTGTAGGCGGCGGTTGCCTCCTCCTCGACCCGGACGCGTTCGGCCTTGGCCTCGGCGACGCACACATCGTGGGGATTGCCGGTGACGAGATCGCAGCGCGCGCGCGCCGCCTTGTAGGCGCTGGCCGCGGAATCGCGCGCTACCTGGTAGGCCGTCTTGGCGTCAGGCACGGCCTGGGCGCGAGCATGTGCGGACCACAACAGGGCCGCTCCGACGATCAGCAGCGCATGTACGTTTTTCATTTTTGTCGCCATGCTTTTGTTCTCCATTTGTCAACACGCTGATGATGTTGTACGCCGTTCGCGCAGCACGTTCCGTACGCTGTCGAACACAACAGGGCTATGTTCTCAACACATAGCAAAGTGGCAATTGATCGTGCGTGAGCGCACAGACTGAGCTTGAGCACCCGCCTATTCTTTGCTCACATCTTTTGCCAGGAGAACAATATGAAAGCACCTCGTACCTTTGCCGCCGCCGTCATCGCAGCCGGCGCACTGCTCTCGGGCTGCGCCAGCTCGCCGTCGTACAGCAACGGCGGCTATGGCAACACCGGCTACGGCGGCGGCTACAACAACACCGCATCGATGGGCTACGGCACGATCGAATCGATCCAGGTCACGCAAGCCGAGAACCGTACCAGCGGTGCCGGCGCGATTGTCGGCGGCCTGGTCGGCGCACTGGCGGGCAATCAGGTCGGCAGCGGCAGCGGCCGCACCGCGGCCACCGTGGCCGGCGGCGTCGCTGGCGCGGCGATCGGCAACAACGTCGAGCGCAACCGCAACGCCGGCGCAGGCCAGGAGATGTACCAAATTAACGTGCGCATGGATAACGGCGAGTACCGCACCGTGGTCCAGGACAGCGCCTATGACCTGCGCGTCGGCAATCGCGTGCGCCTGGTCGACGGCCGCGTCTACCGCTACTGATCGTGCAGCGGGGCGGGCGAGCAAGGCGTGAACAAGCATGCCGCGCATGCCCGCCCCTGTGTCCTCGCCCGCTCGCGGGCGGCAGTCCGGACACAGTCTGGATAAAAGTGAAAACGAGCCTGAATAAGGCTTACCGGGCCGGCGTTTGCCGGCCCGTCGCGTTTGGAGGCAGACATGCTTGATCGATTGCACTTGAAACGAATCGTGTTCGCTTGCCTGGTTGCCGCAACGGCCGCGGGCGCCCATGCGCAAACCGGGAGCGACGCGACGGTGACCCCGGCGGCGGCCAGCAAGCAGGCGCGCGAAATCGCGCAGGGCGACCCGGCGCGCTGGTACCGAGAAGACAGCACTGGCGCCGAGCGCATGCGTACCCGCCGGAAGGAGATCGGCGCGGCGCTCGACGAAGCGAAGAATGCCTGCCGCCAGGGACCTGCAGCCGAACGGCCGGCCTGCCTGAAGGCTGCACAGGATACCTGGCAAAAGGAAATGGCTGCGCTGCGCGCGGCAGCACCGGTGCCGACTGAGGGCACGCAGTCCGGCAGCACGCAGTCAGGCAACTGATGCCGGCAGCCCGTGAGGGCTGCGCACAAAAAAAGACGGCGTCCAATCAATGATTGCGACGCCGCTCAAGCCCCACCATATTCTTTGCTGCCAGGCGGTATGCCACCGCCGCCCGTGGAGCAAGCCGCCGGCCGCTCCACTGCAGGGTCATCTCGATCAGTCCCTGCCTACACCTCGCGTTGCGCGCGCCGCCGTTGCATGAACCAGCCCGCAACCGCCATGAGGACGGCACCGGCAACCGCCTGCTTGCCCATCCTGCGCTGGCGTACGAAGTTGAACACGCCCATTGCGTACGGCAGCAGTACCGAGACGCTGGTACCCGTAGGTTTCAGCAGAGCATCGGCACGGGCCCGCATCGCCCAGGTTGCGTTATCCAGAACAGAATGTAGCATGACTTCGGGCCGCGCGCTGTGCTTTACCTGTGCCTTCGCGTAGGTAACGCCGGCACGATAGAACTCGCCCTCGCGCAGCAGCTCGGCCTTGCGCAGTACCGGGTCGCGGCTGTGCTTGTGGCCAGCCAGGCCGGTCGGCTCGTCGTTGTGGTTATGCTTTTCCATGTTACCTCCCCTGTAGGTGCGCTCAGAGCAGCGCGTCGCGGTCGTGGCGCAGTTCGTTCATTGTTTCCGGGAACGCCAGCTTGCCCTGCTTGAGCATCGCCAGTCCCTTCATCACGAGGACAACCGTGATAATCAGAAACACCAGGAACATCACCAGCAGGATCTTCCAGCCCATTGCGTCCCAAGCCAGCGCGACGATCGTCGCGGTGCCATAGGCCAGGGCGAACCACACAGCCAGGACCGCGCCGGCAAAAATCGCCAGCAGCTCGATCACATGGTTGCGCACCTCCGACAACTCGAGCGCCGCCAGCTCCACGCGGGACACGATGAGGCCGAACAGGTTCTTGGCCAGGCCGGAAATGCCACCCATGAGTCCGGGACCATGTACGACGGTTTCGGTCTTTTCCATGGTGTTCTCCGGCGCCCGTTATTTACGACCAAGATAGATGCCGACCAGCAGGCCGACGCTCGCTGCGGCAGCGACGGTGCGCCACGGGTTGTCCTTAACGTAGACATCTGCGGTCTGGGCCAGTTCCTTGCTCTTGATGACAGCTTGACCCTGGTACTGGCTGGCCTTGCCCATCGCGCGGTCCAGCAGTTCCATGCCGCGCGCGCGCAGTTCGTCGGCCTTGTCGCCGGTCAGCGAAGCGGCGGCAGTCAGCAGCGCCTGGGCGTCCTTGACCAGCAGCTTGATGTCGGCGCTGGCATTCTGGAGGCCGCTGTCGATCGAGTGGGCGCTGCCGCGGGTGGTGGTGTCTAGCATAATGCACTCCTGTTGTTGGTTATGGTGGTGAAGAGAGAAACGAAATCAGGGAACGAGAAAATCGCGCAGGTCGTCGGCGTGCTCTTCCTCGACAGCCAGGATCTCGACCAGCATCTGGCGCGTGGTCGGATCCTTGTCGCCGATCGCCTGGATCATCTGGCGGTAGGATTCGATCGCCACCCGCTCGGCGATCAGGTCGGCACGCACCATCGCCTGGGTATCTTCGGAATCGTCGTATTCGGCGTGCGAGCGCGCGGTCAGCGTGGCCGGGTTGAAGTTCGGCGAACCGTTCAGCTGGACGATACGCTCGGCGATGCGGTCGGCATGTTCCTGTTCCTGCTGGGCATGTTCGAGGAACTCGGCCTTCAGTTCGCCATTGCCCGGGCCGCCTACGGTGTAGTAATGGCGCTTGTAGCGCAGCACGCACAGCAGTTCCGTGGCGAGCGCGTCGTTGAGCATCGCGATGACCGCTTCGCGGTCTGCCTGGTAGCCCTCGGTTACGGCGCCGTCGTCGAGGTTGGCCGCGGCGCGGCGGATGGCCTCGACGTCGAAACCGTGTGCCAGGGAAGTCTTGTTCTGTTCCATGTCGTTTCCTTAATTCCTTGAAGTTTCAAAAGCCGGGCCCGCCATCAGCGACCGGCCGTTCGTGGCGGGATCGGGTTGGCGTCGTTCGACAGCACGATCTCGACACGGCGGTTCAGCTGGCGGTTGGCTCCCGTGTCGTTCGGCGCGACCGGGAATGCTTCGCCGTAGGCGCGCATGGCGATGCGCTCGCGCGCCACACCCATGCTGCCCAGCGCGGTGGCCACGGCGTTGGCGCGGCGCTGCGCCAGGTCCTGGTTGTAGCTCGAGCTGCCGGTGCTGTCCGTAAACCCTTCGACCAGCACGGTGCGCTCCGGGTTCTGCGCCATCACGTCGGCAAGCTTGCGCAGGGTCGACATTCCATTCGGCGTCAGGTTCGCCTGGCCGGTCGCAAACAGCACGTCGCCGATCGTGACCACCATGCCGCGCTCGGTCTTGGTGGCGTGCAGTTCGACCAGCAGGGCCTCGAGCTTCGCCGCACGCTCGGCAAGCAGGCGGGTCTGGTCCTGGGCGGCGGCGGCCTGCTGCTGCGCCGTCGCGGCCTGCTGCTGGGCGGCAGCCGCCGCCGCCTGGGCTTCGGCGGCCTCGCGCTTGGCACGTTCCGCCTCCGCGGTACGTGCTTCCAACCGCACGGCATCGCGCTCGCGCGACGCGTTGGCGATGTCGGCCTCGGCGGCCTTGGCGCGCGCCACTTCCTGGGCGGTGGCAATCTTCTGCTTGGCAACGTAGGCCAGGCGGTCGATGTCGTCCAGGCTTTCCTTCCTGGCGGCGGCGCGGTTGGCGGCATCGAGGGCGTCGCTGGCCTGCTTGAACTCGAGCGGCGCATAGCTCGACACCTGCGGATTGTTGTTGGCGGCGACGAAATCGGCGCGTGCCTGGTCCAGCGTCGGCGTGGTGGTCGGGACGGTGCTGCAGGCGGCCAGCAGCACGGCGCTGGCAAAGATGGCCGGTTTCAGGAAGCGTACTTTCATGATCTTGCCCTCCATGGGCGCCTTGCGGCGCATGTGTTCTCGTTGAGCTGCGGGGCGGCTGCCGTCCACCGCCGGCACGCCCGCCCCGCCTTCGTTGATCCCCTGCCCTGTATTCCTTGTTCCCGGATGCATGCCGCCCGTGATGGGCGGCCCGCTGCAGAACTTGTTGTGGAACTTACTGCGAGTTCGCGCGGTCGACTTCCTGGCGCAGTACGCGCAGGTCTTCGTTCAGCGCGTTCGAGGCGGCCGTCGCCTTTGCCGAATTGGCCTTGCTCTGGGCCAGCTGGGCATCGGCCTGGGCCTGCATTGCCAGTTCGCGTGCCAGCCTGTAGTCCTTCGCCGCAAGCGCCTCGCTGGCACGCATCATCTTCGCGCGCGCCGCCGTGATCTCGGCCGGGGCCAGCTCGGCCGCACCGGCCTGCACTGCGTTGGCGACCGCATTGCGCGACACCGCGACGTCGGCGGTGGCGGGCGCCTTCTGGCTGGCACAGGCGGCCAACCCGAGCACGGCGGCCAGGCCAGCGGCCCGGACCAGTCCGTTCATGGGGCGAATTGCGTTCATATCATTTCTCCTGAGATGTAAGGAAGTTGTTGAAGTTATAAACCTGTTGACGGTCGTGTTCGGTACGCTGCCGCACATAGACCGTGCTTCGAATGCTCATCCGTCGCAGCGTGCGGCATCGCACATTGATGACCGGGACCTTTGCGCTAAGCTGGCTTCCAGACCGAACCCCATAGAGGATCGTCATGCCCGATACCACTTCCCACCAGCATGCCCCCGAGCAGCACGGCGGGCACAAGAAGAAAATCCTGCTCGGCGTCCTCGCCACCCTGATCGCCATTCCCGTCATCGCCGTCATTTTCATTCTTACCTTCGACTGGAACAAGGCCAGGCCCTGGCTCAACGCCAGGGTCAGCGAAGCCATCGAGCGGCCGTTCGCCATCCGCGGCAACCTCGCGGTGGAGTGGGAAATCCCGGCGCGGCGCATGGCCCCGTCCGACCGCCACCTGCGCGACTGGCTGCCCTGGCCGCACCTGATCGCCAACGACGTCCACGTCGGCAACCCGGCGAACATGCAGCAGAAGGACATGGCGCGCGTGCGCCAGTTCTCGTTCTCGCTCAATCCCTTCGGGCTGCTGCGCCACACGATCGGCATTCCGGTGCTGCGCTTCGACTCGCCCTATGTGGAACTGCTGCGCACCGACAGCACGCACTACAACTGGGTCTACAAGAAGAAGGACACGGAGTCGAAGTGGCAGCTCGACCTCGAACGCGTGGTGCTGACCGACGGCGTGGTGCGCGTGATCGACGCGGTGACCAGGGCTGACATCACGGCCAATGTGCGCACCCTCGACAAGGACGCGAAGTACGGAGTCGGCTTCAAGGTCAGCGGCACCTACAACGGCGCCCCCGTCACCGGCGGCGGCAAGGTCGGCCAGGTGCTGTCGCTGAAAGACCAGAACACGCCCTACCCGATCCAGGCCGACATGCGCAGCGGCCCCAGCCGCATTGCGGTCGAGGGCACGGTCACCAGTCCCGCCAAGCTGAAGGCGGTCGACCTCCAGCTGGAACTGGCCGGGCGCAGCATGGCGCGGCTGTACAACTTCACCAAGATCACGCTGCCGGAGACCCCGGCCTTCTCGACCTCGGGCCGCCTGCGCGGCGAGCTCGACCGGGAATACGGCCGCTGGACCTATGAGGACTTCAAGGGCAGGGTCGGCTCGAGCGACATCGGCGGCAAGCTCGTCTATGAAGGCGGCAAACCGCGCGGCAAGCTGTCGGGCAACGTATCGACGCGCAAGCTGGTGTTCGCCGATCTCGCGCCGCTGGTCGGCGGCGACTCCAACGAGAGCAAGAAGGCACGTGGCGTCGACGCCGTGCAGCCGGGAGGCAAGGTGCTGCCGGTCGAGGAATTCCGCACCGAGCGCTGGAAGGCGATCGACGCC
The DNA here is from genome assembly GCA_039649125.1 of Massilia sp. Classification (GTDB taxonomy): domain Bacteria; phylum Pseudomonadota; class Gammaproteobacteria; order Burkholderiales; family Burkholderiaceae_D; genus Telluria. The sequence continues at coordinate 10,393 of JBBWZO010000240.1, read as the reverse complement.
GACGTGCGCTACACGGCAGGCCAGATCATCCGCGACAAGACCCTGCCGATCAGCAAACTGTCGACCCACCTGATCATGAAGGACGGCGTCATCACCCTGGCCCCGCTCGACTTCGGCGTGGCCGGCGGCACCCTGCGCTCGACCATCCGGCTCGATGGCAGCGGCGCCAAGGGCAACACGATCGCGGCCACGGCCAAGGTCAGCGCGCGCCAGATCCAGATCAAGCAGCTGTTCCCGACCATCGAGAAGATGCAGGCAACCGTCGGCACCATCGCCGGCGACGCCCAGCTGTCGGCCACCGGCACCTCGGTCGCCTCGCTCCTCGGCTCGTCCGATGGCGAAGTCAAGGCGCTGGTCAACCAGGGCACGATCAGCAAGATGCTGCTCGAAATGGCGGGGCTAAACGTCGGCAACATCATCGTCACCAAGCTGTTCGGCGACAAGCCGGTGCAACTGAACTGCCTGGCCGCCGACTTCAACGTGAACGATGGCGTGATGCGGTCGCAGGTCTTCGTGGTCGATACCCAGGAAGCGATCATCCGAGTGGACGGCACGATCAGCCTGGCCAACGAACAGGTGGACCTGACCATCCGGCCGGACACCAAGGCGCTGCGCCTGTTCACGCTGCGTGCGCCGCTGTATGTGCGCGGGCCGTTCAGCAAGCCCGATGTGTCGGTCGACAAGGGCGTGCTGGCGCTGAAGGCCGGCGGGGCGGCGGTGCTGGCCGCGGCTGCCGCGCCGGTGGCCGCGCTGATCCCCCTCATCAACGCGGGACCCGGCGAAAACAGCGAGTGCGGCCGCCTGGTCGCGCTGGCCAAGCAGAAGCCGACGGCGCCGCCGCCGGGTCAGGCGAAGGCCCGCTGATGAGCAAGGCTGCCGGGCAACGCTGCTCAGCAACTGAGGCGCAGTGTGTGTTGCATAACAGACTCTGCTTTGGGCGAGGCGTAGTATTTCACTAACGCCGGAACAAGAACACGGCATCGAGGAACACGCATGAGGCATTCGAAAACGGCCCTGGCATTGCTGGCGGCCCTGGCGCTGGGCGGTCCGCTTGCGGGCTGCGCGACCAGCGGCTTCGTGGGACCCGAAGTGGTCGTGGATGACGCGACCATTGCCAGCGGCGTGAAGGCGGCGATCAGCCGCGAGCAGGAGTTGAAGACGGCCGAGATCGATGTCGCGAGCCGGGAAGGCATTGTCCAGCTGAGCGGCTATGTCAGCTCGGCCGAAAGCGTGGCAACCGCAGCGTCGGTTGCGCGCACAGTGAAGGGCGTGAAGTCGGTGAAAAACGACCTGCGCCTGAAGTAAACCCACCAAAGGAGAAGCAATATGAAGACGATCAAACAACTGGCAGTGAGCGCCACCATCGCTACCCTGGCACTGGGCCTGACCGGCTGCTCGGGCATGTCGAAGCAGGACCGCAACACCGCCATCGGCGCCGGCGCCGGCGCAGTGATCGGCGGCGCCCTGACCGGCGGCAGCGCCGTGGGCACGGTCGGCGGTGCAGCCGTCGGCGGCGTCATCGGCAACCAGACCGGCAAGACCAACTAATTTACCGTAGTACCCAGGCAAACACACGACACGCCCCGCTTGCGTACTGCGCAAGCGGGGCGTTGCGTTTTTCAGGAGGCGATCGAGCCGGCTCGACAATTCGCGGCAGGGCAAGCAAACGATAATAAGATGGGCCGTTTGCGCGTTACGCTTTCGGATCGGTCGCGCGCAGCATGCACTGGGACAGACGGTCGAAATGCAGCAGGGCCGCCTGGGTCAGCTCGACGCGCTTGCGGCGCGCATCCTCGGTGTCGACCAGCATGATCCAGCCCTTCTGGCGCATCGACTTGAGCCGGTTGTGCACGGTGGCCGGTGCGCCGAGCTCCGCACTGCCCATCACGTCGCGTACCGCCAGCCGGTGGTCGGTCTGGCCTGCGCGCGCGATGAGGGCCAGGATTCGCTCTTCGAGCGGGTCGAGCTCCGGCAGCGAGGGCAAGCCACGCAAGGCTTCGGTCAACTGCAGGAAGCGGACGTAAATGTCGGCAGGACGGGTTTTTTTCATAAGTCTGGCGCAGCGAAAAGGCCAGCCACCGATACATACCGTGGCGTTTCGCCATCGGCTGGTTCCGAATATTGTACTGTACTGAAAGTCCATGAACCAGTTGACCCTGAACGCGCTGATGATCGGTGCGACCATCCTGATGTTCCTCGTCGCGCTGGCGATCAACGAACTGTTGTTCACACGGCTGGAATTCGCGCCCGGCATCAGCTGGATCTACCTGCCCGCCGGCGTGAGGCTGCTGTGCACTTTGCTGTTCGCGGAAGCGGGCGCCATCGGCCTGCTGCTGGTATCGTGGGGGCTCTGCTTCTTCTACTTCTTCCCGGACGACCCGGTACGCTCATTCATGGGCGGGATACTCGCCAGCGCCAGTCCCTACCTGGTGTATGTCGTCATGCAGCGCTGCTACGGCCTGCAGGCGACGCTGGCCAACCTGACGCCGGCAAGGCTGCTGGCCTGCGCGCTCGCTTTTTCGGTCGCCAGCCCGCTCTCGCATCACCTCTGGTTCGCCCTGTACGAGGGCAAGTCCGACCTGTTCCACAGCTTCATCGTGATGGCGACCGGCGACTTCTGCGGCACCATCACCGTCCTCTACGCCGCCAGATTCCTGGTGTCCCGGTTCGCCCGGGGGTGCGCCTGAAGCCTGCCCACCCCGGCCCTGCCGCCTGGCGGCCAGCGCAGCGCCCATGGCCTGCGCGTCGCGGCGCAAGGCGCGCACCACCGGGTCGGCGGGCAGCGGCCAGGCGTGCAGCAGCAGCTCCAGCAGCCGGTCGTCCAGCACCTGCAACCACGCCTGCGCAATACCGCCCCCGGCATCCGCTCCGGACATGCAGGTCAGCGGCTGCGCGTTGCGCCACCAGCCCTCCAGGTCGAGCGCAATGCCATGGCGCCGCGCCGAGATGAGGTTTGCTTCTTCGAGCAGGTGGAGCGCCGTATCGGTGAATGGCCACATGGCAGTGCGAGGTGTTCCCGGTAAGCGCCCCCGCCGGGAGGCGGTCGACGGTATGGTCCGAAAACCGTTCCAGAAATCATAACACTGTACGGGGCAAACTGCCGGGCTCGCCGCATCGTTTCGATGACCGGCATGGAGAACGATCCGGCGCCGGCGAAAAACAGGTTCGCAGGTCCGGCCGGCGCCGGATCACACGAAGGCGCTCGACAGCGCCCCCGCTCCCGCATCCTTGACGATCTCGTAGCAGGTGCAGGCCGCCGCCGCCAGTCCCTCGGCATCGAGGATTTCGATATTGCCGCGGCTGTAGATGATCAGTCCCTGCTGCTGCAGTGCGCTGGCAGCCTTGGTCACCCCGACCCGGCGCACCCCCAGCGCATGCGCCAGGAACTCGTGCGTGAGGTGGAATTTGTCGGACTGCAGGCGGTCGCGCGTGATCAGGAGCGAGCGCGCCAGGCGCGCCTCGAGCACGTGGAAGCGGCTGCAGACGGCGATCTGGATCGCCTGCGCCAACAGTGAATCGGTGTAGCGGTACAGCACCCGCTGCAGCGCGCCGTTGCGCGCGAATTCGCTGCGGAATGCCGCGCTCTCCATGCGGCTGGCGCTGCCCGAACGCTGCACCACGGCGCGCACCTGGGCCGTTTCGTGGCCGAGCGCGACGGTCGCGCCGAGCATGCCCTCGCGGCCCACCAGGCCGACCTCGAGCGTCATGCGCCCGCCGGCCACGCCCAGCAGCGAGATCAGGCAATCGTGGGGAAAATAGATGTAGCGGACAGGGTCGCCCGCCTCGCCCAATACCTCGCCCGCCTCCACGTGCACCGGGTCGAGCAAGGGCAACACCTGGGCCAGCTCCTGCGGCGGGAGCGCCGCCAGCAGCAAGTTGGCGTTGTGCTCGGCGACGTCGGGAGAAGCGGCAAAATTCATCAAATCCTCTCGGTTGATTTCCCGCCCGGCGCAAGCCGGTACGGGGCTACGGATACATTTGCAAACAATTTCGATCAGGGTAAATGCTCCGTTAGGGGAAGTATGTTCGGTGACGCACGGAATACCCTGTTGTTCCTAGGGACAATCCCTGTATCGGCAACTGCGCCGCAACTGCGCGGCATCGGCGCGGCAAGCTGCGTCTGCCATCCATTCACCAAGGACAAGCCATGAACAATCATCCACCTCCACCGGGCCGCTCCCAGCACCACCCGCTCCTGCTGCTGGCGGCGCTCGCCGTCGTGCTGTTCTGCCTGGTCGGCACGGCTGCCATCATGGGCTGGATCCCTTCCTCGATCGGCGGCAACGACAGCCGCCAGCTGAGCGAGGCCGAGCGCGCTGCCCTGGCCTCCAACCTGCCCTCGGCGGGCCAGCCGGCGGCGCCGGGCGCGACCAGCGAACAAATGGCCCAGCTCGCGCAGCAAGGCGCGGCGGCAGCGGTGGGCGCGATGGCGCCCGCCACACCCTATCCATCGCAACAGGTCGCGCAGGGCTACGGCCCCGCACCCGCACCCGCACCCAACTATGCGCCGGCGCCGCCCCGGGCGGTGGAACCCGAACCGGAACCGCGTCCGGCACCGCGCGCCGCGCCGAAACCGAAACCGGTGCAGGTAGCGGCTGCCGAGCCGAAATGGTGCGGTAACTGCGGCAATATCGAGTCGGTGCGCGCGATCAAGCAGCGTGCCGAGGGCAGCGGCCTGGGCGCTGCGGGCGGCGCCGTGATCGGCGGCCTGCTCGGCAACCAGGTCGGCGGCGGCACCGGCCGCCAGCTGGCGACGGTCGCCGGCGCGGTCGGCGGCGCCGTCGTCGGCAACCAGGTCGAAGGCAACATGAAGGCCACGACCACCTGGGAAATCCGGGTGCGCCTCGACGATGGCACCTTGCGCACCTTCAGCCAGAGCAGCGAGCCGCAATGGCGCAGCGGCGACCGCGTACGTATCGTGAAGGGCCGCCTGCGCGCCGCCTGACCCGCTTCGCTTCGCTTTCAGTGCCGGCCATCCGCAGGGACTGCCGGCCTTGATATTTTCCCCGTCGCAATGTGCGCCAGCGCACGGAAATACTGCTGAGCTAGCCCGACAATGGTTTTGCGCGCCGGAAATCGCGGTGCGCGGGATCCGGCCGGACGACACGGCTGGCGGTATACAACCATCGAAAAGGGGATCACCATGAATAGCCTGGCGTGGATCGGTATCATCGTCTGGGGATTGGTCGTGACGGCGTTCGGACTCGTGTCGGCGTCGCCGCTCGAGATAGGACAGGAAGTGGCGGCACACGACGTCATCTTGCTGGTCAGCGGCGGTCTGCTGACCTGCCTGATCGGCATCGTCGGCGTGCTCGGCTTCATGGGCTGGATTCCCGGTTTGCATGCAGAGAGGAAATCTCGCGCATAATGTGGGCCAACGTACGGTTTTGCTGAGCACGACAGGGGATACTGCATTCACGGCGCCACACGGCGCACTGAATGAGGAGACACATCATGCTCTACACCATCGCCATTGTCCTGATCGTCCTGTGGCTGCTCGGCCTGGTCACCTCGTACACGATCGGCGGCTTCATCCACATTCTGCTGGTTGTCGCCGTCATCATGGTCCTGGTTCGCCTGATCAGCGGACGAGGAATATAAATCTGATCCAGTACTGCCTGCGCTACCATGCAGAATGTGAAGTTGTTTGACCAATCCGTTTCGCGGACGTGCCCTGCGGGGTGCGCCTCCGAAACGGATTTTTTCTAGGAGAAGCATCATGAAAAAGAACCTGATTAAATCCACCGCCGCCGCCACCATCCTCGCCCTCGGCGTGAGCGGTTGCGCCGATATGAGCGCCACCCAGCGCGGCACCGCGACCGGCGCCGGCGCCGGCGCGGCCCTCGGCGCACTGATCGGCGGCACCACGAGCGGCGGCGGCAGCAACCGCGCGGCCAAGGGCGCCGTCATCGGCGGCGCCGCCGGCGCGGTGATCGGCAACATCTGGTCCAAGCGCATGGAACAGCAGAAGCAGGCGATGGAACAGGCCACCCGCGGCACCGGCGTGCAGGTCAGCCAGACCTCGGACAACCGCCTGAAGCTCGACATCCCGAGCGACGTGTCGTTCGACACCGGCCGTGCCGACATCAAGCCGAACTTCCAGCCGGTGCTGGAGCGCTTCGCCCAGACGCTGAACGAAAATCCGGCCACCAACGTGGTCATCATCGGCCACACCGACAACACCGGCAGCGCCGGCATCAACCAGCCGCTGTCGGTCGACCGCGCCGCGCGTACCCGCGACTACCTGGCCGGCCGTGGCGTCAACCCGGGCCGCATCAGCATCGAAGGCCGCGCCGACCGCGAGCCGATCGCCTCGAACGCCGATGCCAACGGCCGCGCACGCAACCGCCGCGTCGAGATCTACGTCGCCGAACCGGCACGCGGCTAAAACCCGCTCCACCCATGCACGCGCTTGTCTCTCTTTGACCCGTGCATGGGTTTTCCCCTCCCTCCTCCCCCTCCCTGCCGGCTGCTTCCCGCAGCGCACCTCGCAGTGCACTTCCAGCGAATCTGTATGGTCAACTAGACAGCTTCGACCCATGGACCCATCGCCTGTTCCTATAGCTGTCGTATCGCACAAACAAAAATACAGTCTGATTTGACATTTGTTTATCCGAAATGCTTTTATGTCGCCTCAGGCGTGCTCAGCCGCCGCCTGAGCGCCAGCTACAGCTTCTGATCGTTCCGTAGCCAGCCAGAAGCCGCGCCGCGCAAGCCGGGCGGCTTTTCATTCCCATCCGCCCGGCGTTTCCGCGGCGCTCGCGTGCGGGACCCGGCCCGGCCGTCGTGTATGCTCGCCCCCATCCCTGTCCCGGAGTCCCGCATGCAAGACGACCCGATCCGCATCGTCGACGAACAGACCCTGTCCGACGACTACTATCCCCTCAGGAAAGTCACCTACGAGCAGCGCCGTGCCGACGGCAGCGTGCAAACCGAAACCCGCGAGGTCTACGCCAGCGACAGCGGCGCCACCGCCCTGCTCTACAACCGCGAGCGGCGCACGGTGCTGCTCACGCGCCAGTTCCGCATCGGCGCGCGCCTGGCGGGCCACGACGGCTTCATGCTCGAGACGGCCGCCGGCGTGCTCGAAGGCGCCGATCCCCGCGAGCGGATCAAGGCCGAGATCGGCGAGGAACTCGGCTATGCCGTGGACGACCTGCGCCACGTGATGACGCTGTTCGCCAGCCCCGGCACGCTGACCGAACGCGTGCACTATTTCGTCGGCGAATACCGGGTCGAAGACCGCTGCAGCGACGGCGGCGGCAAGGAGGACGAAGGCGAAGACATCGAGGTGGTCGAACTCGGCTTCGACGACGCCCTCGCCCGTCTGAGGGATGGCGAGATCGAGGACGTCAAGACTGTCGTGTTACTGCAATACCTGCAGCTGCAACTACTGGGGGCGGCGGGCTGAGCCGATCAGCTTGCGGGGCGGGCGCCGGTCCCGGCGCTTCCCGGTGAAGAACGAGTGAGCCGCAAGTGCGCCGCGGCGGCACCGGTCCGGGCGAGCGCGATACCGGCCCGGCTGCCGGCGCGATAGTGTTGCTTCAATCAGGCAACATTTCCTCGCACCATCATGCTCGACACCTCCATCGCCCTCCCTCATGGTCTCCCCCATCGCCAGCATTCCCGGCTGGACGATCGCCCGGACAGCGCAACGCTGTGGCGCCCCTCGGCCATCGCCTTGTGGGCGCTCGTGTTCACGCCGGTGTTCGGCTCCTACCTCCTGATGCGCAACCGGCAGGCGCTCGGCCAGCCGCGCCGCAAGCAGACCGGCCTGCGCGCATGTCCAGTGTTCGCTGCCGTACCAAGTTCCAGCAGCCCCAGCGCGTACACTATACGCTCCTAGGAAACGGAATTTGTATGCTTGCCATTCTTGAACGCATCGACCCGCACAGCGACCGCATCGATCTCCTGGTCGACCTGGTCGCCTGCCTGCGGCCGCGCCGGCGTGCCCGCGCGCGTGCCGGTGACAGCGCGCGCGCCGCCGTGCGCACGCTGACGCAGCTGTTGCGCGGCAACCCGCAGCAGGCCTGGGCGCTGCGCTGCTACATCGTCACCCTGCTCGAAAAGCGCCGCCATACGAGCCTGTACAGCGACATCGGCATCCTGTCGAACGACGGCTTCTTTACCGAGCTCAAACGCAGGATCGCCTGGCGCTTCCTGCCGCCCGCGCTCGACGACCTGTACCTGTCCGACGCCCTCGACCAGGTGTTGTACCGGGAAGACGACTACGTATGGATACGCTCGGTACCCGACGCCGACTGGCTGGCCCTGTTCGACGTCATCGCCCATGCGCCGCCGCCGCGGGACGCGACCCAGGACCGGGCGCGCCTGACCACCCTGCTGGGCATGCTGGACGCGATCCGCACCCTGTCGTGCCGGGTCTGCGCGCTGGGCCTGGAGCCGCGCCTGGTGCACAGCTACAGCGAGATCGAGGACTTCGACTCGCCCTTCCTGATGCAGAACATCGAGGTCAACCAGTTCCTCGACGAGTACGGGCGCTACCTGGAAGGCGCCATCGAACGTCCGGGCGACGCGCGCCACCTGCAGGTGATGCTCGACCAGTGCGAGGACGTGATCGCCAAGATCCGCCGCAATTCGCTCTCCTTCGGCACCAGCGTGGCGCTGACCTACGTGCTGGTGGCCGTCACCCAGAGCATCGAACGCCTGCGCAAGCTGTTGTTCCTGGTGGACGTCGGCCCGGCTCCGGCCCCCGCCCCGGACCCTGCCGCGCCGCGCCTGCTGGAGGTGGCCGGCGAGGACGGCGCGCACGCTATCCACGACGCGCACGCTCCGTCGGACAGCCGCGCGCTGGTGCCGCAGGAGCAGGCGCAGGGCCGGCTGGTCGAGGTGACGCGCCCGGTGAGCCCGCGCCGCGCCGCCGCGCTGGCGCTCGCCCAGGAACTGGTCGAGGCCCACAACACGAAATACCAGGTACGCGGCCTGTTTCGCGACAATATCGACCTGCTGGCGCGCAACGTCACCGAAAACGCCAGCCGCACCGGCGAACACTACATCGCCGAAAGCCGTTCCCAGCTGCGCCACATGTTCAAGGCGGCCGCCGGGGCCGGCTTCATTGTCGGCTTCATGGCGATGTTCAAGATCCTGCTCTCCTACCTGCGTGCCGCGCCGCTGGTGGAAGCCTTCCTCTTCAGCATGAACTATTCGCTCGGCTTCATGCTGGTGCACATGCTGCGCTGGACGATCGCCACCAAGCAGCCCGCGATGACGGCGCAGCGCATCGCCGCCGGCCTGCACAGCCGCGACGGGCAACGCATCGATTTCGACAGCATGGCGGAACTGGTGAACAAGGTATTCAGGACGCAGATCGTGGCCGTGCTCGGCAACGTGCTGGTGGCCTTCCCGACCGCTTTCGTCATCGCTTATGCCTACCAGCAAATGACCGGCAACCAGCTCGTCACGCCCGAGAAGGCGCACCACCTGCTGCACGAGATCGACCCGATCCACTCGCCCGCCCTGTTCTACGCGGCCATCGCCGGCGTCTGGCTGTTCGTGGCCGGCCTCATTTCCGGCTATTACGACAACAAGGCGCTGTACACGCGCATGGGCCAGCGCGTGCGCCAGCTGCGCTGGCTCGGCTGGCTGATAGGTGCCGAGCGGCGCGCGCGGGTGTCGCGCTATGTCGAGGACAACCTCGGCGGCCTGATGGGTAACTTCTTCTTCGGCATCCTGCTGGGCACCACCGGCACCGTCGGCTACCTGCTCGGCCTGCCGCTCGATATCCGCCACGTCACCTTCTCGTCGGCCAATTTCGCCTTTGCGCTGGCCGGCCTCGATCACCAGCTCAGCCCTGAGACGATCGCCATCTCGATCCTCGGCATCCTTGCCATCGGCACCGTCAACGTGATGGTCAGCTTTGGCCTGGCGCTCTGGGTGGCCGTCCGTGCGCGCAAAATCCGCTTCGCGCACCGCCTGCAGCTGCTGCGCGCGCTCGGCCGCCGCTTCCTGGCCGCGCCGATCGCCTTTTTCATCGGTCCCAAGGATGTAGCACCCGTCGCTCAAGAACAAGTCCCTCCAAGGAGCAAAAAATGAGCAAAAAAACGCGACTGGCCGCCTGCGCGGCGGCCTTGGCCTTTCTCGCCGCGATGGTTTCCTGCAAGACATTGCCCGAGATCGATCCGAACATCGTCGCGCCGAAAGCCACGCCGACCGTTGCCACCGCGAAGGGCAAGCTGGCGCCGAAGCAAGCCTCGGCCCTGCTGACGAAGCGCTGGGCCAACGCCAGCCCCGACCTGAAGATGCTGGCCGCGCTCGAGGAACAGGCCACCGGGGTGCCGCTCATTGCCGGTAACAAGGTGACGCTATTGTTCGACGGCCCGGCAACGATGCGCGAAATGATGGCGGCTGCGCGCGCCGCGACCAACTCGATCAA
>JBBWZO010000336.1:0-13689 GCA_039649125.1 Massilia sp. | reverse complement strand
GCGCAGCAGCAGGGGGCCGAGCGGGATGTCCTGCAGGCGCAGGAAGTCGACCAGCGGCCCGAACAGGTGCCAGGGGCTGCTCGAGACGTAGAACAGCGGATTGCCCTCGTTGCCGCCCGCGCCTTCGTGCAGGGCCCGGTAGAACGCGGCCACGCCCTTGAACGGCTTGCGCGTGTGATGGTTGGTGCGCGCCAGCATCAGCGCCATGTTGAGTTTGTTCGTGACGTTGGTCCAGAGCACCGTGTCGTCGATATCGCTGATGATGCCGAAGCGCGCCGACTGCGGCGGGACGGTCACCTGCGCGGCGGCGCGCACCGGGACGCCGTCGGCCGTCCTGTGCCCGGGCAGTTCCAGTTCGACCGTGTGCCAGCCGCTCGCCAGGGCTGCGCCCGGGGATATGTCGAACGCAAAATAGCCGCCGGCGTCGGTCTCGGTTTCCCAGGTGCGGCCCGCGAAGTGCGCCAGCACCCGTGCCTGCGCCACCTCGTCGGATTCGAGGCGGCGGTAGAGGGCCACCAGGTTGCTCCAGCCGCTGTCGTGTTCGCTCTGCTCGCGGTAGCTGTATTCGTCCAGCACCCGTCCCTTGACCCAGATGCGCTGCGCGTTGCCGAAGCCGTGGTAGGGCAGGACCATCAACTGGCGACCGGCGCCCTCGTCGCGCAGGCGGCGCAGGGCGCCGCTGGCAAACTGGCCGGCGGTACGCGCCAGGCGCCGGTGCAGGGCGGGCGCTTCCTGGGCCACGGCAGGTCCCGGATCCAGCCGGGCGGCTTCGGCGTCGGCTTGCGGCACCGTTGCGCCGTGCTCGATCCACAGCCCGGCGCGTTCGCGCCCGGTCGCGCGCGCGGCTGTTCGCGTAGCTTCTTCCACGTCGCCCGGCACCTGCGGGTCGAACGTGCGCGGCAGGACGTGGAGGGCGACGCCGCGCTCGCGCAAGCGCGCGATGTCGGCGCCGGTTGCCACCCCCGGGTTGAGGTAAAGCACCGCGCCGCCCTCGTCGATGCGGGCAAGGACGTCATCGAACCCGCTGCGGGAAAAAACCAGGAACGGCATAGCCGTTCCGGGCATGGCGCGCAGTGGCGTGTTGGGCATGGCTGGCAGGCGGGAATGGTCGCGTTGTTGGTCGAATCGCCAGTATCGCGCAGGCGGGCGCATGGGCGCCGCACGGGAGGGCGCTAGCGCACAGACTGGTTCCTCATGACAATGGCATACTGCGGCTATTGTCGCTGGGTATTGTCGTTTATGAAGAAATTGAACATTCCTTAGGAATTCACCCATCATGCAATTTGCCGTGATTGCAACGCTCGTTGCGTTGATCCTGGTCGCGACCCTGCTGCCCTTGTCGAAGCATACGGAATGGTGGGTCCGTGACCTCGACTTCCCGCGCCTGCAGATCGCCATCCTTTCGCTCGTCGTGCTCGCCGCCGAGCCCTTCCTGCTCGACCTGGACGACCTCGCCTCGGACGCGCTTATCGCCATTACGGCCGCTTGCCTGCTATACCAGGCGTGGTGGATCTTTCCCTACGTCAGGGTGTACCCGAACGAGGTCAAGTCGGCCGTCGTCAGCGACGCTACCGAGCGCATCCGTATCCTGACCGCCAACGTCCTCACCCCGAACCGGAATACCGACGGCCTGATCGCCCTGATCCGCGAGCACCAGCCCCATGTATTCGTGACCCTGGAGACGGACGCCTGGTGGCAGGAGCGGCTGGACGTGCTCGAGGACGAGTACCGGTATTCGATGAAGTGTCCGCTCGACAACTTGTACGGCATGCACGTTTACTCGCGCCTGCCGCTTGAGGACAGCGCGATCCAGTTCCTGGTCGAGGACGACATCCCCTCGATGCACGCGCTGGTCGTGTTGCCGTCCGGACGCAAGGTGCGCATGCACTTCCTGCACCCGGCCCCGCCGAGCCCGACCGAGCACGACGAGTCGACCGAGCGCGACGCCGAGCTGCTGGTGGTGGCCAAGAGCGTGGCGGGCCTGGATACCCCGGTGATCGTCGCGGGCGACCTGAACGACGTGGCGTGGTCGAGGACGACCCGGCTGTTCCGCAAGATCAGCGGCCTGCTCGACCCGCGCGTGGGGCGCGGCATGTTCAATACCTTCCACGTCGATTACTGGTTCCTGCGCTGGCCGCTGGACCACCTGTTCCACAGCCGCCATTTCACGCTCTCCTTCATCCGCCGGCTGCCGTCGTTTGGTTCCGATCACTTTCCGGTGCTGGTGGAACTGGTCTACGATCGCGTGCGCGGCGCCGGGCAGGAGGGGCTGGCGGCGGACGAGGAAGACCATGCGCTGGCCGACGAAAAGATCGCGGCCGAACCAGTGACGGTGGACGACGTGCACGAGCCGCGGGCCTGAACCGGGGCTGTAGGGAGCGCGTGTCGCACAGGCAAGCGCGCGCCACGGGCTGGCTCGTTTGATAGCATGGATGGCCTTTGAAACAGATGTTGCGAGGCCAGCGTTGTCCGAAATTCAAGCTCCCGACCCGCGCACCGACGCGCACATGGCCGCGCGCGTCGACCGCGCATTGAAGATCCTCGAAACAGACGGAATGCACGCGGCTTTCGCTTTCATGCAGCTTGTGGGCGTGCCACGCGGTGTCGCGCGGCGCGTGCTGTGCTCGCCGAAGTTCCAGCGGCAGCAGGACCGGCGGCGGTTGACGAGAACGCCCTGGGAAGGGTGAAGGAGGGGGAGGTGGGCGGCGCTTGCCGAGCGTGATTCTTGAGTTCGGGTGGAGCCGCCCACCCTGCACAACGACTACGTCGATTAGTCCGGATCAGAACGAATAGACCAGCGTCAGCGAGGTCTGGGTATCCGTGTTCTTCTTGTCTTCCGGCACGTTGGTATCGTTGCGGGCGCTGAAGGCCGCTTTCATCTGCATCGTGTCGTTGATCTTGGTGGAGAGGGCCGACTCGGCGATCGAGTGCACGTTCGAGGTGCCGCGCTCGACGCTGACGGTCTGGACGAATGCGGCCGACGGGCTGACCTGCCAGCGGAAGCGGGCGGCGCCGCGCACCGTCAGGCCGTTTTCGCTTTGGCCGTCTTCGCGCTTGCCGCTGAAATAACCCGGGCCGACCTCGACGTCGAGCGCCTTGTCGTCCGTGTTGTACAGTTGCGAACCGTGGCCGACCGCGAACGAGGAATAGCGCGTGTAGGCGCCGAACTTGTCGCTCACGTGCGAGCCGAGCACGAAAGCGCGGCTGCCCTCGTTCATCAGCTTGTAGGCGGCCTTGGCCGACAGCGCCCAGCGCTCGGCCGAACGCTGGCGATAGCGCTCGCCGTCGTCGTCGACGATTTCGTCTTCCTTGAAGAAGCCGCTGACGATGTATTCGTTGCTCCAGTCGGCCGTCTCGTGGCGGGCGTCGATCTTGCCGCTGATCGAGGTGCCGGTGGTATTGCCGGAGGTCGCGATGGCACCCAGTTCGGCCGAGGTAAACCAGGTCCCTTCCGGGATGGTTTCGGGACGCGCGACGGTCAATGGGGTATGGATGCTGCCGATGACGGGAAGGTCGTCGGCGGCGCCGCCGTTTGCGAGGGCGGCGCCATGCGCCAGGCCGAAGAGGGCCAGCGCGGTCAACTTGAATGATTTCATAAGCATGGTTGCGGCTGCGCGCCGGCCCGGAGCTGCGCCGTGGGCCGGCCGGTCGTTCGGGAAAAGAGCGCCGGTGCTCGCTCGGCGGCAGTGGGCTCGGCGTAGATTGTATCCCAGAAGCAGCATCAATGCGGTTTCCGGGCAAACAGAACACGCGATTCGACGCCGGCCGAGGCAAGCGCGCCACTCAGCCGTAAGGGGCGGCGACGCCCCCCACGGTGCCGTTCAGCTAAGGTTCAAGTCAGGTTCAGGTGCGGCTCAGGTGCCAATGTAGACGATCTTGAAAATGAACAGCCCGGCGATGATCCAGACGACCGGCTTGACTTCGCGCGCGCGGCCGGTGGTCAGCTTCAGCGCGGCATAGGTGATGAAGCCGAAGGCGATGCCTTCCGCGATCGAATAGGTGAACGGGATCACCAGCGCGGTGATCGCGGCCGGAATGCTCTCGGTGGTGTCGCCCCATTCGATGTCGCCGAGGTCGCGCAGCATCAGGCAGGCCACGAACAGCAGCGCCGGCGCGGTCGCGTAGGCCGGCACCACGCCGGCCAGCGGCGCGATGAACAGGCAGGCCAGGAACAGGACGGCGATCGCCAGCGCGGTCAGGCCGGTGCGCCCGCCCGCCTGCACGCCGGCCGCGCTTTCGATATAGGCGGTGGTGCTCGAGGTGCCGAGCGCGGCGCCGGCGACGATCGCGCCGCTGTCGGCCAGCAGGGCCTTGTTCAGGCGTTCCATCTTGCCCTCGACCAGCAGGCCGGCGCGGCTGGCCACGCCCATCAGGGTGCCGGTGGCGTCGAACAGTTCAACCAGGAAGAACACCAGCACCACGTTCAGGATGCCGACCGAGAGCGCGCCCGGGATGTCCAGTGCGAGGAAGGTCGGGTCGATCGAGGGCGGGGCCGAGAACACGCCCTTGAAGGTATTCCCCCCGAAGAAGAAGCTGAGCACGGTGACGACGATGATGCCGATCAGGATCGCACCGCGCACCCGCAGGCGGTCGAGGGTGACGATCAGGAGGAAGCCGACGATGGCCATGACCGCCGGCGGCGCGTGCAGGTCGCCGGCCTTGACCAGGGTCGGCTCGCTGCCGACCACGATGCCGGCGTTCTTCAGCGCGATCAGCGCCAGGAACATGCCCAGGCCGACGGTGATGGCCACGCGCAGCGAGTGCGGAATGCCGTTGACGATCATGCCGCGCAGGCCGAGCACCGAGACCAGGATGAACAGGCAGCCGGAAATGAACACGGCGCCCAGCGCGGCCGGCCAGGCCACGCCCATGCCGAGCACCACGGCATAGGCGAAATAGGCGTTCAGCCCCATGCCCGGCGCCATGCCGATCGGGTAGTTGGCATACAGGCCCATCACCGCGCTGCCGAGCGCCGCCACCAGGCAGGTCGCGACGAACACTGCTTCCTTCGGCATGCCGGCGTCGCCGAGGATCGAGGGATTGACGAAAATGATGTAGGCCATCGTCAGGAACGTGGTCAGGCCAGCCAGCAGTTCGGTGCGGACGTCGGTGCCGCTTTCCTTGAGTTTGAAAAATTTGTCGAGCATCGTGGACAGTTCTCCGGCAGGGGCGCCCGTCGGCGCCGTTTCAATTGCCGAAGCATAACACTCAACAGGCCAGTCTTAGGAGCAATGTTTAGTGCAATGTGGGCAAAAATGACGGCGCAGGACGGCTTTGGAGGGCGCATGCCGCGAATCCCAAGCGATAAATACTATTTTTTCAACTAATTTCTTGCTTTAGATTGTAGTGTTGGTATCATCGATTTGCTGGCTGTCATGTCGATGGCCGTCAATCTGTGAGCCCGCGATGCAAATCCGTGCCTACCTGTACCTGATGGCCGCAGCGATTCTGGTCCCGGTGATGTTGTTCGCCGGTTTCGCATTGCGCCTGCTGGACGACGCCGGGAACGAAGCGGCGCGGTCGCGCGTGGCCCAGGCCGCGCGGCAGGCGGCGCTGCTGGTCGACGACGAGCTGGCCGGCGCCGACTCCAGCACAGCGCCGGGACCCGCCGACGGGGGCATGGTCACGGCGGCGGCGATCCCGCTGCGGGCCGGCGACCGGCAACCTGCGCTTTCGGCAGGCTTCGGCAGCGATCATTTCCGCAAACTGCTGGACGGTGCGGGCATTCCCGCCGGCTGGCAGGTCGACCTCGTCGACCACGCCGGCAGACTGGTCGCGTCCAACACCGGCACGGCCGGCCTGGTTGGACTGGATGCGCCGCCGCGCCTGCTGGCTGCCGCCCGCGGCGGCCGCGATGGCGTGCTCGACCTGCCGCTGCACGACGGCGGGCCGTCGACAACCGCGTTCAGCCACGCGCCGCGATCGGGCTGGCTGGTAGCGGTCGGGGCGCCGCAGGCCGCGCTGGCGGCGCAGGCGGGCGAACGCGAGCGGATGGCCGCGCTGGCGCTGGCGGCGGCGCTGGCCTGTGCGATCGCGCTGTCGGTGCCGTTCGCCCGCGGCTACGCCCGCTCGATGCGGCGCGCGATCGACGACGCGGCCGCCCTCGGCCGCGGCGAGGCCCCGCCGAAACGCCGTTCGCGCATCGTCGAGATCGACCGCCTGCTGGCGGCCCTGCGCCACGCCGGCGCCGAGCTGCGCCGCGCCCAGTTGTTCCGCGACAGCGCCGGCAGCGAACGCCAGTCGCAGCTCGAGCGCGAAACCCATGCGCGCCAGACCGCCGAGGAAGAAAACCGCGCGAAGGACCAGTTCCTGGCCATGCTCGGCCACGAGCTGCGCAATCCGCTGGCGCCGATCGTCACCGCCGCCCAGCTGCTCAAGATGCCCAACATCGACGGGCGCCGCGCGCGCTATGCCGGCGACGTGATCGCGCGCCAGGTCGAGCACATGAATCGGATGCTGGGCGACATGCTCGACGTGTCGCGCGTCACGCGCGGCCTGGTGACCCTGAACCTGGAAGACCTCGACCTGCGCGAGGTGGTCGAGCGCGCCGTCGAGCAGACCCGGCCCCTGCTGGAAGAGCGCCAGCACCGGCTGGAGTTGCGTCCGTCCCCGTATGCGGTGCTGGTGCGCGGCGACCAGACCCGCCTTATCCAGGTGGTGGCCAACCTGCTGACCAACTCCGCGAAGTACACCCCGGAGCACGGCAACATCCAGCTCGCATTGTCCTGCGCCGGCGACGAGGCGACGCTGACGGTGGCCGACGACGGCGAAGGCATCACCGCCGAGCTGCTGCCGCGCGTGTTCGACCTGTTCTCGCAGGGCGAGCGCAAGGCCGACCGCGCCCAGGGCGGACTCGGCCTCGGATTGGCGCTGGTGCGCAGCATGGTGCAGCTGCATGGCGGTACGGTCGATGCGAGCAGTCCGGGACGCGGCGGCGGCAGCATCTTCACGGTGCGACTGCCGCTGAAGCAGGAGCTGGCCGCGCTGGCGTCGCCCGCCGCGCCGCGCCGTGCGCGCGACAGCGGCCCGCAGGCCCTGCGGGTGATGCTGGTGGACGACAACATCGACGCCGCGGTCAGCCTCTCGCTGCTGCTGGAAGCGGCCGGGGACCACCTGGTGTCGACCTACTACGATGCCGCCAGCGCGCTCGAATGGGCCGCGTTCGAACGGCCGGACGTCTTCATCCTGGACATCGGCCTGCCCGACATGAATGGCTACCAGCTCGCGCAGAGCCTGCGCGCGATGCCGCAGTTCGCCACCACCATGCTGATCGCGCTCACCGGCTATGGCCAGCTGGCCGACAAGGCGAGGGCGCGCGAGGCCGGATTCGACCTGCACATTGCCAAGCCGGCCGAACCGGAGGAAATCCTGGCCGCGCTGGCCAGCGTGCAGGTGGCGCCGGAAGCCGAACGGGCGGGCTGACGGGAAGGGCGACGGGGCGCCGGCGCGCAGCCCGGAACTGCTACCATGGCGGCTCCATCATTCATCACTTGATTATGCCTAAAAACAAGAAGCCCGTGCCGCGCAAGCCGGCCTCCGCCGAACCCGATACCGACGCCCTGGCCCAGGGGCTGGTCGACCTCGCGCTCGAGGTGGCCGAAGGCGAGGAGGGCGATCCCGAACTGGCCGCCGCGCGCGAAGAGGAACTGCTGGTCGCCATCCGCCGCGCGCTGCGCAGGAAGCACGACGAAGTGCTCTACAGCGCCATCGAGCTGGCGCGCTTCACGGACCCGGACGCCTGCCGCCTGCTGCGCGCCCACGTCGGCGAGCAGGCCGCGACCTTGCGCCTGCGGCGCGAGGGCGAGCCCGAATTCGAGATCGACGCCTTCCTGATCCCGCTCTTCGTGCAGAGCACGGGCGGCCTGGTGGCGCAGGAAAACTTCGCCGACGACGAGGCGTACGCGGCACTGGCCGCCAGTTTCGTCGAGGCCGAGCTCGACAGCGCGCGCGCGAAAATCGCCCTGGTGCGCCATGCCTACGACCTGGCCGAGGTCGACCATGTTTCGTACAGCATGCTGCAGGAGCTGCTGCGCGAGGCGGCCGCCACGCTGACCAGCAAGAAACCGGCGCCGGCGCCGCTGCTGGAGAGCAGCATCCGCGGCTGGACCGGGGAGCCGGTCGCGCCCGACGAGGCGGCGATGGAGCTGCGCTTCCTGCTCGGCTTTTCGCTCAAGCGCGCGGACGACCGGTTCTACGCGGTGCCGAAGGACGAAATCGGGGCCGACGTGTATTTCGCCGACCGCATGCGCCGCTACCGCGCCTGGACCGAGCGCGTCGCGCCGCTGGTGCGGCGCTGCCTGGCGCGCGAGCCCGAGCGCCTCGGCATCAACTTCCTCTACCAGGACCTGTTCCACGGCGCCAAGGAGCAGGGCGTGGCGGAACTGGCCATGCTGGGCACCCTGTCCGAGATCGGCCGCCTGCTCGCGGCAAAGGAGCTCGCCCCCGACCGCGTGCGCGCCGTGGTGGCGCCGCAGGACGCCGGCGAATACATCGAGCTGCGGGTGAACCTGTATGCACTCGACGGCGGCCCGCCGTGGGGCGGCGTCGCGAAAGCGACTGACCTGGCCGCCGACATCGGCGCCGAGATCGACGAGCTGTGCGACGCCCTGGGCACGCTCGGCATCGACGACGTGTCCACCGCCGACGGCTTCAGCGCCGACGGCCACCCGGAAGGCGCCCAGCCTTATCCGCCGGTTTGACGACGCCGGCATCGCCGGGTGGCCCTGTCGGCGGCCCGGCGGCCCGCCGAGCAGTTTCTTGTTTTGTACGGCAACGCCGACATCCTCCGTTCGCTCCGGCCGGGGCACGCGGCAAGCGAAACCCGCCCCCCCAGCGCCTTCCAGGGGTGCGCACGGTTGCGCGCGCCTCTCGTATAGATGAGTTTTCGTAGTGGATTTTCCTGTATATCCGTAGGATTGGGCCTACAAAAGATGCCATGCGACACCGGGCTCTCCTATGGCGAAACGCTCAGCAGGGCGCCGAAAAGTCGTTCTTGATGCAAATATTGCATTGCATAAATGAAAAGAATAGCAAAGTTGCATGTTACGATTCACCGTCCGGCTCACATGGTTCAGCGTGTTTCAGCGTGTTCCTGCCGCTGCCGCTCCTTGATAGCCGGACCCAAGATCAACTAAAGCGCCACCAAGGCGAGAGGAAATCAACATGCCGACCCTGATCGTGTTTTGCCACCTGCGCTGGGACTTCGTCTTCCAGCGTCCCCAGCACCTGATGACGCGCCTGGCCCAACACTACAACATCCTGTTAGTCGAAGAACCGGTTCACGGCGAGGGCCAGGCACACCTGCAGAAAACGGCCGTTGCGCCGAACATCACGGTGTGCCGTCCGCATACCCCGATCCACGCGCACGGCTTCCACGACGACCAGATCCCGACCCTGCAAACCCTGCTGGGCGATCTCGTGCCGGACGGCG
Source organism: Massilia sp. (assembly GCA_039649125.1). Lineage (GTDB taxonomy): Bacteria > Pseudomonadota > Gammaproteobacteria > Burkholderiales > Burkholderiaceae_D > Telluria. Next base: position 4,259 of record JBBWZO010000336.1, on the reverse strand, counting down.
AGCGCCCGGTCGTCTGGTTCTACACCCCGATGGCACTGCCTCTGCTGCAGGGCCTGAACCCGGCCATGGTCGTCTACGACTGCATGGACGAACTGGCTTCCTTCAAGAACCCGCCGAAGCAGCTGCTGCAGCGCGAGTCGGCCCTGCTCAATATCGCCGACCTGGTGTTCACCGGCGGCCCGAGCCTGTATGAAGCCAAGAAGGACCGCCATGCCAACGCGCACTGCTTCTCGAGCAGCGTCGACGCCAAGCACTTCCGCAAGGCCCTCGACAGCGCCATCTCGCATCCGGAGCAGGCCGGCATCCCGGGTCCGCGCCTGGGCTTCTACGGCGTCATCGACGAGCGCTTCGACACCGAACTGGTACGCCGCATGGCCGAAGCGCATCCGGAATGGCAGATCGTGCTGGTCGGCCCGGTGGTCAAGATCGACCCGGCCGAGCTGCCGCGCGCGCAAAACGTCCATTACATGGGCCAGCGCAACTATGACGAACTGCCGAAGTTCCTGGCCGGCTGGGACGTCTGCCTGCTGCCGTTCGCGATGAACGACTCGACCAAGTTCATCAGCCCGACCAAGGTGCTGGAGTACATGGCAGCCGAGAAACCGAGCGTGAGCACCCCGATCACCGACGTCAAGGTGCCTTACGGCGATGTGGTCGCCATCGCTTCGACCCCGGAAGAGTACATCGCCGCCTGCGAGCGCATGCTGGCCCTCGGGGAGGAAGAGAAGAACGCGATGGTCGAGCGCATGCGCGATATCGTTGCGAACACCTCGTGGGACAAGACCGCCTCGCGCATGCACGAGCTGATCAGCACCACGACCCCGGGCAACAAGGCACGCCCGGCCGCTGCGGTGCTCGAAGCCGGCGCCGGCGCCCGCGTCAGCCCGCTGCCGGTCGCCGACGCGCAGACCAAGGCTGCGTAAGCACACCCGCGGGGCGCTCCGGCACCCGCGCCCAGCCCGTCCGGCTTCGGCCCGGCGGGCTTTTTCCGTCTGGTGCGGTACGAACCGACGCATTCCGGAACGGTAGGGTGGAGTCCCGGCTCCACCCTATGTACGCAGGATGGTCGCCGTAGCGGCACGGGCTGCCTCCCGAACATGTAGGGTGGAGTCCCGACTCCACGCGGATTTTTGTTTGCACGTCCGCGTCGCGCGCCTCCCCCTGTTACCGCGAAGATCAGCGGCGCCCGTGGAAAAGCGGCCGGCGCATCTTCAATGCCGCACCGCCGCCGGTACCGGGTGCGCGGCCTGCGGTCGGGCCGGCAACTCGGCGTCGGCGAGGCGCACGATCGACAGCGGGTGCGCGAAGCGGATCTGTTCGCGGTCGAAGCGCCGGTAGATCTCCAGCATTGAGCAGGTCGCCGAGGATGTTCAAAAGCGGCGGTAGAACCCGCTGGAAAAACTGTGGTGGAAGACCTGCGGGTCCACGCCAGACGCCGGTGAAGACGCCAACCGGGGCACCTGCGTAGACGCCAGTGTGCGGTGCCCGTGCCTAAGCGTGCGCACAATTGACAATCGGAAGCCCCAGGCATACATTGCTTTCTTTGCAATCATGCGCGCCTGCCGCGCCACCAGCCACGCCCATCCGATGAGCCCTGTCGTCCACACCCGTATCCTCCTGGTCGACGATCAACCGGCCAACCTGGCGGTGCTCGAAGCGATCCTGGCAGGCCTGGCCGACAGCCTGGTGGCGGTGCAGTCGGGCGCTGCGGCGCTGCGCGCCCTGCTGGAACACGAATTCGCACTGGTGCTGCTGGACGTGCAGATGCCGACGCTGGACGGTTTCCAGACGGCCGAGCTGATCCGCCAGCACCCGCGTTCGCAATCGGTGCCGATCATGTTTCTGACGGCGGGCGACGCCGACGCAGCGCCGCTCGAACGCGCCTACGCGCTGGGCGCGGTCGACTACCTCACCCAGCCGCTGCATGCGGCGGCGCTGCGCGCCAAGGCGGCCGTCTTCGTCGACCTCTACCGCAAGGGCGCGGAGCTGGCCCGGCGCGGGGACGAGGCGCAGCGCGGAGGACGGCGCAAGGACGACGACCGCATCCGCCTGATCCTCGACAACCTGCACGACTACGGCGTCATCGGCACCGACGAAATGCGCCGTGTCACCTCCTGGGAGGCGGGCGCGCAGGCGATCACGGGCTGGAGCCCGCTGGAGGCCTGCGGAAAGTCCGCCGACATGATCTTCGTCCCGGAAGACATCGCCGCCGGCAAGCCGGACGAGGAAGCGGCGCGCGCCCGCGCGCATGGCCGTGCCGAGGACCGGCGCTGGCACCTGCGGCGCGACGGCAGCCGCTTCTTCGCCGACGGCGTGATGATCCCGCTGTTCGAGGACGGAGTACTGCGCGGCTATGCCAAGATCCTGCGCGACGCCACGCTCGAACACGAGGCGGCCGAGCGGCTCGCCGACAGCGAACGCGCCCTCGGCTGCAGCACCGAACGCTTCGCGCTCCTGCTCCAGTCCTCGGGCGAAGGCATCGTCGGCCTCGACGCCGGGGGACGCTGCACCTTCGTGAATGCCGCGGCCGCATCGATGCTGGGCTACGAACCCGGGGAACTGACCGGCACCGGCGCCGAGCTGCTGCTGGGCGCCGGCAGCGGGGCGGCGGCGGCGCCGGCCGGGAAGGCATTGCTCGACGCGGCGCGCAACGGCGCCGTCGCCCGTTCCGACAATACCGAGCTGCGCCGCAAGGACGGAACGGTGCTGCCGGTGGCCTGTTCGATCCATCCGATGGCGGCGGGAAGCGCCGAGACCGGCGCCGTCCTGACCTTCACCGACATCAGTGCCCGGCGCCAGGCCGACGCCGAGCGCGCGCGGCTCGACGCCCAGCTGCGGGCCGCCAACGCGCGCATGCGCGACATCTTTTGCCAGGCGCCCGCGTTCATGGCCGTGATGCGCGGGCCCGACCTCGTGTTCGAGATGGCCAACGAGCGCTTCGCGGAGCTTGTCGGGCGGCGTCCGCTGCTGGGCAGGACCCTGCGCGCGGCCTTGCCCGAGATGGAAGGGCAGGGATTCTTCGAGCTGCTCGAAGGCGTCTACCAGACCGGCGACACCTACCAGGGCAGCAACGTGCGGCTGCTGCTGCAGTCCGGCGGCGGGATGCTCGATACCTATTACGTCGACTTCGTCTACATGGCCCTGCGCGAGGCCGACGGCGCGCTGTCGGGCGTGCTGGTGCACGGCGTCGACGTCACCGAACGTACCCGCGCCAGCCTGCTGGCGCTGGGCCAGCGCAGCGCGCTGGAGCTGGCCGTCACCGACGCCCCGCTGGGCGACGTGCTCGACGTGCTGGCCCGCACCGCCGAGGATTATTCGGGCGGCGCCGCGCTGGTGTCGATCCAGCTGGTCGATCCGGTCAACGCGCGCCAGCTGCGCCACGCCGCGGCGCCGTCGCTGCCGGTGGCGCTGCAGCAGGAACTCGACATGGTGGGCGTGGCGCCGCTGGGCGGGGCGGCTGGCGCTGCCGCGTGGCGCGCCGAGACCGTGCCCTGCGCCGACATCGCCAACGACCCGCTGTGGCAAAGCCGGCGCGCGCTGGCGGCGTCGCACGGCTTGGCGGCGTGCCGTGCGCTGCCGATCCTGTCGCCGGCCGGCGCCGTGCTCGGCACGTTCACCTGGTACTACCGGGTGGCGCGCCTGCCGGCCGAACACGAACACGCGGCGATGGCGCTGCTGACCAACACCGCCTCGCTGGTGATCGGCCAGCGCCACGAGGCGCACGAGCGCCAGGCCGCCGATGAGCGCTCGCGCGCGATCCTCGAGAGCATGAGCGAAGGCTTCCTGGCGATCGGCGCCGACTGGATCATCACGTACGCCAACAGCGCCGCCGAGCAGGTGACGCGCCTGCGGCGCGAAGAGCTGGTCGGCGCGCAGTTCTGGGACCTGGTCCCGGAGGTGCACGGCAGCGCGCGCGAACTGGGCTACCGGCGCACCGCGGCCGAACGCGTGCGCAGCCGCATCGAAGCCTTCCTCGACGCCCATGGCCGCTGGTTCGAGATCAACAGCTTCCCCACGCCGGACGGCGGTATCGCGCTCTACTTCCGCGACGAGACCGAGCGCCGCCGCGCCGAGGAAGGGGCGCGCCGGCTGGCGGCGGTGGCCGAACAGTCGTCCGACTTCATCGGCATTTTCACGCGCGACGCCGGCGGCATCTACCTGAACCCGGCCGGGCGCAGGATGGCTGGCATCGACGGCGACGCCCAGATCGGGGCCTGGCGCATGCTCGACTTCTTTGCGCCCGAGGTGCGCGATTTCGT
>JBBWZO010000328.1:0-15020 GCA_039649125.1 Massilia sp. | reverse complement strand
GAATGCGGCGAAACTGGTTGCTATCGATACTCGATCCGGACATGCTTGCTCGCTACTCTTCAGGAAAAATATCCTAAGTGTAACGCCAATCGCGGAATCCCGCCTGCTCAGCTGAGCATGCGATTTCCGTTGATTGCAGGAAATTAAGGGCGGATTCCCGGAAAAATAGCGGCAGTTAACGCAAATATTGACCCAGATACGGCGCCGTGCGGCTGGCGCGGGAAGCCGCCACCTTTGCCGGCGGCCCGGCCGCGACCACCGTGCCGCCGCCTTCGCCCGCGCCGGGCCCGATGTCGATCACCCAATCGCAGCCGGCCGCCACCCGCATCGTGTGTTCGACCATGATGACGGTATTGCCGGCGTCGACCAGGCGGTTCAGCTGGGCCATCAGGCGGTCGGTATCGAGGGGGTGCAGGCCGGTGGTGGGTTCGTCCAGCACGTACAGGGCGCCGCCGCGGGTGGCGCGCTGCAGCTCGGTGGCCAGCTTGATGCGCTGGGCCTCGCCGCCCGACAGCTCGGTGGCGGCCTGCCCCAGGCGCAAATAGCCCAGGCCGACTTCGCGCAGCACCTGCAGCGGCCGCGCCACCGCCTCTTCCTCCTCGAAACAGGCATGCGCCTCGTCCACCGTCATGCCCAGCACGTCGGCGATGTTGCGCTCCTTATAGGTGATCTTGAGGGTGTCGGCGTTGTAGCGCTTGCCCTCGCAGGTCGGGCATGGCGCGTACACGCTGGGCAGGAACAGCAGCTCGACCATCACGAAGCCCTCGCCGGAGCAGTGCTCGCAGCGGCCCTTGGCGACGTTGAACGAGAAGCGCCCGGCGTCGTAGCGTTTCTTCTTCGCCTCCGGCGTCGCGGCGAACAGCTTGCGCACCTGGTCGAACAGGCCGGTATAGGTGGCGAGATTCGAGCGCGGCGTGCGCCCGATCGGCTTCTGGTCGACCCGCACCATGCGCCGCACCGCGTCCATGCCGCCCACGATGCGGCCCTCGGTCGGGATGACGGCTTCCTGTTCCAGGTCGTCGGTTTCTTCCGGCTCGGCGGCGGTCCCCTGCCCCAGTTCCCGCGACACCAGGTCGACCAGCACCTGGCTCACCAGGCTCGATTTGCCGGAGCCCGACACCCCGGTCACCGCCGTCAGCACGCCGAGCGGGAACTCGACCGACAGGTCGTTCAGGTTGTTGCGCGTGACGCCTTCGAGGCGCAGCCAGCCTTGCGGTTCGCGCCGCGTCCGTTCGGCCGGCGGCACCTCGTCGAACAGGTAGCGCCGCGTCTGCGAGGCCGCGACCTGCTTCAGACCCTCCGGCGGCCCGCTGTAGAGCACCTCGCCGCCGCGCTCCCCCGCCGCAGGCCCGACGTCGACGATCCAGTCGGCGCGGCGGATCACGTCCAGCGCGTGCTCGACCACGAACAGGGAGTTACCCGAGGCTTTCAGCTGGTCGAGCGCGGCCAGCAGCGCCTCGGTGTCGGCCGGGTGCAGGCCGGCCGAGGGCTCGTCCAGCACATACACGACGCCGAACAGGTTCGAGCGTACCTGCGTCGCCAGGCGCAGGCGCTGCAGTTCGCCGGGCGACAGGGTCGGCGTGCTGCGCTCGAGCGCCAGGTAGCCCAGGCCGAGCGCCAGCAGCACGTCCAGGCGCGCCACCAGGTCTTCGGCGATGCGCTGGGTGACGATCAGCTGCTCGGGATGCAGTTGCGCGCGGCGCGCATCCTTGGGCGCGTCGCCCCCGGCATAGGGCTGGAGCAGCGCGTGCAGGCGCGCCAGCGGCATGCGCGAGATGTCGGCGATGTCGACGCCGGCGAAGGTGACGGACAAAGCTTCCTGGCGCAGGCGCTTGCCGCAGCACAGCGGGCACTCGGTACTGACCATGTAGCGCGCCACGCGCTTCTTCATCGACGCGCTCTCGGTGGTGGCGAAGGTCTGCAGCACGTAGCGCCGGGCGCCGGTAAACGTCCCCTGGTAGCTCGGCGTGTCCTTGCGCTTGAGCGCCGCGCGCGTCTCTTCCGGCGCGAGGCCGGCGTAGACGGGCACGGTCGGCGTCTCGTCGGTATATAAAATCCAGTCGCGGTCCTTCTTCGGCAGGTCGCGCCAGGGGGTGTCGACGTCATAGCCCATCGTCACCAGGATGTCGCGCAGGTTCTGGCCGTGCCAGGCCGGCGGCCAGGCCGCGACCGCGCGCTGGCGGATCGTCAGGCTGTCGTCGGGCACCAGCGACTGTTCGGTGACCTCGTAGACGCGTCCCAGGCCCGAACATTCGGGGCAGGCGCCTTCCGGGGTATTCGGCGAGAACGATTCCGCGTACAGGAGTTCCTGCCCTGCGGGATAGTCGCCGGCGCGCGAGTACAGCATGCGCAGGGAATTGGACAGGGTGCTGACGCTGCCCACCGACGAGCGCGTGGTGGGCGAGCCGCGCTGCTGTTGCAGGGCGACCGCCGGCGGCAGGCCGTCGATCTCGTCGACTTCCGGCACCGGCATCTGGTGGAACAGGCGCCGCGCATAGGGCGACACCGATTCGAGGTAACGCCGCTGCGCTTCCGCATACAGGGTGCCGAAGGCGAGCGAGGATTTGCCGGAACCGGAGACGCCGGTGAACACCACCAGCGCGTCGCGCGGGATGTCGAGGCTGACGTCCTTCAGGTTGTGCTCGCGGGCGCCGCGCACGCGCACAAATCCGGGGCGGCCGGCGCCGCCCGCGACTACGTCCGTTTTCCTGCCCCCTGCTTCCTCTTCAATTTTCCTGCGCATCGGCCTGCCTCGTTGCTCGCTGTCGATGCGCCATTAAACCGTGCTGAACCACGTTTGACGGTGCGTTGACACACCAAGGTGGCGGCAGTTGTAGGGTGGATGGCTCCACCTGGGAGCGTGTACAACCGCGACGTGACTGCCGTCCACGCGTTCAGCCAGCCGTTGCTCTGTCGCGGCACATCGAACGTTCGTTGCACGCGTGGACGGCGCAACCGTCGCGTGACGGTGGGATCTCCAGGTGCAGCCGTCCACCCTATGCTTGCGTGCGCGCGGCACGCCTTCACCCCGCCAGCACTTCCAGCGCCGCGACCACCTCATCCACCCCGGGATCGCGCCCAAACTTCTCCGCCACCGCCCGGCAGCGCTCCGCCAACCCCTTGTCGTCCAGCAGCCCCTCCAGCCGCTTTACCAGCCGCCGCGTGGACAGCCGCGTCGCCGGCAAGCTCACCCCGACCCCGAGCGCTTCGACCCGTGCCCCGTTGTCGAACTGGTCGTGCGCCAGCGGCACCACCAGCTGGGCCGTGCCCGCATGCAGCGCCTCGGCCGTCGTGCCGATGCCGCCGTGGTGCACCAGCACCGCCACCTGCGGCAGCAGCGCGCGCAGCGGCACGTACTCCTGCCACAGCACGTGGCAGGGCAGCTGCGCCGGCAACTGGTCGCGGTGCGGCGTGAGGAAAATTGCCCGCTCGCCCAGCCGCCGCGCCGCCTCCGCCGCGTGTTCGAAATAACGGCGTGCCTGGCGGTTGCCGGTGCCGGGCGTGAACACCAGCGGCCGCCCGCCCTGCCCCAGGAACCGGCGCAGTTCATCGGACAGTACCTCCTGCGGGTCGGGATCAAGCTTGGGCTCATACAGCGGGAAACCGCTGCGCACGTGCGGCTGCGGCCAGTCCGGCTGGGTGGGGGCGAACCAGTCCGGGAACAGCAGGATCGACAGGTCGGCGATCGAGAACATGGTGTCGATCAGCGCCGTTACCGGCGCCAGCCCGGCCCTGGCACGGGCGGCATTCACGTCGGGCAGCGCGATCGGGTCGATGAAGCGGGCGCCGAGGCTGCGCCACAGCTTGCGGCGCAGGCCATGCGGCACCCAGCGCGGCACGCGCCAGGGTCCCAGCATCAGCGGGTCGTGGACGGTCGGCAGGTTGGAGGGAGCGAGGAAGGCCGCCGCGATCGACAGGCCGGGACGCGCGGCGCGGCACAGGTCCGCTTCCGGCAAGGCCAGCGGATGCACCAACATGGTGCATTTTTCGTCCACCGGCAGGGCCGCCATGAAGGCCGGCACCGCGGCCATGGCCGGCCGCGTCGCCCGCCAGACGATGCCGAAGCCGCGCATCGGGTGCCACAGATCGGGATGGTCGAGCACGGCCGGGTCGGCCGGCAAACCGTGGAAAGGCAACCCGGCGGCGCGCACGAAAGGCTCGTGCTGCACCGGCCCGAGGAAGCTGATGCGGTGCCCGGCATCGACCAGGGCGAGCGCCATGCGCAGGAAGGGAAACAGGTCGCCCGCCGAACCGATCGTGACCAGCACGACATGCATCGGGGTGCGGGCGGCGTCCATGGCGAGCCCGTTCGCGGCTTACGGAATGAGACGCTCGGCGCGCAGGCGCGCGAACAGGTCGAAGAACGAGGCGTCGGTGGCCTGGTAAGCCGTGAAGCCCAGACGGCGGCTGCTGGCCATGTCGGTCATCACCTCCAGCGGGCGGCCGAGGTCGAGGTCGGTATGCCAGGCGGAAGCGAGGCGATCCAGGTCCGGTTCGACCAGATCGTAGCGGGTTGCGATCTCGCGCCAGAGCGGGCCGTCGTTCGCCATCGCCGCCTCCAACGGCTGGATCTGGCCGCTGTAGCCGGCCGCCTCCACGCCAAACCAGCTTGCAAGTTGCGGCCACAGCCAGCTCCAGCGGAACACGTCGCCATTGACGATGTTGAAAGCTTCGTTCCTGGCCGCGTCGGTGTCGGCGGCCCAGACCAGCTGTTTGGCCAGCATGCGCGCATCGGTGACATCGCTCAAGCCCTTCCACTGCGCTTCCGAGCCGGGGAACTGGAACGGGCGGCCGGTCTCCTTGCAAATGGTGGCGTACACGGCCAGCGTGGTGCCCATGTTCATGGCGTTGCCGACCGCCTGGCCGATGATCGAGTGCGGGCGGTGCACGCTCCAGGTGAAGCGGTCGCGCTCGGCTGCCGCATAGACTTCGTCTTCCTGGGCGTAATAGAAGTTTTCCAGCGGCAGGCGCGGCTGGCTTTCGCGCAGCGGCGTGTCGGGCAGCGTGCCCGAGCTGGCATAGGCCTCGAACGGGCCCAGGTAATGCTTCAGGCCGGTGACCAGGGCAACGTGGCGCACGCTCTTCTTCGGCGACAGTGCGTCCAGCAGGTTTCGCACCAGGGCGGCGTTGACGCGGATGTTCTCGGCTTCCGTGTCCTGGCGCATCCAGGTGGTGAGGAAGACGTGGGTCGGGACGACGTCCGCCAGGGCGGCGCCCAGCGCGGCCGGGTCGAGCAGGTCGGCGGCGACGTGACGCACGCCCGGCAGATCGGCCGGCGCGCGGCGCGACAGGCCGAGGACGTTCCAGCCATTGGCCAGCAGTTCGCGTGCGGTGTGGTTGCCGCCGATGCCGGTGACGCCGACGACCAGAGCGGTTCGTTGCATGGGATTCCTTTGCGTTTCGATCGAAACCCATTCTAACCGCGTGCAAAAAACGGCGTGCACGGGTGGGCAAAATGACAATCGTGCGCGGCCGCCGTGGTACCTGATCTGTGAGCATGTCGTGACCGTAGGGTGGACTCCCGAGTCCACGCGTTAACGTCGCCCGAACAGCGTTACCGATGGCCCCGGCTGCAATGTTGGAAGATACGGCGCCGGCGTTCACGCGGTGAACGCGTGGACTCGGGAGTCCCCCCTACGTCTACCTGGTCTTTGACGTCGCGGCCGCATGTCGCAACTCCACCCTACGTTTCCTGGCGCGCATAACTGACCGTCAGGATCTCCCAACGATGCCCGGCCGGCTCGTCCCAATAGATGTTGCGCCCGCCGTGCGTGGTGCCGACCTGACGGTCGTTCGGCCCGCTCACCGTGCCGCGCCAGCCGATGCCGGCCGCGTCGAGCCGGCTGACGATGGCGTCGAATTCGCCGTCGCTCACCCGGAAACAGAAGTGCTCGACCGGAAACGCCTCCTCGGTGCTGACGAATTCGAGCGTCAGGCGATCGTTGACGTAGACCGGCGCGAAGATGCCGAGCGCGGTCGGCTCCCAGGGCACGTCGAGCAGCTCTCCCAGCAGGCGCGCGGCTGCCACCCGGTCGCGGGCCGACACGATGACATGGTCGAGTTCAATCATCTCCCCTCCTGCCGCCCTGCGCCCTCACACGATCAGCCTGCCCTCGATCGAATCGTCGAGCGTCTTGCCGATGGCTGCGCCGACGACCATCTTGGCGCCGGCCACCGCCTGGCCGTGCTTGTTGTCCCAGTAATAGCCGCCTTTCGGAATCACCTCGACGACGGTGATGCGCGGATCGTCTTCACCTTCGGTGAACCAGGTCTTGAGCGTGAAGTCCCACAATTCCTTGATCTTCGCCTTGTCCTGGGACAAGACCGCAAGCGCGTCGAGCTCCATGAAGCCGGCGCGCGTGCTTTCCTGGAAAAACAGCTTCACCTGCGGATTGGCGGCCAGCTCGGCGTTCTTGTGGCTGTCGATGGCGCTCATGAACCAGAGGTGGCCGGCCTCATCCGCCTTCAACAGGCTCATCGGCCGCACGCCGCCGTCCGCGCCCGTGCCGCCCTCGGTGCAGAAGAAGCAGGTCTTGGCTGCCTCGGCCGTTTTCCTGATCCGTTCCAGCGCTTCCGCGCCCTGCAAGTCGCGGCGGTTTTCTGCGGGTTGCTGCTTGTTGATCGAATCCATGGCAAGTCTCCCTGTGGCCTCGCGGCCGATGCGGCTACTCTACGCTCAGGCACGTGTTCCGTATGTTGGCGGACTCACGCCGGCACGCCCTTGTTCGCAACTGCGCCGGCGCCCGCAACGCCACCGCCCATCCCTTCGCTGCGCGTGCGCGCATACTCGGGCAGGCCGTCGGCCACGTGCATCCAGCGCAGGCGGTCCTGCACGAAGGTGTGGTCCTGCGGCGGCACCGCCTCGGGGTCGTCGAGGCTGGCGCTCGTGATGTCGATTTCGTCGGGGTAGCGGTCGTCCTGGTAGCTCAGCGTGGTGCCGCAGGTCCCGCAAAAGCCGCGCAGTACGTGCTCGCTCGAGTGATAGGTGGCGGGATTGCCCTGCGCGAAGCGCAGGTCGGCCATGTGGGCACTGAACCAGGCCACCGCCGGCGCGCCGGACATGCGGCGGCAGTCGGTGCAATGGCACAGGGTACCGTGGAAGTTGTCGCCATCGACGACATAGCGCACCGCGCCGCAATAACAGCCGCCTTGCAAGAGCATGGTTTCCTCCCGTGCGATCGGATCCGTGGGTCCAGCATAAGCGAGCCTGCGCCGCCGTTCAAGCGGCGCACTTCAGAGCTCCTTGTCCCCCTCGGACATCACGACAGCGGCATGGTTCAGCCAGCGGGCCACCACGGCTTGCTCGTCCGCAGTGAAGCCCTGCAGCAGCCGTGCATTGAGCTGATCCAGTACCGCGTGCGCCGTCGTGCATGCCGCGGCGCCGGCAGGAGTGAGTCTCAGCCGCGTCAACCTGCCGTCCTGGGCATCTCCCACGCGCTCGACCAGGTTCGCCGCCTGCACCCGCTTGGAGAGGTTGGTCACGGCCGCAGGCGCGACGTCGAGCGCCTGTGCAATCTCGCCGACCGGCGCTTCGTTGCGTGCCGCCGGCAGGAACAGCAGCCCCACTTGTGCCGGGCTGATGCCGTCCCACGCCTCGGGGCGGCGTTCGATCCAGTGCCCGATCGCCCGTTGCGCGCGGTTGACGAGCAAGACGAAACGCGGCGCCTTTGCCGGCAGGGTCATGGCGCCTCCTGCAGCAGGTCGTGGGTTTGCCCATGGATCGTCGTCGAATCCGAGCATCAGCAAGGGTATGCGCACGCTTGCTGCGCGGCGCGCTGCATCGATTGCCGGGTCGTCATAAAAATAGTGGGGCAAGGTCGTCCAGCGGCTCCACTGCAGCATCACGCCGCGCGGCAGGTCCTCGCCGAGGCCGATGCGCCTGCCCGGCATGTAGCCGAAGACGGCGCACGACAGCGGCGCCAGGATGCGCATCACCGCCCAGACGCGCGCCCGCTCGGCGACGCCGCGGATGGTACGGGTGACGCCCGCATGCGAGGCGACCAGCACGGCGGCGCTCAGGGCGCTTTCCCCAGCCCCGGCGCCCCCCCAGGACGAGCGCATGGCCGCCCACGGACTGGCCGCCCCTTACAGGAACCGATCCAGGATCTTCCGGCTGTGCTTGTCGATCCTGAACATGTCGCGCACCAGGAAATTGATGCCGTGGCTGTCCGCAATCAGGAGCGAAGCCTCGCCCACGCGGCGGATGTCCTCGTCCACCTTGAGCACGAATTCGGTGTCGCCCCGGTCCGTTTTCACGGTCCAGGTGCAGGGCGTGGCGAAGCTCGACACGCCACGGATGGTGAGGATCTCGGGGATGAATTCGCGCCCTTCGAGTTCCTCGGTGACGAGTGCGCGGATCTGCTCGGGCGCCATTTCGAGGTCGTCTATCCAGGCGACTTCCTTGCCGCCGTCGCGTACCAGCGAGATGCCGCGCGTAGGCGCTTGAATGGGAAAGGCACGCACGGGAATCACGCCGACGACGTCGATGCCGTCCTCGCCCGTGAACACCAGTCTGCCGAAACTGTCGCGGCGCAGTTGAAATGGGGTGCTCATCAGTCGTCCTTGTTGTCGTCCATATCCTGGTCCACGTTGCGCGCCTGCGCTTCGTAGAGCCGGTGGTAGGCGCCTTCGCGCGCCATCAGTTCGTCGTGGCTGCCCTCTTCCACCACCACGCCGCGGTCGAGCACGACCAGGCGGTCGGCGCGGTGCAGCGTGGACAGGCGGTGCGCGATCGCGATCGTGGTGCGGCCCTGCACCAGGTTGTCGAGCGCCTTCTGGATTTCCTTTTCGGTTTCGGAGTCGACCGACGACGTCGCCTCGTCCAGGATCAGGATCGGCGGGTCGATCAGCAGCGCGCGCGCGATCGAGATGCGCTGGCGCTCGCCGCCCGACAGGCCCTGGCCACGCTCGCCCACCATCGAGTCGTAGCCCTGCGGCAGGCGCAGGATGAATTCGTGCGCATGGGCGGCGCGCGCCGCGGCGATGATCTCTTCGCGCGTCGCATGTGGCTTGCCATAGGCGATGTTCTCGGCGATCGTGCCGAAGAACAGGAAGGGTTCCTGCAGCACGAGGCCGATGTTGCGGCGGTAGTCGGCCACCGCAAAGCTGCGGATGTCGACGCCGTCGAGCAGGATCGCGCCTTCGGCCACGTCGTAGAAGCGGCAGATCAGGTTCACCAGCGTGCTCTTGCCGGAACCGCTGTGCCCCACCAGGCCCACCATCTCGCCGGCCTTGATGTTCAGCGAAATGCCGCGGTTGACGGCGCGGTTACCGTAGCGGAATCCCACCTCGCGCAGTTCGATATTGCCCTGCACTTTCTGCACCTTCACCGGGTTCACCGGGTCCGGCACGCTCGAGACGTGGTCGAGGATGTCGAAGATGCGCTTGGCGGCCGAGGCCGACTTTTGCGTCACCGAGACGATGCGGCTCATCGAATCGAGGCGCACATAGAAACGGCCGCTGTAGGCGATAAAGGCCGAGAGCGTCCCGACCGTGATGTCGCCGCGCGACACCTGCCAGATGCCGAAGCACCAGATCACCAGCAGGCCGAGTTCGGTCAGGAAAGACACCGTCGGCGAGAACAGCGACCACACCTTGTTCAGCTTGTCGTTGACGGCCAGGTTGTGTTTGTTCGCTTCGCGGAAGCGCACCGCCTCGCGCTTTTCCTGGGCAAAGGCTTTCACGACGCGGATGCCGGGAATGGTATCGGCCAGCACATTGGTCACTTCGCCCCAGACGCGGTCGATCTTCTCGAAGCCGGTACGCAGCTTGTCGCGCACGACGTGGATCATCCAGGCGATGAAAGGCAGCGGCACCAGGGTAATGAAGGCCAGCCACGGATTGATCGTGAACAGGATCACGCCGGTCATGATGATCATGAGCACGTCGGACAGGAAGTCGAGCAGGTGCAGCGACAGGAACACGCAGATGCGGTCTGACCCGCTGCCGATGCGGCTCATCAGGTCACCCGTGCGCTTGCCGCCAAAAAATTCCAGAGACAGTTTCAGCAGGTGCTCATAGGTGGTCGAGCGCAGGTCGGCGCCCATGCGCTCCGAGACCAGTGCCAGCACATAGGTCTTGCCCCAGCCCAGCGCCCAGGCCAGGATCGCCGCGCCCAGCAGGCCGCCCATGTAGAGGTAAACGAGATCCGTATCGATCTGCTGCCCGTTCTGGTACGGGATCAGGACGTTGTCCATCAGCGGCATCGTCAGGTACGGCGGGATCATATGCGCGGCGGTACTGGCCAGCATCAGGATGAAGCCCAGCAGCAGCTGGCCGCGATACGGCATGGCGAAGCGCCACAGCCGGAACAGGGTCCAGGTCGACGGCGGGGTATGCAGCACCTTGGTGCAGATCGGGCACTCTTCCTGGTCCGGTTCGAGCGGCGCCTTGCAGCTCGGGCAGGTGTGCTGCTCAGGCGGCACCACCGGCTGTCCGGTTTCCACACTTTTCACCTGTTCGGTAAACGCGTCCACCACGCGGATCGCGTGCAGGTTCTGGCCGAGGGTGAAGCGCCAGCCGGCAAGCAGGCCCTGCGCGTCCACCAATTCCAGGTGGCCGACGCCGGCATGGTCGTGGTGGCGCAGCGCCAGTCCCGGCTGGAAGCTCCAGTCGCGCCACGTGGTCTCGCCCGGCGCGCGCGACAGCAGGCGGCGGTTGGTGACGACCAGGATGCCTTTCGTAAAACGTAATTTTGCGTCGAGGTCAACCTCCACGCTGGTCAGCGCGTTTTCCCCTGGTGCAAGCTGTTTCCGAACGTCATCCTGCCAATTGTCAGGCAAGAAACCAGCGGCAATCGCCAGGGACGTTGGAGTAGCTAGTTGTTGAGTTGTCATTGTGTTGCTGCCCGTGACGGGCATGTTCTGAATAGAGGGGGTAACGCGGTGACCGGCTCAGCGGTTTACATGGACTAGAGGAAAATGTCGGCGACGTAGTCCGCTGCAGGGCGAGGGCGACACAGCCGGCATGCCCATTTGGCATAAATCGGCACGGAGCTGTAAGCTTCGGGCCGGCAAGTATACAACATGCGCGCCGCATAACCGTAGAACCTATTCCAGTAGGTGCGGTAGCGCACAGGCAGGCAAACATAGGCAACGCCATCATGGTGCACGAGCGGACCTTGGCGGCAAGACATCATTACATGACAAAGAAGAAAGACATCCAGTTTCTCCGCGTAACTCACCTGCGAGGTCCGAACATCTGGACTTACCGTCCGGTGATCGAAGCCTGGCTCGACATCGGCGAGCTGGAAGACTTCCCATCGAATAAGCTCCCCGGATTCAACGAACGCCTCAGCGCATGGCTGCCCGGCCTGATCGAGCATCGCTGCGGCGTCGGCGAGCGCGGCGGCTTCCTGCAACGCCTGGAAGGCGGCACCTGGGCCGGCCACATCCTCGAGCACATCGTCCTCGAACTGCAGAACATGGCCGGCATGAAGACCGGCTTCGGCAAGACCCGCTCCACGGGCGAGCACGGCATCTATAAAATGGCCTTCCGCACCCGCGACGCCGTCGTCGGCCGCGCCGCCCTGGAGGCAGGGCATCGCCTGCTGATGGCCGCCATCAACGACGAGCCCTTCGACATGGCCGGCACCGTGCGGCAGCTGACCGAGCTGGTCGACCGCTACTGCCTCGGCCCGTCCACCGCCAACATCGTCGATGCCGCCACCGACCGCCGCATTCCCTCGATCCGCCTGACCGAAGGCAACCTCGTGCAGCTCGGCCACGGTGCCGCCCAGCGCCGCATCTGGACCGCCGAAACCGACCGCACCAGCGCCATCGGCGAGGGCATCGCCAGCGACAAGGACCTGACCAAGAGCCTGCTCGCCTCGTGCGGCGTGCCGGTGCCGGAAGGCGCGCTGGTGCGCAGCGCGGAAGCGGCCTGGGAAGAAGCGCAGGACATCGGCCTGCCGGTGGTCGTGAAGCCGGTCGACGGCAACCACGGCCGCGGCGTGACGCTGAACCTGATGACCGAGGCCGACGTGCTTGCCGCCTACGCGATCGCCGCCGAAGCCGGCGACAGCAGCGCCGTGCTGGTCGAGCGCTTCGTTCCCGGCAACGAGCACCGCCTGCTCGTCGTCGGCAGGCAGGTGGTGGCGGCGGCGCGCGGCGAGTCGCTCTGGGTGCTTGGTGACGGCGTCTCCAACGTGGTCCAGCTGTGCGACACCCAGATCAACGTCGACCCGCGCCGCGGCGAGACCGAGGAACACCCGCTCGGCCGCGTCAATCCGCACGACAGCGAAATCCTGCTCGACCTGAAGCGCCAGGGTTTCACCCCCGAGTCGGTGCCGCAGGCCGGCCAGAAAGTGCTGATCCAGCCCAACGGCAACGTCTCGGACGACGTCACCGACCTGGTCCACCCGGAAGTGGCGCACGTGGCGACCCTGGCCGCGCGCGTGGTCGGTCTCGACATCGCCGGCATCGACCTGGTGTGCGAAGACATTTCGCGTCCGCTGGAAGAACAGCGCGGCGCCATCATCGAAGTCAATTCGAGCCCGGGCCTGCTGGCCCATATCAAGCCGGCCTCGGGCCAGCCGCGCAACGTCGGCAAGGCGATCGTCGAGCACCTGTTCGCCGCGGGCGAAGACGGCCGCATCCCGCTCGTCGGCGTCACCGGCACCCTCGGCACCAGCCTGATCGCGCGCCTGCTCGGCTGCCTGCTGAATGCCGCCGGCAAGCATGCGGGCGTCGCCAACGGCGAGGGCCTGTACCTCGACGGCCGCCAGGTGCAAAAGGGCGACTGCACCGGCTTTGCCGCCGGCGAACGCCTGCTCATCAACCGCAACATGGAAGCGGCCGTGTTCGAATCGAACGCGCGCAGCATCCTTGCCGGCGGCCTGCCCTACGACCGCTGCACGGTGGGCGTGGTGACCGACATGGGCCCGCTGGCCGACGTCGAGGAATTCCACGTGCGCGATGCGGAAGCGCTGGCGAACGTCGTGCGCAGCCAGGTCGACGTGATCCTCGCGCGCGGCGCCGCCGTGCTGAACGCGGCCGATCCGGAAGTCGTGAAGCTGGCCGAACTGTCCGACGGACGCGTGATCTTCTATGCGATGGACGAGTCCAATCCGGTGATGGTCCAGCACAGGACCGGCGGCGAATGCGTCGTCTTTGCCCGCAACAACCACATCGTGCTGGCCGAGGGCGACCATGAGACCACGCTGCTCGACATGGGCAAGATCAAGCCGGCCACCGTCAAGCATCCAGCCAGCGTGCTGGCAGCGACCGCCGCCGCCTGGGCGCTCGGCCTGCCGCACGACCTGATCTGCGGCGGCCTGCGCGCTTTCGACGCCACGCCGAAGAAACCGATTTATTGAATTGAATAAGACGCGGCCCGGCTCACCGGGTCCACGGCGCCGCCCCTGCCGCCCTGTGCGAACAAGCGGCCCTCATTAAGGAATGAAGGTTTATGGAAGTATCTCGCGTACGGGCCTTGCGCGGCCCTAACCTCTGGAGCCACCACACCTCGGTCGAGGCGATCGTCGCCTGCACTCCGGAGGAAGAATCGATCGCCGCCCTGCCCGGCTTCGAAACGCGCCTGCGCTCGCGCTTTCCCCAACTCGGCGACCTGCAACCGCAGGGCCATGAAGAAGACGCGCTCGATCCGGTGTCGCTGGCCGAAGTGCTGGAAATCGTCGCCCTGGCCCTGCAGGCCGAAGCCGGCTGCCCGGTCACCTTCTCGCGCACCACGGCCACCGTCGAACCCGGCATCTACCAGGTCGTGGTCGAGTACAGCGAAGAAGACGTCGGCCGCCTGGCCCTCGAACTGGCCAAGCAGCTGATCGACGCGGCGCGTGAGGACGCGCCCTTCGACCTGCAGGCCGCCCTCACCCAGCTGCGCGACCTCGACGAAGACGTGCGCCTCGGTCCGTCCACCGGTTCCATCGTGCAGGCCGCGACCGAACGCAACATCCCCTACCGCCGCCTGACCGAAGGCAGCCTGGTGATGTTCGGCTGGGGCAGCAAGCAGCGCCGCATCCAGGCCGCCGAAATCGACGCCACCGGCGCGATTGCCGAGACCATCGCCCAGGACAAGGAACTGACCAAGCGCCTGCTGGACGCCGCCGGCGTGCCGGTGCCGCTCGGCCGTACCGTGGTCGACCCGGAAGACGCCTGGGCGGCCGCCCAGGAGATCGGCCTGCCGGTCGTCGTCAAGCCAAAGGACGGCAACCAGGGCAAGGGGGTGACGGTCAACATCACGACCAAGGAGCAGATCGCCGCAGCCTTCCACTCCGCCAGCGAATTCCGCGACGACATCCTGGTCGAGCGCTACCTGCCGGGCCACGACTACCGCCTGCTGGTGATCGGCGACAAGCTGGTCGCCGCCGCGCGCCGCGACCCGCCGAACGTGGTCGGCGACGGCGTGCACACCGTGCGCGAACTGGTCGAGCAGGTGAACCGCGACCCGCGCCGCGGCAACGGCCACTCGACCTCGCTGACCAGGATCCGTTTCGACGACATCGCCCTCGGCAGCCTGGCAAAACAGGGCCTGCAGGCCGACTCCGTGCCCGACAAGGGCCGCCGCGTCATCCTGCGCAACAACGCGAACCTGTCCACCGGCGGCACCGCCACCGACGTCACCGACGACGTCCATCCGGACGTGGCGGCGCGCGCCATCGCGGCGGCGCACATGGTGGGCCTGGACATCTGCGGCGTGGACCTCGTCTGCGACAGCGTCCTGAAACCCATTGAAGAACAGGGCGGCGGGATCGTCGAAGTGAACGCCGCGCCGGGACTGCGGATGCACCTGTCGCCATCGTTCGGCAAGGGCCGCGACGTCGGCGAAGCGATCGTCGACATGATGTTCAAGGATGGCGACGATGGCCGTATCCCGGTCGTCGCGGTCACCGGTACCAATGGCAAGACCACCACGGTGCGCCTGATCGCCCACCTGCTGGCCGCCTCCGGCCTGCGCACCGGCATGACGAATACCGATGGCGTCTACATCGAAGGCCGCCGCATCGACAGCGGCGACTGCAGCGGCCCGCGCAGCGCGCGCAACGTGCTGCTGCACCCGGACGT
>JBBWZO010000305.1:0-9335 GCA_039649125.1 Massilia sp. | reverse complement strand
CGAGCCGCTGCCGCCCAGGTCGAGCTTGAGATTGCGCGCCTGCAGGGCGTCGGCGTCGAGCGAACCGGAACCGGCCACGGCAAGGTGGTCGATGGCACGCGCCTGCACCACGATTTTCATCGACCGGGTCTGCAGGTTCAGGTTTTTCTTCACGGTGCGGATCTTCAGCGTGCCGTTCTCGACCTCGGTTTCGATCAGCGGCAACAGATTGTCGTCGGTCTCGATCGTGACGCTTTCGCTGTTGCCCACGCGCAGCTCGACGTTCGCCGGCAAGGCCAGCGCGACGCCTCTGAAGTGGCCAACATCGCGCGTTTCGCGCTTGATCTGGCCGCTGCCCTTGACCTGATCGCTGGTGCTCCAGCCAAACGGCCCGGCCGCGGCCTGCGGTATCGCTACGGCACAGGCCAGCGCACAGGCGGCCAGCGCAAGCTGGTACAGGGGCAGGAAGGTCTTTGCTGTCGTTTTCATTGTCGTCTCCATGGTTGTGGTCTTTTTATCTACTGGTCCACGCGCCGAGTCCGGCTTGACAACCCGCCGCACGCACCCATGGCCTTAGAGTGCACCCAATGCTGCATTGAACGCAAGTTGTTTGGATGAGCTGCCCGATGATGTAGCAGATGCTGCACTGCACAGAACGACAGCGGATCCGGCAGCACTGCGCACCTGGGTCCTATGTATCGTTGTGGCAATGTCACTCGGAACATTTATATTTCGATTTTGCAATATTTCACAAGGGCTGGTCTTATAATTGGCGCACGTTGAACGACCAGTCGAAAGCGCCATGGAACATCACCAGTCCTCCCAGATCCGAACCCTGTCGTATGTGGAAAACGAAGACCACCCGGTGTTCGGCACCCTGGTCGAACAGATCCTGCACCTGCTCAATTCGCGCCTGGTGTTCTCGGACATCATCATTCACCAGAACCATCCGCTGATGCTGCGCCAGCCGAAAGGGCTGGTGGCGGTCACCGATTCGCCGATCACCAAGGAAGAGCTGGAAGAGTTCTTCGAGGCCATCGAGCCGAACTGGGCCCAGCGCATTGCCGACCGCGCGTTCGACCGCTCGATCGACCTGCACACCGCGCGCATCCGCGCCAACTGTTTCACCTTCCAGGGCAAGAAGCGCCTGGGATGCGTGATCCGGCGCTTCCCAAAAGAGCCGATTCCGTTGGCCGAGCTGGGCCTGGGCCCGAGCGAGCAGGAATTTGCGCGCCTGACCAGTGGCCTGGTGCTGATCCTGGGCGACACTTGCCAGGGCAAGTCGACCACGATCGCCTCGCTGCTCGACGACATCAACCAGCGCCGCTCGGGCCACATCATCACCATCGAAGACCCGGTCGAAACCTTGATCCCGCAGCGCAAATGCATCGTCACCCAGCGCGAAGTGGGCGTCGACGGCGACGTCGAAAGCTATTACCTGGGAGCGCTGGACGCGCTGCGCGAGCGCCCGGACGTGATCGTGATCGGCGAAATCCGCGACGCCGAGACCGCCCAGGAAGCGCTGGCGCTGGCCGAGTCGGGGCCGCTGGTGCTGGCCACGCTGCACGCGCGCTCGACCGAGCTGGGCTTGCAGAAGATGATCCGGCTGCTGGGCAATTCGGAAGCGCAGTCGCAGGCGCTGGCGCATGCGCTGCGCGGGGTGCTGTGCCAGGCGCTGCTGCCCTCGCTGGACGACAACCGCTACCACCTGGCCACCGAATGCCTGACCCTGAACCCGGCGCTGGCGCGGCTGATCGAAGCGGGCGACCTCGGCGGCCTGCGCGCGCACATGAACAGCGGCCGCGACCCCGGCTGCCACACGATGAACGCTTCGCTCGAGCGCCTGCTGGCGGGGCACAGGATCAGCGTCGAGGACGCGCGTAACGCGACCACCGACCGCGTCGGTTTCGCCAACCTGGTGTAGGTGCAAGGCGGCGTCCGTTTTATGGTCGAAAGCAGGCCTGCCTGAACAAATTGAGAGCGCGCTTCACATCGCGGGGCGTGAAGCAGTCGGTCCGGCGCTGGATTTCATGGAAGAGGTCGGTGTGTTGCTCCAGAGAGCTCGTCGCGTCCTCGCATCTCCAACCCTGTGCGCTCAAAAGAACGCAGGAGCAGGCGGAGGCGCAATCTTCATTCCAGCTTATAGAGGAAAAATCACTTCTGGAGGATGAGCTATTGCCGAGTGCATTTGGACTTCAGAAGCGAACGATCGTGTGATACGCGCGCCCATTCCCGTGCAGCATCCTGATGGCCTTGCTTCGAGCTTGGCTTGCCTACTCACGTCGCCTTCGACGAGTCAATGATGCGTCAGATCGTGATGTGTTGTTTTCACGTGTTAAACGCTCAAAGAGTTCGTTGGGGCTCTCTTTCGCCAAGGCGCGCGTCATTGCTGCTTTCTCATCATCGGAAGCAGGTGTAGGGCGAGTCACGTCAGATTTATCTGATCCGTCAGTAGCAGGCATTGGTTCCTCCCGTAATCAACATTTGCCAAAACCATACCCCTGTCAACTGTTATTTCTTGTCGACCTGCTGCGTATGATTCGATGTGGCTGCTTTTGGCCGAACCCGGCCGTTCAGCTAAGCAGCAAAGCAACAGTTAAGTTCACCCCATCAAAATATACTCGCTTGATGCGGTCCATGTGGTTTAAGGTCTAAGTACCTGCCCAAAAATAAATGTGATTTTGGCTGCCATAAGCACACTTGTTTCCGGATAAGTACTTGGCGATGCCACTTTGCCTTCCCGAATTGCCGAGATTCGCGCTAATACTCATAAGCAACTGTTGGTAGATATAGTATTGTTTGCAAAAGGCGTATGGCGATGAATACATGAAAGATGTCTGAATTCAATGAATATCCCGGCATTGGAGATGGTTCGTTTGCTCACCACGAATGGCTATGGACAATGACACACACCATTTCTTACGGTAGTGAGGGCCAAGGACTCGTCATGGTGTAGACGGGTTACGCCATCCGGCGGAGCACCCGCGCTGAGTTAAATTAATGAAGGCATATCGTGACTAACATAATCGCATTTCCGAGCAAGCTCTTCCGCGAGTGGGGGCCAATTGCTCAAGCCCTGGACCGCTATTTAGCTAGTCTAGGTGCCACCACGTATGAAGCCAGGGAGATTATTGACCGATTGCAGGTGAAGTGGACACGGCATGGTGTGCCACTGAGCTGTCCAGTGTTGCGCAAAATTCCAGGTTCGCCGCCGAGCCAGCCGGTGCACACTAACGATGTGGGAATCAAGTATCACGCACGGGAAATGCCGCGTAATTCAGGGGGCGCCAATGCGCGGTCCTTGTTTGAGTTCGCCAAGTTGGATTACGAGCAGTCAAAAACGCGCTGATCTGCTGCCCAGACACCACTCTCGTTCATGCTGCACGATAAGGTCCAACCGGGGCCGGATTGTTCGTGATCTTCGTCAGCGAGCTGGCGGACAACTCGATCGTTCGTTTCGCCAAGGTCATGCATGCTACAAGCCACCGACGATCCGCCCAACGTGAAAACGGCCGGAGAGTCCGGCCGTTGGAATATGACTTAAGGGAGCAGCCGCCGGCAATCGCAAGCTGCAACACTCCCGCTGAGCCTGCTCAGCCCGGTTTGCGCGGAGGCTTGTTGTCTGCTGCCTGGACCGACGGACCCTGCACGTGGCCTTGCACGGAACCGTTATCCGCCAACCCATCGAACTGCATGCTGGCGCCAGTGCCCGTGCTTGCACGTTCGCCGTTGGCGGCCGGGCGGTCAGTGCCATGTCCGTTGCCGCGCTGCACATCGGTCGGCTGGAACGGATCGCGGAACTTCTTTAGGGCGTCTTCCTGTTGCTGCATGCTGCGCGCGGTTTCTTCGGTGGCAACACGCGTCACATCGTCCGCCAAGGCATGAGCGGTACGTGCCGTTTCCGGACCATGCTGCTGGTTCACGCGTGTCAGTTCGACCTGCGCCTCGGCCGCCAGGCGTGAAAGATGCTGTTGGTAGGCGCGGAGCTTGTCGGTAGCCGGCTGGGCGTAGGCCGCAGCCGCGCCCATGGCGTCGACAGCACGCTCACTCGACAGCATGCGCTGGCCGGCGTTCATGGTTTCCTCGATCATGGTATGACCTAGCTTCAGGTTGGCTTTGCAGACGGCCTGGAATGATCCAACCAGAGCCTGGGTCAGATCGTTGAAGTAGGCGAACTGCGAATCCATGTGGGATCGTACAGCGGGATTGCTGGAGGGGGAATAGGGAAACATGGGAATCCTTTTTGGTGTCGAGCCGCACGGCAACGCGACCACACTGTGATCGAAAGTGGCAGAGCCTTGGCGGGTCGATGGGGGACGCAGCGATGTGCTGCGAGACAACGCGGGATCGGCTAAGGATCCGGCGAACAAGGACACTATGCGCCTGTTTGGGCGTGCACGGGACAGTTTATTGAAGATTATTTACGCGTCGTGGTGCGCGGCAATATCGGCCTCTCCGACCTTTTGCCATGCTATCTTCGTTCGCCAGCTGGGCCGTCAAACGGACCTGCGCTCAGCAAGCCAACTTGCGCTATCGACGCCGGTTGCAGACGTTCCGAATCGCTCAGTGTCCGTTCTGTTCGCCCTGCTGGCCAGCAAGCGGTCTGGTTCGGCGCTTTCAATCCAGCGGCACGCTGCGGTAGCGGTTCACCTGCGCAGCCGACACCGGCGCCGCCGCGTTGCCCCAGCTGGCGCGCAGGTAGGTGACCAGGTTCGCGACCTGGGCGTCGTCGAGCACGTGGCTGAAGGGCGGCATGCCGTAGGGACGCGGATTGCCCTTCGTTCCGGGCGGGAAGCCGCCGTTGAGCACGACGCGGATCGCGTTCACCGGTTCGGCGAGCGTCAGCGCGCGGTTCCCGGCGAGCAGGGGGTAGGGACCCTTGCCCTCGCCGCGCTCGCCGTGGCAGGCGGCGCAGTGCTGGCCGTACAGCTTTGCGCCGACCTCCATGATGTCGCGCGGCGGTGCCGGATTTTCTGCCTTTTCCGGCGTTTCGCCGGGCAGCGATTTCAGGTAGCGCGCCATCGCCGTCAGGTCCTCGCGCGTCAGGTGCTGCAGGCTTTGCGCCACCACTTCGGCCATCGGCCCGGTCACGCTGGCGCCCGGCGCCACGCCCGTCCCCAGCAACTGCACGATGTGCTCCTCGCTCCAGGTGCCCATGCCGGCCTCGGCGTTCGAGGTCAGCGCCGGCGCATACCAGCCCAGGGTCGGGATCAGGCCGCCGCCGAGCGTGCTGTCGGTGGCGCCGAAGCGGTTGCGGGTGCTGTGGCAGGCGCTGCAGTGTCCGAGGCTCTCGACCAGGTAGGCGCCGCGGTTCCAGTCGGCGCCGCGAGCCGGGTCCGCCACCTGCACTCCGGGTTTGAAGTAGAGCAGGCGCCAGCCGGCCAGCGTCAGCTGCTGGTTGTAGGGGAAGCGCAGCGCGTGCGGGGTATTCGGCTGGCGTACCGGCGGCAGGCTGCGGAAGTAGGCGAACAGGGCGTCCGAATCGGCGCGGGTGACTTTCGTGTAGTTCGTGTAGGGGAAGGCCGGATACAGCAGGCGCCCGTCGCGCGACTTGCCGTTGTGCAGGGCGCGCCAGAAATCGTCGGCGCTCCAGTTGCCGATGCCGGTGCTCGGCTCGGGCGTGATGTTGGGCGCGTACAGGCGCCCGAAAGGCGTGTCGAGCGCGCGGCCGCCGGCGTAGGGCACGCCGCCGCGCGCGGTGTGGCAGGCCATGCAGTCGCCGGCGCGCGCCAGGTAGGCGCCACGCGCGATGTTGGCCGGGGTAAGCGCATGGTCGGCGGGCGCGTTCGAGGCGATGAATTCCTCGCGCGGCCAGGCCAGCGCGATCGCCGCCGCCAGCACGGCCGCCAGGGAGAGCAGGATCCAGGCGAGGCGGCGCTTCATGGCACGCTCCCGCAAGGCATCGGCAGCGGCGCGTCCAGACCTGCGGCCGGGCGCGCATCGGGCGGCGTCGGCTGGGCCGCCAGCCAGGCGGAAATCGCGGCGACGTCGCCCGGTGCGAGGCGCTCGGCGATGGTGGCCATGCAGTCGGGCGCATGGGCCCGCCGCACCTTGTTGCGCCAGGCGCCGAATTGGGCGTTGACGTAGTCGCGCGGCAGGTTCAGCAGGCCCGGGATGTTGGGCGCGACGCCGGCCAGCTGCTGGCCGTGGCAGGCCACGCAGGCCGGTACCTTCAGAGCTGCATCGCCCTGGCGCACCAGCCGCTCCCCGCGCGCGAGGGTCGCCGCCGGCGCCGTCGCTGGCGCCGGTGCCGGCACGGGCGGGTGCTGGGCCGCGAAATACTCGGCCATCTCGAGCAGGTAAGGGTCGGGCAGGTGGTTCACCATCCAGGTCATCAATGGATAGCCCCGCCGGCCTTCACGGAAGTTGACCAGCTGGTTGTACAGGTAACCGCTGGGCTTGCCCGCGATGCGCGGGAAATACACGCCGCCGACGCTGGTGCCGGCGCCTGCTTTCGGCGCATGGCAGGCGATGCAGGGCGCGACGCGCTGCTCGAGGGTGTCGGGCACGCGCTGTGCCATGGCGGGCACGGTCGCCATGGCGCACAGGGGAATGACAAGGCGCAGCAGTGGGGGCATACGGACTGTCCAGGTTATCAACTGTCAGGATGATAACCCATCCGTGAGCAAATTTTACGTCGCCGCAGCCCGCCAGTGGCGGTACAGGCGCAGCGCGACGTGGGCGTCGTCGGCCGCGTACAGGATCTGCTTGTCGGACAGGCGCGGCTGCGCCCAGTTGGTGGTGGTGATGCGTTTCGATTTTTGCAGGCGCTGGCCAAAAAAGCGCGCCACCGCGCTCTTCGCGCCCAACGGGTTGCGTTCGCCCCGGCGGCGCAGGGCGGTGGACAGGTCGAGCACATTCTTCGTGTCGATGCCGAGCTTGGCACGCAGGCGGCGCAGGTCGTCGCCGAGGCCGAAGCCCACTTTCAGGATGCGTTCGGATTCGAGCACTTCACGCAGTACGTCGGCATGGGGCGCCGCACCGATCTGGAACAGCCAGGCGGTGTCGTCGGTGGCCAGCTGCACCAGATGCGGACCGGTCGATGCCTCGCCCTTGGCGAAGGTCGGCTTCGATTCGGTATCGAAGCCGACGGCGTCGGCCTGCGACAGGGCCGACAGTGCTTCGGCGGCCTCGAAGTCGGTCCTGACCAGCACGACGTCGGCCAGCTGGACGCCTTCGTACGGGGGCAGGTTTTCTTCCGGGTCAGGACGCATCGGCCGCCGGGTCAGCCGCGCGAAAACTTCGAGGCCAGCTGCTGCAGTTTTTCCTGGCGCAGGCGTGCCGCCTCTGCCTCGGCAGCGGCCGCCTTTTCGGCCTTCTTGCGTTCGGCTTCCTTCTTGAAGCGCTGCTGCAGCTGTTCCTTGGCGTGGCTGCGGTGGGTGTCGGTGACTTCGGCGCCGGCGACACCGTCGAGGTCGTAACGCACGGTGGCTTTTTCCATCGAGCGCAGGTAACGCATCGAGCCGGTGTGGATGCCGAGCGCCGCCCGCATGGTCTTGCGGTCGAGGCCGGGTATGCGCGCCAGCAGTTGCTTGTCGATGCCGATCGCCAGCGGCAGGCAGTCGCGGAAGGCCGGGAACTGCTGCTGCAGCTGCTTGAGCAGGGCGCGTGCCGATGGCGCCGCGGTTTGTTGCGGCGACTGCGCTGCCGGCGCAGTGGGCGCCTCTGCAGCCGACGGCTCCGACACGGCAGCGGAATCCGGTGCGTTGCTTGCCTCGGTATTCGGGTTCTCGGCTGGGGTAGGGGAGGTGGCGTCGACAGACTCGGCGGCAGGACTAATGGTGTTCATTGACTTCATGGTAATAACAGGAATCCGAAGGATAGCATGCTGGCTCGCACTAGTGCGGCGCAATCGTGTGACTTCTGCTGAGCGTGGATGGGTAACCGGTTCTCGGGCGCGCTTGCGCGCGCCTGCAACCGCGAAATCGTGTATGATCCGCCTCTTGCCCTGCGCGCGGCTTGCGTGTGCGCAGAAGGACGGAAGAGTGATGTGTGGACTGAAAAGCAACAATATGTGATTTGCTTATATCCCTTATCGGATATTTCAATTATCACCAATTCTTGCTTTAAGGCATAATGCCGGTCGTCCCTTCTCTTCGTCCCAAGAGATCAGATGCAAGCCCGTTTCAGCCAACGGGCTTTTTTTCATTCCGACATGCACAGCGCGATTTTAACCACTGCTTTCCGAACCCCTGCCATGCACGTACCCGGCCTTGCCGCGTGCCGCCGCAGGGGAAGGCGTGCTTGATTTGCGGCCCCGGCGCCCTTAGATAGGGCCGTCCCCAAGATCGTTTCCCCGGCCCTTGCAGGGCCATGCGCAATTTTTGACCTCGCAGGCGCGCACCGCCTCGACAGGAGAGTTTTTTTATGAAGAACACCGCCAAGACACTGACACTGACAGCAAAGAAAGCGCCGGCCAAGAGCGCCACGGCGCAGCTGGCGGTGCCGAAAACCGCGACCTCCTACTTCCTCGAAACGGAAGCGGCGGCCAAGGTGACGGTGGTTAAGACCCGTTCGCGCCTGGCCGCGCTCAAGACCCAGGCCGAGGCGCCGGCCGCGGAAGCGGCACCGGTCGCGCAGGCCGCACCTGCTCCGGCTTCTGCGCCGGTTGCGGACGCTGTACCTGCACCGGTGGCGAGCGCCGCTCCGGCCGCGCCTGCAGCTATGGCGGCCGAGCCCGCCTTGGCCGCACCCGCCGCGCCGGTGCCGCAAGCCAAGGCCGAGCCCGAGGCCGAACCCGAATTCACCGACTACGTCGCACCCAGCGCGACACCTGCCGCGCCGCCGGTCGTGGTGCGTAAGCGCACCTCGAAACTGGCCGCACTGAAGGCAGCCGAGCCAGCGCCTGCTGCGCCGGCAGCGGCCCCTGCGCCCGCCGTGGATCCGGCTGCCGCCGCGCCGTCCGTCGATGCTGCACCGAAGGCCGTGCGTGCGCGCACCGTGCGCCGCATCGAGCCGGCCGCCACCGTGATCCAGACCGCCGGCAGCTCGGTCAGCAAGACCACCGACGCCGCCGCCCTGGCCGCCATCGACACCACCGGCTACCTGCTGCCGCAGGTGAAGGTGCCGGGCCGCCGTGGCCGCAAGCCGAGCGAATTCATGCCGGAGAACGACGAGGTCGCGGCGCTGAACGCCGTCGAGCGCGCCGAACTGAAGGCCGTCTCGAAAGCACGCGAACGCAAGGCCAAGGGCATGGCGTCGCTGGGCAGCGAGCAGGGGTTCTCGGAAGCGGAGCTGGAAAAGCGCCGCACCCAGTTCAAGAACCTGATCAACATGGGCAAGGAGCGCGGCTACCTGACCCATGCGGAGATCAACGACCACCTGCCGGAAAACATCATCGATCCGGAAGCGATCGA
>JBBWZO010000301.1:0-15240 GCA_039649125.1 Massilia sp. | reverse complement strand
CACGCTTGAGCAGCGGGCGCTTGATGACGCGGAAGTCTTCGAGCAGGCTGGTGCGGCCGCTGGCGGCGGTCACCAGGCCGGCGTCGCGCATGCGGTTCAGGTCGAGGTCGACCTTGCGTGCGCCCGGTTTCGCGGCGGTCCGGCGCGGCGCCTCGGCGCGCGGGGTGTCGGCACGCGGCGTGGCGACACGCGGCGTGCCGACGGATGCGGCAGGGGCCGCGGCGGCGGCCGGGGTGGCCGGCGCGACCTGCGGCTGCAGCACGACGATCTCGTCGTTGTGCTCGACGGCGACAGGGGCCGGCGCCGGTGCGCGGGTGTGGTCAATGCGGCTGGCCGCTTTTTCGATAATGCTCACATTCGCTCCTAATATGTTCCGTTACGGCGTCCGTTATGGCTTACGCGCTGGCGCCCGCCATCATGGCGGCGACGCCGATGGCGTAGGCACCAAACAGCACCAGTACCGCTGCGCCCAGGCCAAGCAGGCGGCGCTTGCGCAATACCTCCTGGTTGCCGTTCCAGTGCATGTTGATCGATCCCAGGACCGGGACGCCGGTCACTTCGCGCAGCGAAGCGTGGCTGAGGAAGGTCGGGCGCACCTGGCTCAACAGGAAGGCGCCAACCACGCCGGCCAGCAGCGACAGCACGAACACGGCCGAGAACAGCGCCAGGCGGTTCGGGCCGCTCGGCTTGGCCGGGATCAGCGGCGGCTCGATCACGCGGAAGGTCAGCATGTCGGTGGCCGAGGACAGGTCGCCGGACAGCTTGGCCTGCTCGCGGCGTGCCACCAGTTTCTGGTAGTTCTCGCGGTTGATCTCGTAGTCGCGGTTCAGCTGGGCCAGCTGGGCCTCGACTTCGGGCGCCGTCACGCTCTGGGTGCGCAGGGTCGCGACCCGGTTCGCATACTCGTTGACGCGGGCACGCAGGGCCGCCACGCGCGATTCGGCATCGGACAGGGAGATGTTCAGCTGCTGCATCATCGGGCTGGCCGCGACGTTCGGATCCGGACGGCCGCTCTTCGCTTCTTCCTTCTTGCGCGCCTGCAGCTGCTCGACCAGGCGCTTGGTGGCGATGATGTCCGGGTGCTCCTCGGTGTACTGCAGGCGCAGCGTGTCGAGGTTCTTCTGGGCCGCGGCGATGCGGCTTTCGAGTTCCGGATCGACCGGGCCGGCCCCGCCCGTGCCGCCACCGCCGGTCATGCGGCGACGGATGGCGGTGCGCGACTGCTCGGCTTCGGCCAGTTCCAGGCGTGCCTGGCTCAGGGCGTCGTTGGCAGCGGCGACCTTGCTGCTGAAATCGGCGCCTTCGCGCGGCAGCAGGCCCATGTTCTTGATCTTGAACTCCTTGAGGGTGTTCTCGGCCGCCGCCAGTTTTTCTTCATAGCTGCGGATCTGGTCGTCGATGAACTGGACCGCCTTGTCGGATTCCTGCTTCTTGCCGCCGAAGCTGCCCTCGACAAAGATCGTCAACAGCGACTGGACGACGTCCCGCGACAGTTTCGGGTCGTGCGACGTGTAGCTGATCGTGTAGATGTCGTCGCGCTCGGTGCCGGCGATGGTGAGCTTGGACATCAGATCGTCGATCATCCTGTCCTTTTCCTCGGTCGTGGTCGCCTTGACGTCGAGGTCGGTGTCGCGCATGACGCGCTCGACGTTCGGGCGGCTGATCAGCGTCTGGCGCATGAACATCACCTGCTGGTCGAGGTTAGGCAGGGTCGTCATCCCCGACAGCAGAGGCTTGAGCATGGTCTGGGTGTCGACGTAGACACGGGCCGAGGTCTCGTACTGGTTAGGCAGCTTGAGCACAACGGCCCAGCCGATCAGTGCCACCACCCAGGCGATGGTCACTGCATGCCAGCGGTATTTACCGATGGCTTTGAGGAAATTCAGGATTAGGGCTGTTATTTCTGCCATCTCGTCAGTCTCGTCATGAACGCCCGGCAGGGTGCCAGGCATAAACAATCAACAAAAGAACACGCATCATCGCTTGTAGTTTGTGCAATTGCAATTGCGTGCGAGAAAATCATGCTAGTAAAGCCGGGTTCGTGGCACCGGTTACAACACAAATTCCTAGCTGCAATGGCAAAAAAAACGCTACTTGCTGATGCCTGAGGGGTTATTATTGCCACCAGACAAATTTAAGCAGGGTTAAAATGTTGCACTACGACAAGGCTGGGTGTGAGCGAAAGGACGCGCCGCCAGAACTGCCGGACAACGTCTTTGCTTAACATCAAGCTGATCTATTGTAATGTTGAAATTACAAAAGGGCCTGCACGATTGATTCCTATCCGAAATAATGAATGCATGAACACTAAGCCCGGTATCCGGCGTATCTTCCTGGGTGCCGGCGCCGCCCTGGCGCTGGCCCCGGCACTGGTCCTTCCATTGCCGGCGCAGGCCGATGGACTGCCCCGCACCATCGCCAGCGTCAAGCCATCGGTCGTCGGCGTCGGCACCTTCCTCAAGACACGCAGCCCATCGGTGATGTTTACGGGGACCGCTTTTGCCGTCGGGGACGGGATGAGCATCATCACGAATGCCCACGTCGTGCCGGGCGCGCTCGACGCCGCCAAAATGGAAGAGCTTGGTGTGGTGGTCGGCGCCGGCCAGGAATTTACCTTCCGGCCTGTGCGCCTGGTGGCGCTCGACCGCTCACGCGACCTTGCGCACCTGCGCCTGACGGATGGTGCGCCGCTGCCGGCGCTGGTGCTGGGCGACTCGCGCGCCGCGCGCGAAGGGCAGGGGCTGGCCTTTACCGGTTTTCCGCTCGGCATGGTGCTGGGCCTGAACCACGTCACCCACCGCGCCATGCTGTCGGCGGTGACGCCGATCGTAATGCCGTCGATCAGTTCGCGCCGGCTCGATGCCCGTGCCATTACCCAGTTGCAGCGCGACCCGCTCAAGATCTTCCAGCTCGACGGCACCGCTTATCCGGGCAATAGCGGCAGCCCGGTCTACGATCCGGAGAGCGGCACCGTGCTCGGTGTCATTAATATGGTCTTCGTAAAAGGGCTGAAGGAAAGCGCGATCACCAGTCCCAGCGGCATCATCTACGCCGTGCCGGTGCAGTACGTGCACGAACTGTTGCAGCGAAAGTAAAAAGTAAATATTTCAATCGTGCACGCCTTGGCGAAAAGCACGATTAAGATACAATACGCCCGGTTTGATGGCTAAATAACAATTTTTTATTTGCAATAACAACAGGTGGCCCTGGGGTCGCTGGTTGTCGTGAAGGGGAATGACGTGAGCAAGATGATGACGAATCTGACGAAACTGGCCCTGGTCTCGGCCTGTACCCTGGCGCTGTCGGGCTGCGCGCTGTTCGACAAGCCAGCCCCGCCTTCGGCTGCAGCGCTGGCGGGCGCCGCGCCGGCAGACTACCTGATCGGCCCTGGCGACGGCCTCAGCATCATCGTCTGGCGCAATCCGGAAGTATCGATGTCGGTGCCGGTGCGTCCGGACGGCAAGATCACCACGCCGCTGGTCGAAGACCTGCCGGCCGCCGGTAAAACGTCGACCGAACTGGCGCGCGACATCGAGAAGGCACTGGCGAAATTCATCCAGCAGCCGGTCGTCACCGTCGTCGTCACCGGCTTCGTCGGCAATTTTAACGAACAGATCCGCGTGATCGGCCAGGCCGCCCGCCCGCAAGCCCTGCCGTACCGCCGCGACATGTCGCTGATGGATGTCCTGATCGCCGTCGGCGGCGTCACCGAATTCGCCTCGGGCAACCGCGCCAGCGTGATCCGCAACGTCGGCGGCAAGCAGGAAAAGCTGAACGTGCGCCTCGACGACCTGATCAAGGATGGCGACATCTCGGCCAACATGCCGATGCGTCCGGGCGACGTGCTGGTCATCCCGGAAAGCTTCTTCTGATTCCCGACGCTGTCGGGTTCCTGTTACAACGGCGCCAATGGCGCCGTTGTCGTTTTCAGGGCCCACCGGTCCCGGCTGGCAGCGGCGTCCAGCGTGTACATGTCACTGTCGTGCGGCCCTGCGGCGCCGCCTGGGATCGCGGCAAGGGCGTCATTTATATAGGCGGCGGCGCGCTTGGCCCGGCCAGAAAATAGCCCGCTTGCCGCAACAAATATATCGTAAAAGTAATAATTTCTTTATAACATTGTTAATTGTCAATAGCTCTGTCGGATTTTTTTACATGCCGGTTGAGCCGGCGCTAATGTCGCTACATAAGTCTTTGATCTATAAGGCAATTGATGGGCTGGCACGGCCTTTGCTAATAACAGGGTGTGTTTGCCCCAATCGTTAAACTTAACTGAGGACTGAATCATGAAATTTATGAAGAAAATGGCTTGCGCCGCTGCTGTTGCGATGTCCGTGGCAGGTGCCGCTAATGCTGAAGTCGTTCTGAACGACTGGGTCTTCAATCCAGTTGGCACCGGTTACGATAACGGCCAGGAAATCAACGAATACCTGGACGTGAACGGCAACGCCTTCATCCAGCTGAACCCGACCGGCGGCAACAGCTTCTCGTTTACCGAGCACGCTGTGTTCAACATCCTGCAGGCTGACAGCAATGGCCAGTCGTTCCCGATCACCTTCCCAGGCGGTAACATCACCGCCACCTTCGAAGCACAGGGTACCGGTAACTTCAGCGGCGCATTCCGCTTCACCGGCGGCACCATCCGCATGTACCAGAACCCGACCGCTGGCCAGTACGCCGGCACCGAAGGCTTCTACGGCGCCAACCTGGGCAACGAAATCGCTGTGTTCGACGTGCTGGCCGGCGGCGGCGGCCGTGTCGATGCAAGCGGCTCGCCAGTGAACAACGGCGAAGTCACCGTGCGTGCACGCGCTGTCGAGATGGATTCGGGCTACTTCTTCCGCGGCAATGGCGACGACCTGTCGATGGAATCGATCCTGGCCTTCGCCTTCACCAACGCCAACACCGTCGGTGAGCCGACCAACCGCCTGGTGGACGAAGTTGCTTGCCAATACGCCGGCTACACCGGCGCCGGCTGCGGCAGCGGTTCGTTCTCGAACAGCCCGAACAGCTTCTTCGTTTCGAACAACGGTCAGTTCAAGCTGGCTGAAGTGCCAGAACCAGGCTCGCTGGCCCTGTTCGGCATCGCCATGCTGGGCGCTGGCGTCGTCAGCCGCAAGCGCGCCAAGAAGGCTTAATTGCCCTCTGGACGCAACCTCAGTTAGCTGAAAAAGAGCGAGCTTTGCCCGCTCTTTTTCTTTAGGCAGCCCCTCCTGCACGCGCGGCCTGCACGGCGCGCGTGACCGCATGAAGGGTGTGAATAAGAACAAGCGGGAAAAAGCGAGAAAAAGCGGCGCCGGCCTGGATGGCCGGCGCCGCTTTATACCCTACTGTAGACGCTTTGCCTGCTCAGCGTTTCATCAGCTCGGCCACTGGCCGGCGCACCGAGCGCGACTCCGGCGCCGGGCCATAGCCCAGCCGGCCCATGTAGACCGGAAACAGTTCGTCATTGAAGATGAGCGCTTCGGTCTGGCGCTGCAGGTCCCTGGCCGCCTGCGCCAGTGTTGGTTCGGCCGTGAAACGCGTGCCTTCGCGTGCGTATTTCGAGAAGATCAGGGGCGTCATTTCCGGCTGCATGTACAGCCCGAGCGTGGTCATGGTCAGCCAGAAACGCTGCAGGGCGCGCCCGGCGGCCACGTAATCGTCGATCGACTGCGGCGCGCGGCGCGCCTTGAGCACGAAGTGGGCGGCGCAGGCCATGCCGGGCGCCAGATCCATCTGCAGGCGCGGCGCCCAGGTGCCCATCAGCGTGTTGACGGTCGCCATGCGGCGCCAGCTGACCATCGCCCATTTCATCAGGTGCAGGGTCATCGCGTCGACGCCGAGGGCGCCGGCCGGCACCTTGTCGGGGCTGTGCTTGCGGTTTTCCCAGTCGATGATGCTGCGGTGCGTCTCGAACGCCTCGGGCATCGTCAGGCGCAGCCGGGCGTTGTTGAACATCAGCTTGGCCGCCTGCCATTTCTGGTCGCGGGTTTCCAGCCAGGTGAGGGCGTATTCCGGCGCCACGGTCGCCTCCAGCAGGCGCTTGTGTTCGGCCGTGAGCGGGGTGGTGCGCATCGGGCGGCGCTGCACCGTACGCACGGCGATCGCGTCGATCAGCGGGCTGCGCGCGACGCCCGGGTCGGGGACGAGACGCACGTCGAATACCGGGTGGGTGTCGCGTCCTTCGGGACGGCGGGCGATGTCGGCGCGCAGGCCGTGGCCGCTGGCGGCGATGGCGATCGTCTCGAGCAGGGTGCCGAAGGCAATCTGGCTCGGGTGGCCATCGAGGTCGTAGACGCAGTGGTCGCGCGTGTCGTAGGCGTGCACCACCAGATGCTCGGGCGCCGCGATCTCGAAGCGCCAGGTCTGCATGTTGTCGCCGCTGGGCGCCCAGCGCGCCAGTTCCAGGATCTGTTCGACCGTACTCGTGTTCGTGCTCATCGTGTTGCTCCTGCTGCGGCCAAATCCTTGGCCAGCTGCTTCTTGCCAATCTTGATCATCAACCGGTGCAGCGGGTTGCGGTTGCCGCCCGGGCGCCAGGTACGCACCAGCTTGTTGCGGTAGGCGTCGAACTGGATGCCCCAGGGTGCCGCCAGTACCCGCCCGCGCCCGAGCAGGATCTTAAGGGCCTCGGTGCCCATCACGCCGGCGCACAGCTGGCAGGCCATGATGGTCGAAGGGCCGCGGCGCTCGACGAAGTTGACGGCCTCGGGCACCACCAGGTAGGGACGGTGCAGGCCGGCCGGCGCCAGGCCCACCACGAAGTGGACGGCCTTGTCCGTTTCCGGCAGGTCTCCCCACTGGAAGTATTCCTCGAACGTCATCTGTCCCGGCAGGAAGTTCAGCAGTGCCGCGCCCATGCCGAGCGGGGCCACGGTGCTGGCGGGAATGCCGAGCCGGGCGCACAGCGCAAAGGTTTTCTGGCGGATATCGAAGGCGAAGAAGTCGAGCGCATCGACGTACATGTCGGCGCCGTCGAGGAAGGCGTGCAGGTTGGCGTCGCTGATGCCCTGGTCGAATACCTCGACTTCGCATTCGGGATTGACGTCGAGCAGCATGCGGCGGATGACCTCGACCTTCGGCTGACCCAGTGTCGACACCATGGCGCCCACCTGGCGATTGAAGTTGGGAACGTCGAAGGTGTCGAAATCGGCGATCCGGAAGCGCGTGACGCCGAGGCGCGCCAGCGTCAGCGCGTGGACGCCGCCGACGCCGCCGCCGCCGGCAATGGCAACCCGCTTGCTTCGCAATACAGCCTGCTCCTCTCGGGTTACCCAGCCAATATTTCGAGAAAAAGCCTGCTCATAGCGAAAAGGAGAAGTCATGGAATGAAGCGGTGAGGCGGTGAAAAGGGGAGGGGCATGGAATACGCTTTATCGCGTCGCGGCTTGCCCGCATGGCAGGCCGCGGCGTGATTCAGGCGGTTTGGCTTTCGTCGATGCGGCGCAGGCGGTTGATGATACCTTGCTCTTCGCGCGCGGAGAAGAAATAGGGGTAGAACGAGCGTTCGGTCGAGGTTTCGCTGAAGGTGCCGCCGTATTTTTTAATCTGCTCGGTGACATACGACAGCTCGATGCGCAGCAGATAGGCCGGCGCATTCACGCGCGGATTTTCCTTCAATTCGCCTTCGCGTTTGAATCCGAGCATGTGTTCATAAAAACGGCGGTGGCGTGGATTGACTTCGATGACGATATCGGTGCAATCGTGGATATCGCGCGCGTAAATCACCGCCAGGTGGAACAGGTTGGCCAGCGAGGTTTTCGAGCGGACCGTCGGATCGAACGCCAGCTTGGTAAATTCACACAGCTTGGCCCCGCGCGCCCGGTGCACGTCGAGTTCTTCCTTGAAAATCTGGTCGGCCATCAGGCCGATCGGCGAGTCGATACCGAGCGTCAGGGTGCCCACTACGTCGCCCTTGTCGGTGGCAGTCAGGGTAATGCGATTGGGATCGTCGCTGAACTGGTGCGTGCCAGCATAGCCGCGCCACGCATACATTTTGTTGACCAGCATGCTGGCCTTGTTGCGTCCTTTTGCCGTATCGGTAAGCCGGATTCCATATGAATCTTGGTTCACGATAACATCCTCTAATTCTGAGCTCGCTATATTATCGCGATCGTCTGAAACATGAGCGTTCGATAGAGATTCGGTGGAACGCGCTTCGCGTTCCTGCAAATCGTCGGGATTTGTCATCGCAGAACACCTCTGTTTTCGGGGCGCCGCCGCTCGCGCAAACGGCGCCTTTTTGGCGTTTACCGCACCCGATTTCGCCGGAGCGCGAGCGCGGACCCTGTTGGTTTTTATTTATTTTAAATAGTAGACGTTTATAGGGTTTTTAGCAACGAACGCGCTTCCTCGAGTTGGGCGAATGGCCGGTTCTGCGCGAGCAGCGTTTCGAGTTCCTTGCGTGCGCCATTCTTGTCGCCCGATTTATGCAGGCCGACCGCCAGGTGATAACGAATTTCGGGCGCGCCCGGCGCATTTGCCGCCGCTTTCTGCAGCAGCGGCAGGCCGCGCGCGATATTGCCTTGCTCGACCAGCATCCAGCCCAGCGTATCCATCACGGCCGCATTGTCGGAGGCCACCTTGTAGGCTTGCTCGGCGGTGGCCAGCGCGCGCGGGTCCTTCTGCTGCGCGTAAGCCCAGGCCAGGTTGTTCAGCGCCGCGCCGTTGTTCGGGTTGCGCTTGACCAGGCCCTCGAGGATGGCGGCGGCCGGTTTGTACTCCTGCGCCAGCAGGTGCGACTCGGCCAGGTACATCTGGACGGCGCCATCGTTCGGATTGGCGCGCACATAGGCAGCCACGCGCGCCTGCGCTTCCTTGCTCTTGCCCATTTTCTTGAGCAGCTCGGCACTGCGGATCAGGATGGCGGCGGACTTGTTAACCGCCTGTGCCTTGTCGTAGGCAACCAGCGCCAGTTCCGGTTTCTTCTGCGCCTGCTGCAGGTCGGCTTCGAGCAGGAAGCCGATCGGGGACTTCGGTGCATCCGCCTGCATCTGGCGCGCCAGCGCCAGCGCCTCATCGCTGCGGCCGCGGCGCATCGCCAGTCCGACCTGGGCCACGCGCGCCTGAACCAGGTCCGGCTGCAGCGCGATGGCGCGTTTGAGGGCGTCGGCGGCGGCGGTGTCGTTCTTCAGCTTGCTGTGGGCCTCGGCCAGGCGCATTTG
Organism: Massilia sp.; assembly: GCA_039649125.1. GTDB lineage: Bacteria > Pseudomonadota > Gammaproteobacteria > Burkholderiales > Burkholderiaceae_D > Telluria. The sequence continues at coordinate 6,097 of JBBWZO010000301.1, read as the reverse complement.
CGCCAGCGCCGATTTCGGCACCACGTTGACCAGCTTGCTGTAGCTGTCGAGCGCGCCCTGGGCGTCGTCGGTGGCCAGCTGGGCCTGGCCGAGCAGGTCAAGCAGCTCGGGATTGGTCGGGTGCGCCGTCTGGAACTTGCGGGTCAGCGACAGCGCCTTCTTTTCCTGTTTCGTGGCCAGGTAGTGGTTGCCCAGCTTGATGACCGCCGAGATCGCGTCCGGGTTCTCGGCCTGCGCCTTTTCCAGCCAGGTGGTCGCTTCGTCGGGGCGTTTCTGCAGCATCGCCAGCTCGGCCAGTGCCGACATCGCGCCGAAGTTCTTCTTGTCCTTTTCGAGCAGGGTTTCGAAGCGTTTGCGCGCGGCGTCCGGCTTGTTTTCCAGCAGGTCCAGCTTGGACAGGTTCGCCGTGGCCGGGAAGAAGGTCGGATTGACCTGCAGCGCCTTGTCGAAGGCGGCGCGGGCGCCGGCGACGTCACCCTTGCCGAGCAGGATCGTGGCCTTCAGGTTGTGGGTCTGCGGGTCATCGCCTTTGATCTGTTCCAGCTTGCCCACGGCCGCCAGCGCCTTGTCGTAATGCTTCAGGCCGAGTTCGGCTTGCGCCAGGGCGGTCAGGGCGCGGTCGGATTTCGGGTCGAGCTCGGTGGCGCGTTCGAGTTCGCCGATTGCGCGTGCGGTATCGCCCTGGCCCATGCGCGACAGGCCGAGCGAGGTGCGCACCACGGCCGCCTGCGGGGCCAGTTGCGCCGCCTTCTCGAAATACGCCGTGGCCTTGCCGAAGTCGCGCGCCTGCATGAACGACTCGCCCGCCAGCGCGAGCAGCTGCGGGTCTTCGGTCTTTTCCAGGGCCGGGGTCAGCGTGGCGGCAGCGTCGCCCGGCTGGTCGCTCTTGAGCTGCGCCTGCGCCAGCAGCTTGCGCGCGTTCAGGTTGTTCGGCTCGGCCTCCAGGTATTTGCGCAGGTGCATTTGAGCCTGCTGGGGCGCGTTCAGGTTCAGCTCGACGGCGCCGGCCAGCAGGATGCTCGGCAGGTGCTCGGGGGCGCTCTTGAGGATCTTTTGCAGTGACTCGCGTGCCGCCGCGTGCTTGCCCTCGGTGTGGTCGAGCAGGGCCTGGGCGTAGGTCACGAACAGGCTGTTCGGCGCGATCTTGCGGCCGGCCTCGATCTCGGCGCGGGCTTCGGCGAACTTGCCCTGGTTGATGCGGATATAGGCTTTTTCGAGGTTGGCATTGCGGTCCAGCGGACGCAGTGCCAGCACCTTGTCGAAGGCGGCCAGCGCCTCGTCCGCCTTGTTCATGCCGCGCAGCATGCTGCCGCGGAACATCCACACCTCGGGATTGTTCGGGTCTTTGGTGATGGCTTCGACGGCGTAGCGTTCGGCCGCTTCCAGGTCGCGTCCGATGAGCGCATGGCGTGCCAGGCCGGTCAGGGCCGCGCCGCTGTTCGGCTGCAGCGCCAGCGCCGCCTCGTAGGCGGCCTTGGCCCCAGCGAGGTCGCGCTGGGCGGCGAGGGCGTCGCCGCGCAGGGCCATCAGCGGCGCCGATTTGGCCGCCACTTCCGGCTTGATCTCGGCGAGCACTTCCTTGAACTTGCCTTGTGCCATCAGCGTCTGGCCGAGCAGCGGCAGCATGCGATCCGCACTCATCCCCAGGCCGGCTGCCTTGCGCAGTTCCTTCTCGGCCGATACCGGATCACCGGTTTCCACGTACAGCGTACCGAGCTGCAGACGTGCCTCCGCGTCTTCAGGGCTCTTCCCGACCGCATTCTTCAGCTGGATCAGGGCGGCCTTCTGGTCCCCCTTCTGTTGGTATTGCTTGGCTTCGGCCAGCAGGCTGGCGGTCGACTGGTCACGGTTACAGCCGGAAACGCCGGCAAGCAGCAGCGCGCCAGTGACCACGGCGGTAGTAAGTTTGATCTTGGAGACGTTACGGGACATGGGTTCCTCAGGGGTTTACGCAGTGCAGACGCCGCCCGAACGCGGGCCGACGAGTTTCCTCACTAACAATAATACCTCATGGAATGGCGTAGTTCCCGCACAATATAATTGCTGTTGCAACTGCGCGATTTCTCTATTGAATATTCCAGCCGAATAAGTGCTCGCTTGCCCGCCCCGTGCCGGGACCCCACCGCCGGGTGCCGTGGAATCAGCAGCAGGAGCCTGTTTTTTACGCACAAGCGAGCTGGGCAAAGGAACTGCGCTGGAGCATAGCCTTGAATCGGCAAGCGGGCCGCGCGTTACGCCATGTCGTGCCGGTGGAGAGGGCGAGGTGGACGACACCGGGCCGTCAGCGGCGAGACGTGGCCCTGGCCGGCGCGGCCGCGTTCGCACGTCGAACCGGCGCCGCCTGGGCGCGTTCGCGGCCTTCCGCTGGCGCAGACGCTGCGCGGCTTCCGATCAGCCGTAGCACAGCCCAGCCAGGGGCCTTATTCGGACTCGCCCTTGCGTAACCGGCTCAGCAGGGCGTCGACGTTCTCCCCCACCGGCAGGCCGTGGCGGCGCAGCAGCTGGATGTGCAGCACCATGTTTTCCAGTACCAGCTTGGCCGATACCGCAAGCAGGGTCAGCAACCGGTCTTCGGTGCTGAAATTTTCCATTGCCGCCGCCATTTCGCACAGGTGATTGGCCACCAGTTCGCGCAGGTCGTCTTCGGCGAACGGCAAATCGGCGAAATCGATCGGGTCTTCCTGCTCGACTTCGCGCATCAGTGCAGCGAGTTGTTCCGGCTTGATCGGCATTGCACGCTCCGCTCGTGGGTCATGGGGCCATTGTAGGGGAGGCGAGGGGGAACAGGCCGCATGGCAGGCGCACCGCGGCGTCGGGCCTGAGAAAAAACAATCCCCTTGCACCGCCGGGGGCGCAAGGGGATCGTGGGACGCGTTGGCCACCGGCGGCGGCCATCACGCAATTACATGTTGCGGCGGTACTGCCCGCCCACCTCGAACAGGGCCGTGGTGATCTGGCCCAGCGAGCAGACGCGCACGGCGTCCATCAGCTTCTCGAACACGTTTTGGTTGTCGATGGCCGCCTGCTGCAGCGCTGCCAGTGCAGCCGGGGCCTCCTTGGCGTGGCGCGCATGGAAAGCTTCCAGGCGTGTCAGCTGCGACTGCTTTTCGTCGTCGGTCGAACGGGCCAGCTCGATGGTGGCCGGGGCTTCCGCGCCCTTCGGGTTGCGGAAGGTGTTAACGCCGATGATGGGCAGCGAGCCGTCGTGTTTCTTGTGCTCGTAGAGCATCGACTCTTCCTGGATCTTGCCGCGCTGGTAGCCGGTTTCCATCGCGCCCAGCACGCCGCCGCGTTCGGCGATGCGCTCGAATTCCTGCAGCACGGCTTCCTCGACCAGGTCCGTCAGTTCGTCCATGATGAACGAGCCCTGGTTCGGGTTTTCATTCTTGGCGAGACCCCATTCGCGGTTGATGATCAATTGAATGGCCAATGCGCGGCGGACGGATTCGTCGGTCGGCGTGGTGATCGCTTCGTCGTACGCGTTGGTGTGCAGCGAGTTGCAGTTGTCGTAGATCGCGATCAGCGCCTGCAGGGTGGTGCGGATGTCGTTGAAGTCGATTTCCTGCGCGTGCAGCGAGCGGCCCGAGGTCTGGACGTGGTACTTCAGTTTCTGCGAACGGTCGTTGGCGCCGTACTTGTCGCGCATGGCCACCGCCCAGATGCGGCGGGCAACGCGGCCCAGCACCGTGTACTCCGGGTCCATGCCGTTCGAGAAGAAGAACGACAGGTTCGGGGCGAAGTCGTCGATGTGCATGCCGCGCGCGAGGTAGGCTTCAACGAAAGTGAAACCGTTCGACAGCGTAAAGGCCAGCTGCGAGATCGGGTTCGCGCCGGCTTCGGCGATGTGGTAGCCCGAGATCGACACCGAATAGAAATTGCGCACCTGGTGGTGGACGAAATATTCCTGGATGTCGCCCATGACCTTGAGCGAGAACTCGGTCGAGAAGATGCAGGTGTTCTGGCCCTGGTCTTCCTTCAGGATGTCGGCCTGCACCGTGCCGCGCACGTTGGCCAACACCCATGCCTTGATCTTTGCCGCTTCATCGTCGGTCGGCTGGCGGTGGTTGTCCGCCACGAATTTTTCAATTTGCTGGTCGATCGCCGTGTTCATGAACATTGCCAGGATCGTCGGCGCCGGGCCGTTGATCGTCATCGAGACGGACGTACTCTGGCTGCACAGGTCGAAACCATCGTACAGCACCTTCATGTCGTCCAGGGTGGCGATCGAGACGCCCGAGTTGCCCACTTTACCGTAGATGTCCGGACGCAGCGCCGGGTCGGCGCCGTACAGCGTGACCGAGTCGAAGGCAGTGGACAGGCGCTTCGCGTCCATCCCCTGCGACACCAGCTTGAAACGGCGGTTGGTGCGGAAGGCGTCGCCTTCGCCGGCGAACATGCGGGTCGGGTCTTCGTTCTCGCGTTTAAAGGCGAACACGCCGGCCGTGAACGGGAAGGAGCCCGGTACGTTTTCCAGCATCAGGAAGCGCAGCACTTCGCCGTGGTCTTCGAACTTCGGCAGCGCGACCTTGCGGATGGTGGTGCCGGACAGGGTTTTCTGGACCAGCCGGGTGCGGATTTCCTTGTCGCGGATTTTGACGACGTAGTCGTCGCCGGCGTAGGCAGCCTGCATGTCCGGCCACATGGCCAGCAGCTTTTTGGCGCTGCCGTCCATCGCGTTCTCGCGCTCGGTGATCAGGTCGTCCAATACCACTTCGCGGTTGGCAGCAAGCAGCATGCGTTTCGTCTCGGTCAGCTGCTGCCGCTCGCGTGCGAGTTTTACTTGTTTCGCGGTGTTCCTGTGGTAGCCGCGCACGGTGTCGGCGATCTCGGCCAGGTAGCGTGCACGGGCAGGCGGAACGATCACGTTCTTGCCGCTCGAATGCTTCTGCGACGGCACGGCGAGCTTGCTCGGCTCGACCTTCAAACCGAGTTGGGCCAGCTTCGGCAGCAGGCCGTGGTACAGCGCGGTGACGCCGTCGTCATTAAAACGCGAGGCCTGGGTGCCGAACACCGGCATCTCGTCCGGGCTCTGGCTCCACAATTCCCGGTTGCGCTGGTACTGCTTGGAGACGTCGCGCAGTGCGTCCAATGCGCCCTTGCGGTCGAACTTGTTAATGGCGATGAAATCGGCGAAGTCGAGCATGTCGATTTTTTCGAGCTGCGAGGCGGCGCCGAATTCCGGGGTCATCACGTACATCGAGGCGTCGACGTGGGGCACGATGGCGGCGTTGCCCTGGCCGATGCCCGAGGTCTCGACGATCACCAAATCAAAACCGGCGACTTTGCAGGCGGCGATCACGCTAGGGAGCGCAGGCGAGATTTCGGAGCCGGCTTCGCGCGTGGCGAGCGAGCGCATGAACACGCGACTGACACCGTTCCAGGGGTTGATCGCGTTCATGCGGATGCGGTCGCCCAGCAGGGCGCCACCGGATTTGCGGCGCGACGGGTCGATCGAGATCACCGCGATGTTGAGGCGGTCGTTCTGGTCGAGGCGGATGCGGCGGATCAGTTCGTCGGTGAGCGAGGATTTGCCGGCGCCGCCGGTGCCGGTGATGCCCAGCGTCGGCACGCTCAGGCCGTCGGCCGCTTCGAGGATCTGGCGGCGCAGTTCCGGGTCCGCCTTGCCGTTTTCCAGCGCGGTGATCAGCTGGGCCAGCGGACGGTGGCGTTCGGCGATGTCGCCGGCGCGCAGGGCGTCCAAAGCGGTGGGGGCATAGGGCGACAGGTCGATGTCGCAGGCTTCGATCATCGAGCGGATCATGCCCACCAGACCCATGCGCTGGCCGTCTTCCGGACTGAAGATGCGGGTGACGCCATAGGCGTGCAGTTCTTCGATCTCGTGCGGGACGATCACGCCGCCGCCGCCGCCGAAGACCTTGATATGCGCGCCGCCGCGCTGGCGCAGCAGGTCGATCATGTATCTAAAATATTCGACGTGGCCGCCCTGGTAGCTGGAAATGGCGATGCCTTGCACGTCTTCGGCGAGGGCCGCGGTGACGACTTCGTCGACCGAGCGGTTGTGGCCGAGGTGGATGACCTCGACGCCGTTCGACTGCAGGATGCGGCGCATGATGTTAATCGAGGCATCGTGGCCGTC
>JBBWZO010000296.1:0-31293 GCA_039649125.1 Massilia sp. | reverse complement strand
GGGCGAGGCGGCCTGATAACTAGTCGAAATCCGCATTACCATATACCCATTCCGTCTAGGTTTCTGCGCCTTTCGTCTTGTTATTCGGCATTGCACAATGTAGAGTAAAGCCCTCTTTTTATTCATCTCGCGCGGGAACAACACCCATATGGCTTTAATTGTCCACAAATATGGCGGTACGTCGATGGGATCGACGGAACGCATCAAGAATGTCGCGGCGCGTGTCGCCAAGTGGCATGACGCCGGCTACCAGATCGTTGTCGTGCCGTCGGCCATGTCCGGCGAAACCAACCGCCTGATCGGCCTGGCCAAGGAAATCATGGGCCAGCCGGATCCGCGCGAACTCGACATGATCTGCTCGACCGGCGAGCAGGTGTCGGTCGGCCTGCTGGCGATGGCGCTGCTGGCGATCGGCAAGGATGCGGTTTCCTACACTGGCTGGCAGGCGGGCATCCGCACCGACTCCTCGTTCACCAAGGCGCGCATCCAGTCGATCGACGACACCCGCGTGCGCGGCGACCTGGAAGCCGGCAAGATCGTGATCATCACCGGTTTCCAGGGCATGGACGAAGATGGCAACATCTCGACGCTGGGCCGCGGTGGTTCGGACACCTCGGCAGTGGCGATCGCCGCCGCGCTGAAGGCCGACGAATGCCTGATCTACACCGACGTGGACGGCGTGTACACGACCGACCCGCGCGTGGTGCACGAGGCGCGCCGCCTGAACAAGATCACCTTCGAGGAAATGCTCGAACTGGCGTCGCTGGGCTCGAAAGTCCTGCAGACGCGTTCGGTCGAATTCGCAGGTAACTACCAGGTCCCGACGCGCGTGCTGTCGTCGCTGACCGATCCCCTGATGCCGCTGGACGAAGAAGCGAAGTCCGGCACCCTGATTTCGTTTGAGGAAGAAAGCAACATGGAACAAGCCGTCATCTCCGGTATCGCCTTCAATCGCGATGAAGCCAAGATCACCGTCCTGGGCGTGCCGGACAAGCCTGGCGTCGCCTTCCACATCCTCGGCCCTATCGCCGAAGCCAATGTCGAAGTGGACATGATCATCCAGAACCAGTCGGTGGACGGCAAGACCGACTTCACCTTCACCGTGTCGCGCAACGACTACCAGCGCGCCATGAGCGTGCTCGAAGCGAACAAGGACCAGCTCGGCTACACGCGCATCGTCGGCGACGCCAAGGTGTCGAAGGTGTCGGCGGTCGGCGTCGGCATGCGCAGCCACGTCGGTGTCGCTTCGCAGATGTTCCGCACGCTGGCGGAAGAGGGCATCAACATCATGATGATCTCGACTTCCGAGATCAAGATTTCGGTCCTGATCGACGAGAAGTACATGGAGCTGGCCGTCCGTGCCCTCCATAAAGCGTTTGGTCTGGAGAAAGCTTAACTTTTTTCAAAATATTGCTCGCGTTGCCTTGACCAATCGGGCGCCGATCGATAATATGCTGGCTCTCAGCGCTAGCGAAACTTGCTGGAGTTGATTGGAGGCGTGGCCGAGTGGCCGAAGGCACTTCCCTGCTAAGGAAGCATACGGGCTTAAACCTGTATCGTGGGTTCGAATCCCACCGCCTCCGCCAAGTTACAAAGAAAGAAGCCACCGTAAGGTGGCTTTTTTCTTTTCCGGGGCAGCACAGGCGAGCAGGGCGCCAATGCGCCCTGCGGGTGTCGCCAAGGCGGTAGATTCGAAGGGTGGCGCATACTTGCGCCACCGCGGCCTGCAGCATGTAGGCGAACCCCACCGCCTCCGCCAGGTTACAAAGAAAAAAGCCACCTCCCCAGTCGGGCGAGTAGACAGCCAAAACAGGCCCGCGATTGGCAGCCAGCGCATTGGAGCAAGGTGCGCGACCAGCTATACAACGTTACGCGCGCTTTCTTAGTCCCTGTCAATGTCCGGCCCGGAGGGCGATGGGAGCATGCGTCTTGGTCTTCGGCAATTTTTCGGAGGACGTATGGATGAGCTGCTGCGCTATTTCGAAGAAGAGCTGGCCCTGTTCGGCGATTACGCGCGCGCGTTTCGCCAGCGCTTTCCGAAGCCGGCGAGCGACCTGCACATTGCCGGCGACAGCTATGAAGATCCGAGCGTGGCCCGGCTGATCCAGTCGGTCGCGCTGCTCAGCGCGCGCATCCACAAGCGACTCGACGACGACTACCCGAAGTTCACCGAGTCGCTGCTCGAGAGCCTGTATCCCCATTACCTGCGGCCGCTGCCATCCTATTCCATCGCCCAGATCACGGATGCGGGCCGGGGGGAGGGCGGCGGCGAGTGTGCGGTCATCCCGCGCGGCACCCCCTTGCGCAGCGCGCCGGTACAGGGGACGGTGTGCCAGTTCCGTACCGTCTACCCGGTGGTCGTCGGGGCGCTCGACATCGATCACGCGGCGTTTTCGCCTTGCAGCGGAGCGCTGCATGCAGGGCCGCGTGCGGGGCTGCCCGCGTGCGCCGGCGCGGCCGGCATCGCCATCGGGTTCGCATCGAAGGGGGCCGCCGCGCTGTGCCGGCGCGGCGTCACACGGGTGCGCATCTTCGTCGACGGCGAGCCGTCCTTGCGGGCCGCCCTGATCGACGCGCTGTTCCTGCGCGTGCCTGCGGCCTGGGTGCAGGCCGAGGGCAGCGCGGCCTGGCTGGCGCTCGACGCCGCGCCGCTGCGCCTGGCCGGCTTCGACGACGACGAAGCGGTGCTGCCGACACCGGCACGCTCGCACCCGGCCTTCCGGCTGCTGACCGAATATTTCACGTATCCGGAAAAGTTCTCCTTCATCGATGTCGACCTGGAAGCGCTGGCGCGCGTGCTGCCGCCGCAGTGCCGGCGCTTCACGCTGCACCTGGCGCTGCCTGGCCTGCAGCCCGACTCCGATGCGGCGCGCCTGCTTGCATCGCTGTCGGCCCGCAACCTGCTGCTGGGATGTACCCCGGTGGTAAACCTGTTTCGCAAGGGCGGCGACCCGATCCAGCTCTCGCACACCCGCGCCGAGTATCCATTGGCGGCCGATTCGGCGCACGCCGCCGCCTTTGAAATCCACAGCATCGACAAGGTCTGCGTGGTGCGCGAAGCGCGCGGGGTGCGCAGCGTCACCGAGTTCGCGCCGCTGTATGCGGTCGGGCATGGCCACGGGCATGCCGAAGGGCAGGGCGAAGGCCGGGGGAATGCGCATTTCTGGGCTGCCCGGCGTGACGACGCGCTCGCCCAGGCGAGTCCCGGGCACGAGGTGCGGCTGGCCCTGCTGGACCCCGACTTCAGTCCGACCGACCTGCCCGGCGCCACCGTGTCGACGGAACTGACCTGCACCAACCGCGACCTTCCGGCCCAGCTGCGCTACGGTCATCCGGACGGCGACCTGGTGGCGGAATCGGCGGCGGGCACGGCCCCGTTCCGCATGCTGCGCCGCCCGACGCCGGCCTGCCGCTTCGAGCGCGCCCGAGGTGCCCACTGGCGCCTGGTCTCGCACCTGGCCCTGAACCATGCCGGACTGACGACGGCGGCCCTGCCGGACCTGCAGAAAATGCTCGGGCTGTACAACCTGCCGCGCTCGCCCATCGCGCGGCGCCAGATCGCCGGTATCGTCGGGCTCGAACACGGCACCGTGCGCGCCTGGCTCAGGACGCGGCCCGTGTCCTCGCTGATGCCGGGTGTCGGCATCCGCATGACGGTGGACGAGCAGGCTTTCGTGGGCAGCGGCCTGTACGTGTTCGCGCAGGTGATGGACCGCTACTTCGCCCTGAACAGCCAGCTCAACTGCTTTACACGGCTCGAGATCGTATCGAGCCAGACCGGAGAGGAGATCCTCGCATGCGCCCCGCGCACCGCCGAGAAGCTGCGCCCATCATCGACCGGCTGCTAGCGGCGCCCCAGGAGTTCGAGTTCATCCAGGCGGTGCGCATCCTGCTGGCCTGGCTGGCACGGCAGGGCGTGGCACCCGACGAGGCCTTGCGCACCCGGCTGCGCTTCGAAAACAGCCTGCGCCTGGGCTTTCCCGCGGCCGAGATCGAGGCGCTGTCGACGATGGCGGTCGGCAGCGAGGCCGGGGCCGAGGCCGAGGGGGCGGCCGGCTTCGCCATCACGCCGGCCTTCATGGGCCTGCTCGGAGCCCATGGCGCGCTGCCGGCCCACGTCACCGAGCGTATCGCGGCCTGGCAGGCCGATCACGACGACCCTGCGCCCCGTGCCTTCCTCGACATGCTGTCCGGGCGCATGCTGGCGCTGTTCTATCGTGCGTGGCACAAGCACCGAATCGAGTACACGCACAGCGAGTACAAGCACACCGTGTCGGACGGCGGCCTGCAGGCCATGCTGCTGGCACTGGCCGCGGCAAGCCAGTCCGCACAGGGAAGCGGCACGACGGTCCTGCCGGCGGCCCTGTTCGCCCATTTCGCCGGCCTGTTGCACCAGCGGCCGCTGTCCGCCGTCGTACTCGAGCGCCTGGTGGCGAGCTATTTCGGCGCAACCGTCCGGATCGAGGAAACGGTGGGGCACTGGGACGCGCTTGCCCCTTCCGAACAGAGCGCGCTCGGGGTAAATGCCCGGCTCGGCGACAATACCCTGCTGGGCGAGCGCAACTGGCGGCCGGACTTGCGTGCCCGGCTGCGCATCGGTCCGCTCGGGCGCGACATGTTTGCACGCTTCCTGCCGGGCGGCACCGCAGCCGAAGCCTTGCGCGCGATATTGCAAGCCGTGGCCGGGCCGACCGTCGGCTTCGAGGTGCAGCTCATCCTGCGCGCGGAGGATGTCGCGCCCAGCCGGCTGGGCGGTGCGGCCTCGGCCCCGGCCTGCCTTGGACGCGACAGCTTCATGACGAGTAACGATACCCGCACCGACCGTACCGACATGCGCTACCTGTTGCTGCCGATGGCGCCCTTGCCGCCACGCGCCTGATACGGCAGCGCACTATCGCAGGGTCAGCGCGGCAAAGTCGATGGGCTTGCTCATGAAAGCGACCTCGCAACCAGTAGCCGGATAGTCGAAGTCGAATGCCACCTTCCCCGCGCCGTCCACGCCGAGCAGCCTGGTCCGCGTTCGTCCCGCCGCCAGCGAATAGGTCACCAGATGGCTTCCGGGTGCGCCTTCATACACACTGGCGCAGTAGGGCGAGAAGATCGCGGGATCCGGTGCATAAGTCCAGGATTCGGAGGCCGTACGCGCGCCCTCGTCGATCGCGTAGCGCGACGGCGTGCTGATATCGCGGGTCAGGCCGCGCGGGGTGCCGGCCGGCTGCTGATCGCTCGCGGTCCCGTTGTTGAACAACAGCAGTTCGCCGTTCGCGGCGATCGACAGCGAGTGCTGACCGATCGGCGCCTTGCCGGACGTGAGCCGTAGCGCCAGCGCCCGCAGCGATGGATAGTTGACATACCAGTGCTTGGTGGTATCGCCCAGCAGCCACTTGATGCGACCGGTCGCGTAATCGATCTTGACGACGAAGTTCTCGCGGCTCGAGATCAGGAGCGAGTCGTCCGCGGGGACGTAGATCGCCGAATTCATGTGGAACCAGTCGACGCCGTCGCGCACGAAGTTCGAGGGGTCGTCGCCACCGGCGCGCATCGTTTCGCGGAAGATGGCGGCCATGTCCCATTCCTTGAGCACCTCGCCGGTCGGGGCGATCTCGGCCAGGATCGATTCGATCCTCGGCACCCCGCCCTCCAGCGCATCGAGTTCGGCCAGCATGCCTGTCTTGCCGCGCGTCAGATCGTGGTGGAAGTTGGTGTAGCGTGTCGAGGCGAGCGGGGTGGGGCGGTAGGTGCCGTCCAGTTCGACGCGGAAGAGTTCCGGGGTGGCGGCGCTGCCAACCAGGAAGGAACCGGCATGGAACAGCGAGGAGAACGAACTGCCGGGGCCGGCGCCGGCCCAGCGGAGGTGGCCGTCGGTGTCGACTACGATCGGGCTGTTCAGTGCGCCCTGGATCATGATGTAGTCGAACCCGGGGGAGCCTGCGCTGCGCGGGATGCGTACCTGCGGCGCGTTGTAGACCGCGGCCGGTCCGGTGTAGGCGGCCGCAGCCAGCGTCAGCCGCTCGACGTGGGTGGATCCGTCGCGGAAGACCGCGGTGAGCGTGACGGCGTTCTGGTGGTTGGCATACAGGCCGAAGACGGGGAACCGGAGCTGCCTGTCGGGCGCGCGCCAGGCCCCGCTGCGTTCGAGCCAGGCGCGCGTATAGGTGACGCCGACCGGCCTGGAGAAGGTGCCGCTCTTGGGCGCGATCGTGAACGAGACCCGTTCCAGGTCATCGAAGTCGTCCAGCCTGAGCGCGACGTTCGCGATGAAAGGCGTCACGCCCGGACCCTGTTCGAGGACGGCGATGCCCGCCTTTTCGGCCTGGGTATCGTCGAGCTCGTCGAGCTTGCTGCAGGCCGCCGCGAGCATGCAGGCGTAGAGCACCATACAATTGCGTATCGAGAATATCATCGAGATTTTCATGCATCCTCCAGGGTGACCGGATACGGACCGGTGAACTCTTCGATATGGAACGCGGCATTTAGTTCACGCCGTCGGCGCATGCCGCCGATGGGTTCAATGAAGCCGTTTGCGCCATCGCTTGACCTTCCCACGATGGGAAGGCATATGCTGGGTGGATCGCAAGGAGCAAACACATGGAAAACAAGATCGAGCAGGATGCCGGACGCGCCGCGGCAAGTTACGACATCTACGGGATGACATGCGCATCCTGCGTCGCCCGCGTCGAAAAGGCATTGCGCGCGGTAGCGGGCGTCGAGGCGGCCAGCGTGAACCTGGCAACCGAAAGGGCCAGCGTGCACGGTCCGGCCTCGCCCGAGGCCGTCGTCGAGGCCGTGCGCAAGGCCGGTTACGAGGCGGCGCCGGCACAGGTCGGGCGGCAGGGCGGCAGCGCGCAAGTCGCGCAAGCCGGGCTGGCCGCACAGGCGGGGGCAGGGAAAGCGGGAACCGGCAAGGCAGCGCGGGCCTGGTGGCCGATCGCTGTCGCCGTGCTGCTGACGGCGCCGCTGCTGGCGCCGATGGCGGCGCAGCCGTTCGGTGCGCATCTGGCGCTGCCGGGCTGGCTGCAGTGGCTGCTGGCCACGCCGGTGCAGTTCTGGCTCGGCGCGCGCTTCTACCGGGCCGGCTGGAAGGCGCTGCGCGCCGGCAGCGGCAACATGGACCTGCTGGTGGCGATCGGCACCAGCGCCGCCTACGGCCTGTCGGTCTGGCTGTGGCTGGCCGGCGGCGGACATGGCGCGGCCCACCTGTATTTCGAGTCCTCGGCGACCGTGATCACGCTGGTCCTGCTCGGCAAGTGGCTCGAGCAGCGCGCCAAGGGACAGACGCTGGAGGCGATCCGCGCCCTCGAATCCTTGCGCCCGCTGGAAGCCGTGGTGCGCCGGGCCGGCGCGGACACCAGCGTCCCGCTCGACGCGCTGCGCGTGGGCGACCTGCTGGTGGTGCGCCCGGGCGAGCGTGTCGCCGCCGACGGCCGGGTGCTTGAAGGGCGCAGCCACCTCGACGAGTCGCTGCTGACCGGTGAAAGCCTGCCGGTGGCGAAGGCGCCGGGCGAGCGCGTCACCGGGGGCGCCGTCAACGCCGACGGCCTGTTGCTGGTCGAGGTGACGGCGGTCGGCGCCCAGACCCTGCTCTCCCGGATCATCCGCCAGGTCGAGGATGCGCAGGCGGTCAAGGCGCCGGTGCAGCGGCTGGTCGACCGCGTCAGCGCCGTGTTCGTACCGGCGGTGCTGCTGGTGTCGCTGCTCGTTTTCCTGGGCTGGGGCCTGGTGGGCGGCGACTGGCAGGCAGCCCTGCTCAACGCGGTGGCGGTGCAGGTGATCGCCTGCCCGTGCGCGCTCGGGCTGGCGACACCGGCCGCGATCATGGTCGGCACCGGCGCCGCGGCGCGCCACGGGATCCTGGTCAAGGATGCCGAAGCCCTGGAAACCGCCCATGCGCTCGATACCGTCGTGTTCGACAAGACCGGTACCCTGACCGAGGGGCAGCCGCGCGTGCTCGCGGTCGAAGCGGCCGGGGGCTGGAGCATGCGCGAGGTGCTGGCGCTGGCCTGGGCCGTGCAGCAGCACAGCGGCCATCCGCTCGCCGGCGCCGTGGCCGCCCATGCCCAGGAGGCGGGCGTCGCGCCGCAAGCGGCGGGCAATGCGCGGGCCCTGCCGGGGCGCGGGGTGCAGGCCGAGGTCGGTGCCGATACCGTCTATCTCGGCAACGGGCGCTTGATGGAGGAACTGGGCGCGCCCGTGCGCGGGCTGCAGGAGGCTGCCGAAGGCCATGAGGCGCAAGGGCGCACCGTGTCATGGCTGGCGCGCGCCAGGCCGGGAACAGGCGCGGGAGCAGGCGCAGGCGTGGTCGAGGTGCTGGGCCTGATCGCCTTCGGTGACCGCATCAAGGACGGCGCCTTCGATGCCGTCGCACGCCTGAAGGCGCTGGGCATCACCCCGATCATGCTCACCGGCGATAATGCGGGTGCGGCACGCGCCGTCGCCCAGGCCCTCGGGATCGAGCGCCATACGGCCGGGATGCTGCCGGACGGGAAGGCCGATGCCGTGCGCGCAGCGATCGCGGAGGGCCGTACCGTGGCGATGGTGGGCGACGGCATCAACGATGCGCCGGCACTGGCCGCGGCCCACGTCGGCATCGCGCTGGCGGGCGGCACCGACGTCGCCATGCATACGGCCGGCATCACCCTCATGCGCGGCGATCCGCGCCTGGTGGCCGACGCCATCGACGTGTCGCACCGCACCTGGCGCAAGATCCGCCAGAACCTGGGCTGGGCCTTTGCCTATAACCTGGTCGGCATTCCGCTGGCGGCGGCGGGCATGCTCAACCCCATGCTGGCCGGGGCCGCGATGGCGCTCAGTTCGGTGAGCGTCGTCACCAACGCACTGCTGCTGCGCGGCTGGCGGCCGCAGGCAGCACACACAAGCAATGGCGCGCAGGCGCCGCAACCCCAAGGAGAAAAACCGATGTATGAACTGACCGTTGAAGGCATGAGCTGCGGCCACTGCGTGGGCCGCGTGACGAAAACCGTGCAGGGGCTGGACGAGACGGCGAAGGTCGAGATCGACCTGTCGACCAAGAAGGTGCGCATCGACAGCCGCGCCGACCTGGATCGGATCGCCGCGGCGATCGACGAGGCCGGCTATCCGGTGACGGCGCGCTCGGCGGCGTAAAAAACACTGGCGGCTGAGCGATCGGGATGGATGCCGTGCCGTAGCCGCAGGAAATCACAGTGCGGCATCCGAAGTCCGCGTCAGGCCCCCGCTGCTGTTCAGTGCGCGCCGCGATACGTTCCGGCTGTATCCTTCGACAAGGCGCCGGGCGGCATGGCGCAGTGTTGCCTCCGGCCGTACGCGGCGGGCGGCTTTCTGTTCACGGCGGTATCCAGCGTGGAGGTGCGGTTGAAGCCAATTCCAGCGAGTTCTGCGTTCATGCCGCGCGCGGCGGCCGGGGGCGGTTCGGGCGCGGGCACGGGGCGCGCATGAGCATCCGCAACCTGAACCGCCTGTTCGCGCCGCGCTCGGTGGCCCTGATCGGCGCCTCCGAGCGGCCCGGCAGCCTGGGCGCGACGCTGCTGCGCAACCTCACCGCCGGCGGCTTTCGCGGCACCGTGCACCCGGTCAACCCGAAATACACCCGGCTCGGCGACCTCGACGTCGCCGCCAGCGTGGCCGACCTGGCCACGGCACCCGACCTGGCCGTCATCTGTACGCCGCCGGCCACGGTGCCGGCCATCATCCGCCAGCTCGGCGAGAAGGGCACGCGCGCGGCCATCGTGCTCAGCGCCGGCCTGAGCACGGCGCGCGACGAGCGCGGGCGCTCGCTCAAGCAGGCGATGCTCGATGCCGCCCATCCCTATTTGCTGCGCATCCTCGGGCCCAACAGCGCCGGCCTGCTGGCCCCGGGCCTGGGCCTGAATGCCAGCGTGGCGCACAGCGGCGCGCTGCCCGGGCGGATCGCCTTCGTGTCGCAATCGGGCGCGCTGATGACGGGCGTGCTCGACCGGGCGCGCTCGCGCGGCATCGGCTTTTCCCATTTCATCGCCCTCGGCGACTCGGCCGACGTCGACCTCGGCGACGTGCTCGACTACCTGGCCAGCGATGGCGCCACCGGTTCGATCCTGCTGTACGTCGAGAACCTGCGCTATGCGCGCAAGTTCATGTCGGCGGCGCGGGCGGCGGCGCGCAGCAAGCCGACGCTGGTGCTGAAGGCCGGGCGCGCCCGCGGCGGCGAGCGCGCCGCCGCCAGCGAAAGCGGGGCGCTGGCGGGCATGGACGACGTGTTCGACGCGGCGATCCGGCGCGCCGGCATGCTGCGCGTGTTCACCACAGAACAACTGTTCGCGGCAGTGGAAACCCTGGCGCATGCCAAGCCCCTGCATGGCGAACGCCTGGCCATCGTCGCCAACGGGGCCGGGCCCGGGGTGCTGGCGGCCGATGCCCTGGTCTGCGGCGGCGCCGCGCTGGCGCAGCTGGCGCCGCAGACGCTGGCACGGCTGGGCGAACTATTGCCCGCGCTGCCGCCGGGTGCGCCCGGCGGCAATCCCTTGAGCCTGTTCGGCGACGCGCCGCCCGAGCGCTACCGCGACGCGCTCGAGATCCTGCTGCAGGACCCGAACGCGGACGCAATCCTGATCATCCACTCGCCGACCGCCACCGTCGACAGCGCCGATATTGCGCGCGCGATCGCACCGCTGGCGCGCAGCGCCTCGCGCAACGTGCTGTCCTGCTGGCTGGGCGGGGATTCGCTGGCGCCGGCGCGCGAGATCGCCTCAAGCGCCGGCATGCCCACCTTCGACACGCCCGAGGACGCGGTGGCCGGGTTCCTGCAGATCGTCCACTACCGGCAAAACCAGAATCTCCTGATGCAGGTGCCGCCCTCGGTATCAGGCATCGCCGCCACCGAACGCGCCACCGCGCGCGCCCTGGTACGCGAGGCGCTGTCCAACGGGCGCCACCTGCTGACCGACCCGGAGACCAAGGCCATCCTGCGGGCCTACGGCATGGCGCTGGTGGAAACGCGCGCGGCCAGCACCCCCGAAGAGGCGGTCGTCGCAGCCAGGCATATCGGCTTTCCGGTGGCGGTGAAGATCGTCTCGCCCGACGTGATGCACAAGTCGGACGTGGGCGGGGTCGCGCTCGACCTCGACTCCGAGCAGGCGGTGCGCTCGGCGGCCCAGCGCGTGCGCAAGCGTTTCCACGAACTGCGCCCGGATGCGCGCTTCGAGGGTTTTTCGGTGCAGGCGATGGCGCGCCGGCCCGAGGGCCACGAACTGATCCTGGGCGCGGCCACCGACCCGGTGTTCGGCCCGGTGATCCTGTTCGGCCAGGGCGGGATGGCGGTGCAGGTGGCGGACGACCACGCGGTGGCGCTGCCGCCGCTGAACGCCGTGCTGGCGCGCGACATGGTCGGGCGCACCCGCGTGGCGCGCCTGCTGGCCGGCTACCGCAACCGCCCGCCGGCCGACATGGACGCCATCCTCGCGACCCTGGTGCAGGTCTCGCGGCTGGTCTCGGACATCCCGGAAATCGTCGAACTCGACATCAACCCGCTGCTGGCGGACGCCAGCGGCGCCGTGGTGCTGGACGCGCGCATGCGCCTGGCGATGGCCGACCGCTCCGGCAGCACGCTCGACCGGCTGGCGATCCGCCCCTATCCGCGCGAACTCGAGGAAACCATCGAATGGCAGGGCGCGCCGCTGCTGTTGCGGCCGGTGCGGCCGGAGGACGGCCCGGCCCACCTGAAATTCTTCGACGCGCTCACCGCCGACGACGTGCGCTACCGGATGTTCGTGCGCATCCGCGAGCTCAACCCCTCGCAGCTGGCGCGCTTCACCCAGATCGACTACGACCGCGAGATGGCCTTCATCGCCACCCGCCCCGGCCCCGACGGCCTGCCGGAAACCCTGGCCGTCGGGCGCGTGGTGGCGGACCCGGACAATATCAGCGCCGAATTCGCGGTGACGGTGCGTTCCGACCTGACGGGCATGGGGCTGGGCAAGATCCTGATGCAGAAGCTGATCGATTACTGCCGGATGCGCGGCACGCGCGAGATCGTCGGCGAAGCGTTGCCGCAGAACAACCGCATCATCGGGCTGGTGCGCAAGCTGGGGTTCGTCGTGCAGCCGACAGGGGAGGAGGGGGTGCGCAAGTTTACGCTGACGCTGAGGTGAAAGAGTATTTCAATGAGCGGCTGCTGGTGAAATATTCTTTCGTTTGCGTGCTGCCAGCATCGCGTCTGTTCGGTGGCTGGTTGAACGCGTGGGCGGCGCAGGACCGGTAGATGATCGAGAGCTCGGGTGGTCTGATTCGTGTTGACGGATACGCCGCCCACGCGTTCAACCACCCACCGAAACCTCGCGCCGCTTCCGAACACTCAACGCCTGAACCGCACATCCTCCGTCACCACCTTCGCCTCGCCCTTCGGCTTCTTCGGCTTTTTCGGCTTCTTGACGATCTCGCCGCTGGCGTTCGTCTCCGGCACCCGATGGTCGGGCTCGAAGCCGCTTTCCTCGACGCGTTTGAGGGTCTGCTTCGTCAGCAGTTCGATGGCCGCCAGCTGCTGCACTTCGTCGGCGCAGACCAGCGACACCGCCTCCCCGGAGGCGCCGGCGCGGCCGGTGCGGCCGGTGCGGTGCACGTAGTCCTCGGCCACGATCGGCAGGTCGACGTTCACCACCACCGGCAGATCGTCGATGTCCAGGCCGCGCGCGGCGACGTCGGTGGCGACCAGCACCTTGACTTCGCCGGCCTTGAAGCGCTCGAGCGCGCGCAGGCGCGCCGGCTGCGGCTTGTCGCCGTGGATCGAATCGGCCGCGATCCGCTTCGCCTGCAGCAGGTCGACCAGGTCGTCGACGCCCTTGCGGGTCTTCGCGAAGGCCAGCACCTGGCCCCAGCCGTGCTTCTTCAGCAGGTGCAGGAAGAGTTCCGGCTTGCGCTTCTTGTCGACCGGTACCACCCACTGCCTGATGGCCTGGACCGTGGTGTTGCGTGGCGCCGTCTCGATGCGGACCGGGTCCTGCAGCAGCCTGTTCGCCAGCGCCCGGATCGGGTCGGAGAAGGTGGCCGAGAACAGCAGGGTCTGGCGGCGTTTCGGCAGCGCGGCCAGGATCTGGTCGAGTTCGCGCGAGAAGCCGAGGTCGAGCATGCGGTCGGCCTCGTCCAGCACCAGCATCTGCACGCCGTTCAGCTTCAGCGCGTTCTGGCGCTGCAGGTCGAGCAGGCGGCCGGGCGTGGCCACCAGCAGGTCGACGCCCTTGCGCAGGTGCATCATCTGAGGGTTGATGCTGACGCCGCCGTAGGCGACCATGGTGCGCAGCGGCAGGCCGGCGCCGTAGGCCGTGAAACTGGTATGCACCTGCTCGGCCAGCTCGCGCGTGGGCACCAGTACCAGCGCCCGCGCGGCGTTCGGCACCAGGTTCTTGCTGTTCTTGGCGAGACGCTGCAGCAGCGGCAGGGCGAAGCCGGCCGTCTTGCCGGTGCCGGTCTGGGCCGCGGCCATGACGTCGCGGCCGGCCAGCACGGCGGGAATCGCCTGCGACTGGACAGCGGTCGGATTTTTATAGGCAAGCGTCTCGAGAGTATGGATGAGCTGGTCGATGAGGCCGAGCGAGGAGAACGACATGGAAACCTTGGGCAAATTGGAACAGCCGACAGTTTACCCTGCTGCGCGGCGGCAGGCAGGGAATTCGACGTCATGGCGCGAGGTAACGGCGCGACCCGGCGAGGCGACGCACCGATGCGAAGCATTGGCACGACCCGGCTGCACCTCCGGCGACGCCGGTAGCGCCCGGCTGCGCCGGTTCAAAAGTCGAGGAAGAGGACGAGCGGATTCGTCGCGATCGGCTTGACCGGTTCGTTGCGGTCCTTGCAGGCGGTGGCAAGCAGGCAGGCAAGGGCGATGGCGCTCCAGCGCAGGGCACGCAGCTTCATGGCGGATACCTCCTTCACCCTCATGATAGCGGGGTTCGGCGCCGGCGTGCGCACCGCTGCCGCCCCGCGCAAGCCAGCCTAAAAACGGTAGGACAGGCTGGCGCGCAGCACCGGATAGACCTTGTAGTCCGAGACGTCGCCGGCCAGGCGCGCCTGCTCGGCGGCCACGTCCTGCGCCAGGCGCTGGCAGAGCGCGCTGAGCACGCTACACCCCACGCTGCGCAGGGTGACGCGCGCCTCCCCCTGGTAGAACGCGCCGATGTCGGCGCCGAGGCTCCAGCCGCGCTCGCTACTCAGGGCATTGCCCCAGCCGATGCCGAGATAGGGCGCGGCCTTGCGGAAATCGACCTTGCCGACCAGGATGCCGACATCGGCGGCATTGTAGCGGGTGTTGTTCAGGGTGAAGCTGCCCACCTGGGCCGGTTCGGCGATGGCGTCGAAGCGCGTGTCATTGTAGAACACGCCCCCGGTCACGCGGAAATTGCTGCCGGTACGCGGATACCAGTCGAGCAGGGCATCCACGGTCTGCAGCTTGCCGTCGAGCCGGTAGTCGACCTGGCCGGAGCGCTGGGTGAAATCGTGCTTGAAGTAATTCACGCCGAGGCGGCCGTTGAGGGTGGGGGACAGGGGCAGCACCAGGTGGGCGCCGACACCGGTCGTCCCCAGGTCGAGGGTCGCGCCGACCTGGGCGTGGGCCACGCCTGCGGCGAACAGGCAGGCGCCGGCCACCGGAAGAAGTTTGGAGATCATGAAAGCCTCGTCGACTGGATAACGTTGCGGCGATTGTAGCGGCAAGCACGTCGGGATGCCACAAAGCCTATTCCGTGCGACAAGTCTTTCAACCGCGAACCAGATTTGTAAATGTGTGTTGCAACGTACAAAGGTTTCCTGCTGGAGATGTTAGAGTTCACACAATATAACAATATGACAATGTGAGTACCGCCATGACCATCCCCATCCGTTCCCTGCTTCTCGGTGCCGCCCTGCTGGCATCATCCCTTCCTGCCCTGGCCCAGACCAGCGTGAGCATCAGCGTCGGCCAGCCCGGCTTCTACGGCCGGCTCGACATCGGCGACTTCGGCCGCCCGGCCGTCGTCTACACCGAACCGGTGGTGGTGCGCGAGGTGCGCGAAGTGCACTACCGCGCCGAGCCGATCTACCTGCGCGTGCCGCCCGGCCACCGCAAGAACTGGAAGCGCTACTGCGGCCGCTACGGCGCCTGCGCCCGTCCGGTGATGTTCGTGCGCGACGACTGGTACACCAACACCTATGCGCCGCGTTACCGCGAGCGCCATCACGGTCACCCGGTGGTGGAGCGCCATGTCCGCACCGTGCGC
Source organism: Massilia sp. (assembly GCA_039649125.1). Classification (GTDB taxonomy): domain Bacteria; phylum Pseudomonadota; class Gammaproteobacteria; order Burkholderiales; family Burkholderiaceae_D; genus Telluria. The sequence continues at coordinate 16,075 of JBBWZO010000296.1, read as the reverse complement.
TATGTGGAGCACCACGACAGGCACGATAAACACCATAAACACGATAAACACGATAAACACGATAAACACGACAAGCATGGGCGCGGCCATGGCCATGGTCACGGCCACGGTCACGGCCACTGACGCACGGCGCGCCGGGCGGCCGTGCACGCGGATTTTCCCTGCGGGTGTACACTTGCCATGTAGCCAATGAAACCGGCTTTGCCGGTGGCGTAACGGATGGAGGGTAGCTTGCTGAGCGAAATCGTGATCGTCGGTGGCGGGGCAGGCGGGCTGGAACTGGCCTGCAAACTCGGGCGCAAGCTCGGTCCCAAGAAGGTAGCGCTGGTGGATTGCCGGCTATACCACATCTGGAAGCCCTCGCTGCACGAAGTCGCGGCCGGCACGCTCGATATCCACCAGGAGGGCCTGTCCTACCAGATGCTGGCCCACGATAACGGCTTCACCTTCGTCTATGGCCCGATGACGGCGCTCGACGCCGCCAACCACCGGCTGACCGTCGGTGCGGTGCGCGCTTCGGACGGCGAAGACGTGCTGCAGGAGCGGCGCATTACGTATTCCTCGCTGGTCATCGCGGTCGGCAGCACGGCCAATTACTTCGGCGTGCCGGGCGCGCGCGAACACACGATGTCCCTGAACGTCACCGAGGACGCCGAGCGCTTCCGCCTGCGCCTGCTGCGCCTGATGGCCGTGGCCGAGCAGGCGCGCGAGGAGCGCGGCGGGGGCGGCGAGCCGCTCGACGTGGTCATCATCGGCGGCGGCGCCACCGGCGTCGAACTGGCGGCCGAACTGCGCGAAGCCTCCGGCGTGTACGCGACCTACGGCTTCTCGCGGCTGCAGGTCGAGCGCGACGTGCGCATCACGCTGCTGGAAGGGGCGCCCCGGGTGCTGGCGCCGCTGCCCGAACGGGTCTCCAGCGCCGCGCTGAAGCTCCTCAACCAGCGCGGCATCCACGTCGTCACCGACTGCCGCGTGGCCCGGATCGAACCCGACCGCGTGCTCGACAGCGACGGCAACGTCTATCCGACCAGCCTGTGCGTCTGGGCGGCCGGCATCCGCGCGCCGGAATTCCTCGGCACCCTGGGGCTGCCGACCACCAGGGGCGGCCAGATCGAGGTTGACGGGCAGTTGCGCGTACGCGGCGTGCCCGACGTGTATGCGATGGGCGACTGCGCCTTCTGCGTGGATGCCTCCGGCAAGCCGGTGCCGCCGCGCGCCCAGGCCGCGCACCAGCAGGCCGACTACCTGCTCAAGGGTTTCATCCGCCGCGCCAAGGGCCAGACGCCTTTGGACAAACCTTATGTCTACCGCGACTACGGCTCGCTCGTCTCGCTAGGCAAGACGACCAGCGTCGGCAGCCTGATGGGTTCGCTGCGCGGCATGAGCTGGTTCGTCGAGGGCACGATGGCGCGCCTGATGTACACCAGCCTGCACCTGATGCACCACCAGGCCGTGCTCGGCTCGATGCGCACCGGCCTGCTGGCGCTGGCGCGCTTCCTGATCCGGCGCACGACGCCGCTGGTCAAGCTGCATTGAAGGAGGGCCGGCGGCGCCGGCCGCCGGGCTCATGCCGCCGGGTGGCGCGGCAGGATCATGGTGAGCAGGGTGCCGCCGTCGCTGCCTGGCGCCAGGTGCACGCTGCCGCCCAGTGCGCGGGCGCGTTCGCGCAGCAGGCGCAGGCCGTGGCAGTGGAGCGATTCCGGTGCAGGCGGATCGGACAGGCCGATGCCGTCGTCGCGCACGGTGAGCATCAACTGGTCGCCGTCGTCGTCCAGGATGACTTCGACCTTGCGCGCCTGGGCGTGTTCGCGGGCATTGCGCAGGCCTTCTTCCGCGCAGCGCAGCAGGGCCACGCCCTGGGCGCGCGAATAGGCGTCGTCGTCGTCGGGCAGGCTGACGCGCGCCTCCAGGCCGTGTTCCTGGCCGAACTCGGCCACCAGTTCGGCCAGCGCCGCCTTGATCCCCAAAAACTCGAGCTTGTCGTTCCAGAGCGTCAGTTGCACCTTGCGGTTGGTCTCGATGATGCCGTTCAGGAGGGTCTTCATCTGGGCCGCGCGCTCGAGCGCCTTGGGATCGAGCAGGCTCTTCGATAGCAGGCCCAGGTGCATGGTCAGCGCCGTCATCGACGAGCCCAGGCTGTCGTGCAGCTTGCGCGCGAGCAGGCGCCGGTCGTCGTCCCAGCAATTCATCAGGTGGGCGACCAACTCGGTCAGCTCGGCGGTGCGTTCGGCAACCAGCCGTTCCAGTTCCGGGTCAGGGTGATGCGGTTCCGGTGTGGTCATCGTGGGCTCGGTTGAATGTTTCCCAAATCATACAACAGCTTCGTCCAAGAGGGGCACACTGCGGGGAACACCGCGGTGCAGGCGACGGCGTCGCAGCGTGCGCTGCCGAACGGTCGAGAGGGCCGTTTCGGACGATGCTGGAGCCCTGGACGTCTTGTTCAAACTTTAACTTCAGGGAGTTCCCATGCCAAACAACGCCAGCGCACCAATCGACGCCGTTGAACTGCTGACCCAGCAGCATCGCGAAGTCGAAGAGATGTTCGAGCGGTTCGAAAACATGACCGACCGCGCCAAGGTCAGCAAGAAAAAGCTGGCCGACGAAATCTGCAACGCCCTGATCATGCACACCACGATCGAGGAAGAAATCTTCTATCCGGCCACCCGCGAGGCCAGTGACGAGACCGAGGACATGGTCGACGAGGCCGTCGTCGAACACGCGTCGGCCAAGGACCTGATCGCCCAGATCATGGAAATGGACCCGGGCGACGAGCTGTACGACGCCAAGGTAAAAGTGCTGGGTGAAATGATCGAGCACCACGTCAAGGAAGAAGAAGAGGAAATGTTCCCGAAAACCCGCGAGCTGAAGCTGGATATGGCCGCGCTCGGCCAGGAGATGCAGGCGCGCCAGAAGGAAATCGAAGCGTCGCAGTAAAGAGCGGCGAAGCGGGCGGTAAAGCGAGGAGTAGCAGCGGCGGCGGGTATTGGTGCCGTGGAGGCGCGGGCGGGCCGCCCGCATGTGCGGTGGCCTCGCCATGCGAACAGGCCGCACGGTGCGCTGGCGCCGTGCGGCCTGTTGTCGTTTCTCGTGTACGCCCGGGCGGGTGCCGGGCGGGCAGGATCAGCCCGCCGTCGCCGGAAACGCGGCCGGCTCGCCGAGCGCGCCCAGCAGCTGGGTAATGTCGACCGGCTTCACCAGGTGCATGTCGAAGCCCGCTTCCAGCACGCGGCGCTGGTCTTCGGCCAGGCCGTAGCCGGTCAGCGCGATCAGGCGCATCGCGGCGGTGGCGGGGTTCGCGCGCAGGCGGCGCGCCACCTCGTAGCCGTCGATGCCGGGCAGGCCGATGTCGACCAGGGCGACCCCCGGCAGGTGGGCGGTGGCCAGCGCCACGCCATCGAGGCCGTCGCCGGACTGCAGTACCGGGTAGCCGTACACCTCGAGCATGGTCGCCATCATTTCGCGGCCGTCCTCGTTGTCCTCGATCAGCAGGACCGCAGGACGCGCGCTCGATTCGGCGGCCTGGGCGGCACCTGGAGCCGTGTTTTGCGGCGCCTGGGTGCGCGGCAGGCGGATGGTGAAGGTGCTGCCCTCGCTGGCGCCGCCGCTGGTGGCGCTGACGCTGCCGCCATGCAGTTCGACCAGGCGGCGCACCAGCGACAAGCCGATGCCTAGGCCGCCTTGTGCGCGGTCGAGGCTGATGGTGCCCTGGACGAACACGTCGAACACGTGGGGCAGGAGGTCGGGGGCGATGCCCACGCCGGTGTCGCGTACCGTCAGCAGGACGTCGTCGGTAGCGGCGCCGATGGAGATGTCGATCGTGCCGCCGGCAGGCGTGTATTTCAGTGCGTTGTCGATCAGGTTGGTCGCGACCTGTTCCAGGCGCGTCGGGTCGCCGTCGACCCAGTTCTGCTCGAGGTCGACGTTGATGCGGTAGCCGCCGGTGCGCCCGGTGGCGCGGAAGGTGTCGAGGCAGGCGCCGACCAGGCTGGCCAGGTCGACCGGCTTGCGCGACAGCAGGATCTTGCCCGACATCGCGCGCGACAGGTCGAGCAGGTCGTCGACGATGCGCGACAGGTGCTGGCTCTGGCGCTGGATGATCTGGCGCGCCCGCGAGCCCATCTCGGCCGGTGCGCCCGGCATGTCGATCAGCGCCGCGGCGCTGGAGATGGCCGACAGCGGGTTGCGCAGCTCGTGGCCGAGCATCGCCAGGAACTCGTCCTTCGCATGGCTCTTGCGCTCGGCAGCCTGGCGCTCCTCGATCTCGCTCATCAGGCGCTCATTGGTCGCCGTCAGCTCCAGCGTGCGCTGCGACAGCTTGTCGGCCTGGCGCCGCAGCTGTTCGTTCTTGTTGGCCAGCGCCACGAACACCGACACCTTGGCGTGCAGGATCTGCGGGATGACCGGCGTGAACAGGAAGTCGGCCGCGCCGCGCTGGTAAGCCTTCAGACGGTCGATCTCGTCGGCCAGGAAAGCCGTCACGAAAATGATCGGGATGTCGGCCGAACGCGCACGCTGGTGGATGGCCTCGGCCGTCTCGAAGCCGTCCATGCCAGGCATGTTGACGTCGAGGATGATGACGGCGAAGTCGTGCAGCAGCACCTGGCGCAGCGCTTCCTGGCCGGAGCGCGCGGCCAGCACCGAATAGCCGGTTTCGTTGGCCCATTGGTCGAGCAGGCTGGTCAGGGCCAGCAGGCTGGCGGCATCGTCATTGACGACCAGAATCTTGGGTTTGTCGGTTATGGACACGTCGTTCCTGCTGCGTTCGTCGGAATAGGCCTGAATTCTGCCGGATCGAAAGGATAGCAGAGAGGCCTAGTTTTCCAAAGTAAAGACATACTTTAGCGACACAAATAATAGCACGTCAATTTACGATACTTTCAGGCAATCGTGCGGCCGTGCGCGTGTTCGACACCGCACATACGGCACGCCTGCCCTGTGCGATAGTGGAACCGTGTCCGGTTCGACCGTGTCAATGGGAGTGGACAGGCCGCCTACTTAAGAAAGAGGACAAACATGAATATCAATACCATTGTTACCGAGCAGTACCATGGCAAATCCCTGCGCGAACTGGTGGATGCCCCGCTGACCGCGCTCAACGGCGTCGGCGAGAAAGAGGCCAACGCACTACAGGAAGCATTCGGCGTGAGCACCATCCGCCAGCTGGCCCAGCTGAAGATCGTCAGCCACGCCGTCGCCATCGAGATGATGGCCAGCGCCGAGCATCCCACCACCAGCGAAGCCGCAAAGGAAACCCTGCTCGACGAGGCGGTCGAGATGACCTTCCCGGCCAGCGACCCGATCTCGGTGGACGCCGGCATCACGCGCATCGAAGTGGCTCCGGACAAGGTGGAGGCGAGCCGCGACCACCAGGGGGCGGCCGCGATTGCCGCGCACAACCAGGAAGCCTGCGGCCAGACTAACGTAGGCACCAAGGAAACCGAGCCAAAGGATATCGGGACGGCTTGATCTCGGACTGGCCGGCGCGGTGCGTCCGCCATATATATCAAACGGCGTCCGGACCCGCGGCAGTGCGGGGCGTGCGCCGTTGTCGTTTTTTGGGAGTGCTTGCCTGAACAGGCTGAACATCAACGGTCGCCGGGTGGGCTCGGGAGTCCACCCTACAGTTAAGGGTCTGCGCGCGACGCCGCAGGGTGACTATCCACCCCTGCGGTGTTTACCTGTGCGGCGCCAGCTCCACCGCCTGCTTCGGGGTCGGCTTGACCGCCACCTGGCGCGACCCTGCGGTCGAGCAGAAGCGGTTCTTGCCCGCCCGCTTGGCTTCGTACAGCGCGTAGTCGGCGATGCTGATCAGGGCGTCGACCGATTCTGCGTCGTCCGGATAGATGCTGATGCCGATCGAGGTCGACAGGCGCAGCGTGAGGTCGTTGATGAAGAAGGGCTCGGACAGCGCCTCGACCAGTTTCGAGGCCGGCCCCTGGGCGTCGGCCAGGCTGTGGATGTCGCCCAGCACGACCATGAATTCGTCGCCGCCCAGGCGCGCCACCGTGTCTTCCTTGCGCGAGGAGGCGAGCAGGCGCTGCGACACCATTTTCAGGATCTCGTCGCCGTAGGCATGGCCATAGGTGTCGTTGATCGCCTTGAAGCCGTCCAGGTCCAGGTACATGATGGCCGCCTTGGCGTGGCTGCGGTTGGCGTGCTGCAGTGCCGTTTCGATGCGGTCCTCGAGCAGGCGGCGGTTCGGCAGGCCGGTGAGGGCGTCGTGCAGGGCCAGTTCCTGCTGGGCGCGGCTGTACTGCGCCAGTTCCTTGTAGAGCAGGCGCACTTCCAGCATGTTGTGGATGCGCTTGTGTACTTCCAGCAGGTCGAACGGCTTGCTGATGAAGTCGCGGGCGCCGGCTTCCAGCGCCGCGATCTTGAAACTCGGCTGGGCGGTGAGCGCCAGTACCGGCAAATAGCCGCCTTTTTCGATTTCCTTCAGGCTTTTCATGACCTGGAAGCCGTTCAGTCCGGGCATCTGCAGGTCGAGCAGGATCAGGTCGTAGTTGTGCTCGCGGTGCAGCGGGCAGACTTGCTCGGGCTCCATGGTCGAGCTGACATTACTGTAGCCTTCCTCGCGCAATATCTCTTCCATCAGTTCGATATTGTCTGGCGAATCGTCTACGACCAGGATCTTTGCGTTCAAAATTTCTTGTCTGCTCGGCATGCTTCTTCTCGTCGAAATAGGTACTGGATGGAAACAAATTTCATTCAAGTAATCCAACTTTCCCACTTCAAGTAGTCTAGCAAAGGGCTCAAAATTTCTTGTAGGACAGCGCCGCGTCCGGTAGTAGGAACTTCACAATCGTTTCGCGCTACCTGGACGGGCGCCCTCCGGACGCACCAGCGAGCCGACTGCGGCGATCAGTTCGCTCGGCTCGACCGGCTTGGAAATGTGGGAGCTGAACCCGGCTTCGAGGGCGCGCAGGCGGTCCTCGGAGCGGGCGAAGGCCGTCAACGCCACCGCCGGCAGCAGGCCGCCGCGGTCGCGCGGCAGGGCGCGTACCCAGGACAGCAGTTCGAAGCCGTCCACTTCGGGCATGCCGAGGTCGCTGATCAGGAGGTCCGGCAGGTCGGCCTGGAGCGCCTCGAAGGCTTCGCGCGCGCTGGCGGCGATGCGCACCCGGGCATGGCAGTCGGTCAGGATGCGCAGGATCAGTTCCCGGGCGTCGCGGTCGTCGTCGACGACCAGTACCGAGACCCCGGTCAGGTCACGCAGCGTCAATTCCGGCGCGGCCGGCGGCGGGGCGCTGGCGATCATGCGGCTGCGCGCCGACGCCTTGCTGGAGATTTCCTTGGCCAGCGGCAGTTCGATGGTGAAGCTCGACCCGAGACCCTCGCCCGGGCTCTCGGCGCGGACCAGGCCGCCGTGCTGCTCGACCAGGTGCTTGACGATCGACAGGCCCAGCCCGAGGCCGCCGTGGCGGCGCGTCATCGAGGCGTCGGCCTGGCGGAAGCGCTCGAAGACGTGGGTGATGAATTCCGGGCGGATGCCCGCGCCGGTGTCGCGCACGGTGATCGCGACCGAGCCGTCGCGTGCGCCCAGTTCGACCCTCACCTGGCCGCCCCGGGGTGTGAACTTGATCGCGTTCGAGAGCAGGTTCCAGACCACCTGCTGCAGGCGCGCGGGGTCGCCCGCGACCGTGCCGCTGCCCCGGGCATACTGTTTTTCGATGCGGATGTCCTTGGCGTCGGCCGCCGGACGCACGGTCTCGATGGCGGCGTCGACGAAGCCCTGGGGACTGAGCGTCTGCATGTCGAGCAATACCTTGCCCGAGGTGATGCGGCTCATGTCGAGCAGGTCTTCGATCAGTTGCGCCTGGGCGCGCGCGTTGCGCTCGATGGTCTGCAGGCCGCGCTGCAGATCGGCCTCGTCCTTGCCGCCGCGGCGCAGCACCTGGGCCCAGCCGAGGATGGCCGAGAGCGGCGTACGCAGTTCGTGCGACAGCGTGGCCAGGAACTCGTCCTTCATCTGGCTCGAGCGCTCGGCCTCGGCGCGCGCCTCGCGCTCGCTCTCGAGCAGCACCTTGCGCTCTTCGGCGGCCTGCCGGGCCGCCTCGTACAGGCGCGTGTTGTCCAGCGCCACGGCCGCCTGGGCCGCGATGCCGCGCACGATGCGCTCGGTGCGTTCGGTGAAGACGCCGGGCTCCGGGTGGCCGAAGAACATCGTCCCCAGCACTTCGCCCGAGCCGGCCGTGACCGGCACCGACAGGTAGCTGCGCACGGTCGGCTGGCCCGACAGCAGGCTGAATTGCGTCGATGACTGGCCATAGCGTGGATCGTCGGTGATGTCGTTCGAGCGCACCAGCCCGGCGCCGCGGAAGGCGGGGCCGAACAGGGCGGTGGCCTGCGGCTCGCCGAAGCTCTGGAACTCGTTGGCGGTGCCGCCGGACACGGTGTAGAGCGAGAAGTGCGGGGAATGCGGTGGTCCGTCGCTTTCCTTGCCATGGTAGAAGAAGGCGGCGAAGCGGGCGCCGGCGATGCCGCTGGCGGCATCGGTGGCCGCCTGCAGCAGCGAGCGCAGGTCGCGCGTCGTGGCCAGCGCGCTGCCGGTGCTGTTGAGCAATTCCAGTACCTTCGATTCTTCGCGCAGCGCCTGTTCGGCGCGCTTGACCTGGTCGACGTCGGTATTCGTGCCGAACCAGCGTACCACGATGCCATGGCGGTCGCGCACCGCGTTCACGCGCGTCAGGAACCAGCGGTACTGGCCGTCGGCGCCGCGGATCGGGTATTCCATCTCGAACGGTTCGCCGCTGCGGATCGAGGCGCGCCAGTGTGCCAGCATGGCGGGCAGCGCCTCGGGCTCGACCGTGTTTTGCCAGCCCCAGCCGGTCGCGCCTTCCGGCGTGGTGCCGGTGTACTCGTACCAGCGCTCGTTGAACCAGACGATGGCGCCGTCGGCCTGGGCCATCCAGGCCAGTTGCGGGATCGTGTTGGCCAGCGCCCGCAGCACTTCCTCGCTCTGGCGCAGGCTGTCCTCGACATTCTTGCGGGTCGAGACGTCCTGCACGACGCCGGTCATGCCGAGCACGCTGTCGCGCTCGGCCGGATTGGCGTAGTCGGCGCGCCCTGTGAGGGCGATCCAGCGCGCCGCGCCGCCGTTCGCGAGCAGCCGGCATTCGATGTTCAGGTCGGTCTGGCTGGCAAAGGCGTGCAGCACCGCGCGCCGCACCGCTTCGCGGTCGGGTTCGTCGAGCCGTGCGCGCAGCACCGACCAGGGATGCGGGGTTTCCGGTTCCAGACCAAGGATGGCGGCGGCGCGCTCGCCCAGGAAGACGCGGTCGCTGGCGGCGTCCCAGCGCCAGTCGCCAAGGCGGCCGGCGGCGAGCGCCACCTGCAGGCGCACGTTGCTGTCGATCAGAGCCTGCTGGTCGATACGGCGCTGGGTGACGTCGTGGAAATACAGGGTCAGGCCGTCGGGGGACGGGTACATGCGCGCCTCGATCCAGCTGGCCAGGCGCGGATAGAAGAACTCGCGGCTGCCGGTCTGGCGCGACGCCATCGCGCGGCGCAGTTCGACCGCCAGGTTGCTGCCGTCGAGCTCCTCGAATTGGTCCCACAGGCTGTGGCCGAGCAGTCCTTCGCGGGTCTTGCCCAGCGGGGCGAGCAATTCGAGGGCGCGTCCGTTGACGTAGGTGATGCGCCACTCGAAGTCGACCGCGCAGAAGGCGTCGGTCAGGCTTTCGAGCATGTTTTCCATGCGCTCGTTGGCCTGGCGCAGGGCTTCCTTGGCCGCCATCAGTTCGGCCTCGGCGCGCTGGCGTGCCGCCATGACGCTGGTGGCGTTGCGCAGTGCGGCCGAGCGCATCAGTTCGAGGTCGTCGCGCTCGTTGCTCACGATGCGCCCTCCGCGCAGGACAGGCCCCGGGCAGGCGCGCCCGGTCCCATGCGCACCGTTTCAGCCGGCGGCGTCATTGGTGCGCACCCGGTCCGGCGGCCGGGCAGGGGAGCCGGCGGCCATGCCTGCCAGGCCGATCCGCTTGGTCGGGCGTGCACGGGGCGCACTCAGGCGCCCATCCGCATCTGGTCGGCAACCTGGCCCAGCGCGTTCTGCAGCTGGTCGAGTTCATACGGCTTTTGCAGGGACTGGTAGGGGAAGTCGAGGTGGCGCAGCAGCATGTCGCCATAGCCCGAGGCGAAAATGACCTTCAGGTGCGGGTAGCGCGCCAGCGCCTCGCGCGCCAGGTCAACCCCGGACATGCCCGGCAGGCTGACGTCGGTGAACAGGACCTGGTAAGGGTTGGCCGCGAGGCGCGCCAGCGCGTCGTCCGGATGGGCCACGCCGTCGGCTTCGTAGCCGAAGGCCTTGAGCATTTCGCAGACCAGGTACTGGGAGTCGAGGTTGTCCTCGACCACGAGGATGTGCAGGGTGCCGGGATCGGCGGCCGGGCCGGCTGCCGCCTCCTCGGTCGCCGGGGCCAGCGCCCACAGGACGCCTCCGACCGCGCCGTCGAGCGGGATCGGGGTCAGGTACAGGTCGTAGCGTTGCTCGCCGCCGGCGCCGAAACGCACGGCCGCGCCGCGCACCTGGGCCGCTTCGCCGCGCCATGCGCGTGCGCCGGCGTTCTGGGCGGCGGCGAACGGGGGCGGCAGCACGCCCGGGACGGTGCCGCCGGGAACGCGCGCAAAGCCGGGGCCGGCCAGTGCGCCATAGGCCTCGTTGCACAGCACGATAGACTGCGGTCCCCACTGGATCAGCATCGGCAGCGGTGTATTGAACATCAGGTCGGCAGCCACGCGCAGCGGCTGCGGCCAGCCGGCGGGCTCGCCGAGCGTACTGACGCTCCAGTCGTAGGCGGAAACGGTAGGTGCGGGCTTACCTGAAGAAAGCATGGGAATCGGCCTGTTGTGTATTCAAAAATATGGCCGAATCGTACACTAAATGGCGCACCGGTGGCGGCGCGCTGGAGCGCAGCGCCGTGCAGCCATGGCCGCAGGCGCCGGGTAGGAACGAAGCGGGCGGGCAGGTTCAGGCGCCGCCCGCCGCCATGGCAAGCGCGGCATCGAGCCGGTCGTTCCCCCAGAACAGTTCGTCACCCACGAAAAAGCTCGGTGCCCCGAAGATGCCGCGTGCCTCGGCCTCGTCGGTATTGGCGCGCAGGCGCAGCTTGTTGGCCGGCTTCAGCGCGGCGGCAACGACCTGCCCGGCATCCGGCACCAGCCCCTGCAGGGCGCTGCGCACTGCTTCCTCGTTGTCGATGTCGCGGTCCGCCACCCAGTTCTGGCGCATCACGCGCCGGCAGAATTCGGCCATCCAGGGTTCGCCGGCGCCCAGGGTGGCAACCCGCATCGGCAGCAGGGCGCGGCGCGGGAAGACCGAAGGACGGCGAAATGGCAGGCCGAGCCGGGCGGCTTCGCGCTCCATGTCGCGCCACATGTAGCGTCCCTTGGCCGGCTGCAGCACGAAGGGGGAGGTGGTCCAGCCCAGGCGTTCGAAGATCGGGCCCAGCAGGAAGGGGCGCCAGTGCAGGGTGATGCCGGCGGCCCGCGCACGCGCTTCGACCTGCATCGCGGCCAGGTAGCTGTAGGCGCTGCCGAATTCGAACCAGAATTCGAGCGCGCGGTGGTGGCTGCCAGTGCTGCCGGTGCTGCCGGGGTGGTTGGACAAGGCATCCTCCTCATGGCGCGCCGGAGGGCGCGGCTGACCAGATGATAGCAACATGGAACGGTTGCGCACGGCCGGGGCAAAAAAAAGCCCGCTGCAAGAGCGGGCTGAATCTATTTTCCGAGGAGGACAATAGAGGAGACAGGTGCATTATGTATTGAGGTACGGAAGCTTTCCAATTTTCATTTCCAATGACAGTCATGTGGTTTCCGTATACCACGAGAGGCGGCGCACGGGCACGCCTCGCTTGGTGCATGTAAGAAAATGTTTTACTATGGCAAACTTAGCGTGGCATGTTTCCCAGGCAGTTTGCAAGCAGTAAGGCAGGCGAGCCGTAATGGGCCGGCATGGATGGACGGATTTTGTGGCGTCAAGGTTTCCTGGCCGCAGGTAATGCTGTCACAATTCAGTACGCCGAGCTATCATGCGCCCCAGGCGTGCCGTACCGGCAGCGATTTGGCCGCCCGGACGGCATTGTCCGGCAGCTACGTGCGGCGACCGGCGTTCCCAGTCGGGCGAGCCGGGTGTACGCCCGCCGCATGAGGGACGCAGCGATGGTGCAGCGACCTGCAAATTTAACCCCGGCCAATGATTCGACACCGCTTTTCCCGATTGCCGTTCCCGCGTTCCAGCCGCCCCTTCCGGGGACGGGTGGCCGGCTGGATGCTGGCATGCGCAGCCGCGCTGCTGGCGGCGGGCGCCGCGCTGCCGCCTGCTGCCATGGCGCAGGGCGGCACCCACCAGGCACTGGAGCGCCAGGTCAAGGCCGCCTTCCTGTATAAATTCCTCGGCTATGCCGAGTTCCCGGCCGGCGCTTTCGCCGACAGTGCGTCTCCGGTGACGATCGGCGTGATCGGCTCAGAGGAGATGGCGGCGGAACTGGCCCGTGTCGTCGCTGGCCGCCCGGTGCGCGGACGCCCGATCCAGGTGCGCTCTCTGCGCGAAGGGGAACCGGGTGCGGCGGTGCACCTGCTGTTCGTGGCCGGCAACGACAATGCGCGCGTCGCGCGCCTCCTGCGCGGTGCGCAAGGTGCATTGCTGCCCGTGACCGAGTGCGAGCTCGGCCTGCAGTACGGCAGCGTCATCAATTTCAGGATCATCGAAGAGCGGGTGCGGTTCGACGTGTCGCTCGATTCGGCGGAGAAGAATAACGTGAGACTCAGTTCGCGGCTGCTGACGGTCGCCAACCGCGTGGTAAAAGGAACAAGCTGATGAGTGCCCGCGATGCCGGCTCCGTCCGTAGCAAACTGATCAAGATGGCCGTGTTCACCACGCTGGCGGCGCTGCTGTCGGCGTCGGTCGCCATGCTGCTCTTCGACCTGCGCACCTTCCAGCGCTACTGGGTCGACGACCTGACCACCCAGGCCGACATCATGGCCAACGTCACCGCGCCGGCGCTGTCGTTCGACGACGCCACCACCGCCGGCCAGCAACTGGCCGTGCTGCGCGTGCGTCCGCAGATCCTGGCCGGCGCCGTCTATGACGAAAACGGCGCGCGCTTCGCCACCTACGCCAAGGCCGGCGCGGACGGCGCCTTGCCGGCGCGCCCGCAGGCCCCGGGTTACCGCATCGCGCGCGGCCAGATCGAGGTATGGCACAGCGTCGTCGAGAACGGCGAACGCATCGGAACGGTCTACCTGCGCTCGCGCTACGGCCTGGTCGAGCGCCTGCTCAACTATGGCCTGATCCTCGGCGGCGTGATGCTCGGCGCGCTGGTCATCGCGGCGCTGGTGGCCTCGCGCCTGCAGGCGGCCATCACGCGGCCGCTGGAAGCGGTGACGAACGTGGCGCGCCAGGTGATGCAGCGGCGCGACTTCACGCTGCGCGTGCCGGGCATCGAGCGCGGCGAGATCGGGGTGCTGGTCGAGGCCTTCAACGACATGCTGGCCGAGATCGGGCGCCGCGCAGAAGCCCTGCAGGCGGCCAACCGTACCCTCGAGCACGAGATGGACGTGCGCCAGAAGGCCGAGGACGCGCTGATCGTGGCCGACCGCAGGAAAGACGAATTTCTCGCGACCCTCGCGCACGAATTGCGTAATCCGCTGGCGCCGATCCGTACCGGCCTGGACATCCTGCGCATCCGCAGCGGCGACGCCCAGGCCACCCAGCGCGCCACCGACATCATGGAGCGCCAGCTGCGCCAGATGGTGCGCCTGGTGGACGACCTGCTCGACGTGTCGCGCATCAATACCGGCAAGTTCGCCATCAAGATGGGCCGCGTGGAACTGAAGGCGGTGGTGAACGATGCGCTGGAAGTGGTGCGGTCCTACATCGAACTGCACGGGCACGAGCTGGCGCTGGACCTGCCGAACCGCCCGGTGTTCCTGCACGGCGACGCCACGCGCCTGGCGCAGATCCTGTCGAACCTGCTCAACAACGCCGCCAAGTACACCAACCGCGGCGGCCGCGTGACGCTGTCGGGCCGGGTCGACGACAAGACCCTGGTGCTGGAGGTGTCCGACACCGGCATCGGCCTCGCGCCCGACATGCTCGATTCCGTATTCGAGATGTTCGTCCAGGTCGATTCCACCCTGGAGCGCACGAATGCCGGGCTGGGCGTGGGCCTGTCGCTGGCGCGCAAGCTCGTCGAGCTGCACGGCGGCACGATCGCCGCCTACAGCGAAGGACTGGGCTGCGGCAGCCGCTTCACGGTGCGCCTGCCGATCGTGGTCGAGCCGGAACCCTTGAGCAAGCCGACGCCGGCCGCCTTCATCAGCACCGAGACGTACCGCATCCTGCTGGCCGACGACAACGTCGACTTCGTCAACAGCATCGGCGCCCTGCTCACCGCAATGGGGCACAGCGTGGTCATCACCCACAATGGCCCGGACGCGCTGGCGGCGGCCGCGCGCTTCTGCCCGGACTATGCGTTCCTGGACATCGGCCTGCCGCAAATGTCGGGCTACGACCTGGCGCGCGGCATCCGCAAGCTGTCCTGCGGCGGCATGACGACCCTGATCGCGGTAACCGGCTGGGGCCAGGAAAAGGACCGCCAGCTCGCTTTCGAGGCCGGCTTCGACCACCACATGGTGAAACCGGTGCGCTTCGAGCAGATCGAGGAAATCCTCGGCAACCGCAGCATCATCAAGAAGCTGCGTACCTGAGCCCGCCCTGGGGCAGGCAAGAGTTGGTAATACGGTAACGGAAGCGCTTGCGCGCTTCCGTCGGTCCTTCAAGAAATGTCACTCCTGTTTGGCCTTGCGGCGCCGCGCCAGGAAGCCCAGGATGCCCAGGCCACCCAGCATCATGCCGTAGGCTTCCGGTTCCGGCACCGGCATGAGCATCACCGCCCCCCCGAACGAAGCACCTTCGTCCGACACGAGGTTGCCGTTCACCCGGATGTAGTAGTCGCCGTTCTCCAGGTTGTCGCCCGATACGGTCCAGACATCGGTAGCCCCGGTAAGCAGCGAGGTTCCGGTCGCAACCAGGGTATCGTCATCGTCGTACACGTTCAGCCCGGTGATGTCGAGCCCGACGTCGGCGGTGCGGCTCACCGAGGCGACGATGGCATCGATGTTCATCGGGATTTCGTTATCGACGGTGAAGGTGAAACGGTCCGCGAAGCTGTTCCCGTTGTTTCCGGCGCTGAACGTGTCCCCGAAGAAAGCGGTATCGTCGACCAGGTCGAGTGCCTGCGGCGAATTGCCGATGTCGCCGCCGCCATTGGTCTGCGCCAGTGCCGACGAGCCGAAGTTGGCGCTTGCCAAGACCAGTGCAGCAATTAAAGATTTTTTCATAGCTACCTCTCGCAAGAAATCAGCCGCGTCCTGCGGCTGGGTTATGGCAATCGGGGACTTTATGCTAGCAAAGCGGAAGGCGGCGGTGCGAATTGTGCAAGAGGTGTGACCGAGTGGCCACATCCGATTCGCTGCGGAAAAATCGGCTTTGGGCGTCGCCTGAACGCCCCTGCTTCATAGGAGGCGCCACATAAAGCAATTGTTGAGCGGAAAACTGCTGTGTGTTGCTTGGGTGGCGTCGGCGCAGTCCTACGTGAAGAGAAGAGTGAGTCCTGTGTTGGGCTAAGCCAGGTTTAAGACTCGCGTGTGCGGCAAGGTCAAAACGTGTGCAGAGAACGCTGGGCAGCTGAATACCTCGGCAGAAAAGAAAATGGCCCAGAATCGCTTCTGAGCCATTTCTTTGAAACTAGTGGTGCGGCTGGCAGGAATCGAACCCACGACCCCTTGGTTCGTAGCCAAGTACTCTATCCAGCTGAGCTACAGCCGCCCGAGGCACGCATTATAGCGGAGCGTGCCGGAGTTGGGAAGAGTGCGTGCAATCTTCCCAGCATCCGAGGTCAAGCCGAGCAAAGTCCGGAAAGACCGCAAAAAGACTCCGGAAACGGAGGAGGAAAAGAAAAATGGCCCAGAATCGCTTCTGAGCCATTTTCTTGAAACTGATGGTGCGGCTGGCAGGAATCGAACCCACGACCCCTTGGTTCGTAGCCAAGTACTCTATCCAGCTGAGCTACAGCCG
>JBBWZO010000289.1:0-23742 GCA_039649125.1 Massilia sp. | reverse complement strand
GTGCCCGGAATCCGGCTTACTTGTTGAAAGCGGCTTGGAGGTCGGCCTGACGTGTAACGCCGCTTTGCAATAGCAACATCAGCAGAATGCGGGCCTTGGCCGGTTTCAAATCGTCGGCCATGACCGCGCCGGCGTCGAACGTCGTTTTGCCTCCGCCGACAAAGCCGTAATTAGGCAAGACGCGGCCATTGTGCACGCGGGTCGATACCACCACCGGCACGCTCTTGGACAGCGCATACTTGACGGCTTCGTACATCGGCGCATTCATGTTGCCCATGCCAAGGGCTTGGACCACGATGCCTTTGGCACCGCGATCAACAGCGCTTCGCAGGGCCATGCCATCGGCGCCGCCGTACATCGGCACGATTTCCACCATCGGCATCGTGTCGGTCTTGATCGCGATATGCTGGCGGCGCAGCGGCCCGTTGGCATAGATGACGCGATCCGGGTACACCTCGCCGATGAAACCAAAGTCGCCCGAGTTGAAGGTTTCCACGTTGCCGGTATGAGTTTTGGTCACGTAGCGCGCGGCATTGATCTGGTTGTTCATGGCAAGCATGACGCCCTTTTCCTTGGATTGCGGGTCGACGGCGATGCGCGCCGCATTGAGCAGGTTGCGCGGGCCGTCGAAGTCCGGGGAAGAGGCATTGCGCTGGGCGCCGATCAGCACGATGGGTTTGCTGGAATTGACCGTCAGATCCAGCCAATAAGCCGTTTCCTCCAGGGTGTCGGTCCCGTGCGAGACAATCACGCCGGACACTTCCGGCCGCTCCAGCGCCGCTTGCACCGCCTTGGTCAGCTGGATCCAGCGCGGCGGGTCCATGTAGTCGGACGGCACATTCGACAGGTTATTGACTTCAATCGTGGCGTACTTGCCGATATCCGGAACAGTGGCCAGCAGGTCGTCACCTGAGATTGCCGGCACCGGCGCTTTTTTTACCGGATCGATTTTCATAGCGATCGTGCCGCCGGTGGCGAGGAACGGGACCACTGGCTTGCTTTGCGCGAATGCTGCAGAAGCCGCCATCAACGCCATGCTCAATACCGTTTTCGTGAATCTCACTTTGTCTCCCAAATTTTTCGCGGTAAAAAAGAATGTAATTTTTTGCTTGCAACAAAAAGTTGCAGTAGTGATCGTATCATGCGGTCATATCAAGCCACTGCACCTTTCAAGCACGAATTCCTGGCAAGATGCAGCAGCGCTATTGGTGGGCAGAGTTGAAACGAGTGACGCTTGCCGCGTCAAAAGCAGACGTTTGAGAGATGTGAACGATCGGCCGCAAGGGGGGGGCGATAGCGGACGCACACGGGCACAGTCCGGCCATCAGGACGGCGGTCGTGTTGGCAGCCGACTGATGCCATGGCCCAAAGACTTCTCCCCAAGGGCCTCTCGACTCTCGTTGCCATTCATTCCACTGTCGACCGCCGGAGGTGGACGAGCTCGCCTCGATCAAGTGATCGTGCCGCAGTCCTGTTGGAGCGACGCCGAGCGTTTTTGTCAGGGACTTGAATATAGTTGCCGACAGACCGCGCCCGCACCATTTTGGTGCATCACCCATCCCGCCTCAGCCCGGAACGCTTCGCCGTACTTCTGTAGAATGCGGGGTTTTGCGTGCCGGATGAATCGTGAACAGTAGAGACAGTCGATACGCCTTCCTGGACAACGGCGGCCGCATGGGCGAACGCATCCGGGAATCGGACTGGACGCTGCACCCGATGGGGCCGGTCGACACCTGGGAAGCCTCGCTGCGCACCGGCCTCGGCATCATGCTCAGCTCGTCCTTCCCCAGCTTCCTGGCCTGGGGCGAGGACCTCTCCCTGTTCTTCAACGACGCCTACGTTCCCATGCTCGGCCGCAAGGTCGACTGGGCGCTCGCCGTCCCGTACGCGCGCGTCTGGCACGAGGTCTGGGACGGCCTCGCGCCCTACCTGGCGCGCGTCCAGGCCGGTGAGTCCTTCTTCCTCGAGAACTACGAAACCACGCTGGAGCGCCACGGCTATCCCGAGCCGGCCTGGTTCACCTTCTCCTACAGCCCCCTGCGCGACGAGCAGGGCGCGGTGCGCGGCCTGATCTGCACCGTGGTCGAAGTCACCGACAAGATCGAGGCGGTGGCGCGCCACAAGGAGGCCGAAGAGCGCCTCGCCCTCTCGCTGGAAGCGTCGGGGAACATCGGCACCTGGTCGGTCGACCTGGACGACTACGCAACCCATGTCGACGAGCGCTTCGCGCGCCTGTTCCAGGTCGACGCGGCGCTGGTGCGCACCGGCCCGGCGCTGGCGCGTTTCACCAACATGATCCACCCCGAGGACCGGCCGCGGGTGGCCGAGGCGATCGGGGCGGCGATCCGCGACCAGACCCTGTACGACACCGAGTACCGCATCCCGCAGCGCTCCGGCATCGACGTCTGGGTCAACGCGCGCGGCAAGCTGTTCGCCGACCCGGTCACGGGCAGGCGCCGTTTCGCCGGCATCGCGGTCGACATCAGCGAGCGCAAGGCGGCCGAACAGGCATTGCTGGCGACCCAGCGGGTGGCGGCCACGGCCTCGCAGCGCGCCGAGGAGAGCGGGCGCCAGCTCGACGGCCTGCTGCAGGCGGCGCCCGTCGGTATCGTGTATGTCGACACCCAGGGCCAGCTGCTCCTGTCGAACGCCGCCAACCGCGGCATCTGGGGCGATTACCCCACTCCCGGCAGCCTCGGCGAGTACGCCGAATGGAAAGGCTGGTGGCCCGCCGACGGCACGCCGCTCGCGCCGCGCGACTGGCCGGTCTCGCGCGCGCTCTGCGGCGAGGACACGTCGGAAGCGGTCATCGAAATCGAACCCTTCGGCAGCCCGGGACGCGCAAGACGATCCTGGTGCGCGCCCAGGCGCTGCGCGACGGCGACGGCGCGATCACCGGCGGCGTGGCCGCGCACATGGACATCACGGCCCAGGTCGCGGCCGAGCGTGCGCTGAAGGAAAGCGAAGAGAAGTTCCGCAACATCACCAACCTGATCCCGCAGATGGTGTGGTCGATCAACGTCGACGGCACCGAGGATTACTTCAACGCGCGCTGGCATGCCTATACCGGCCTGTCGCAGATCCGCCTGGCCGGCGAGGGCTGGCGCAGCCTGATCCATCCGGACGACCTACCCGCCGTGCTGGCGGCATGGAAGCGCAGCTTCGCCGACAACACCCCGTTCGAATGCGAGCACCGGCTGGTGCACCACGCGGACGGCTACCGCTGGGTGCTCAACCGCGCCCTGCCCTGCCGCGACGGCGGCGGACGCGTCACCCACTGGATGGGCACCCTGACCGACATCCACGACCAAAAGGCCGGCGAACAGGCGCTGCGCGCGGCGAGCGCACGCAAGGACGAGTTCCTGGCCATGCTGGCCCACGAGCTGCGCACCCCGGACCGATCGCAGGTCGGCCTCGGGCTGGGGCTGGCGCTGGTGAAGAGCCTGGTGCAGCTGCACGGCGGGCGGGTCGAGGCCTACAGCGCTGGCCTCGGCAAGGGCAGTACCTTCAGCGTCACGCTCGACGTGCTGGACAGCGGCACGCCGGCCGACGCCGGCCCCGGTGTGCCCGCGGCGGCCGCCTTGGGACGCGCGGCGGCCGGCGGCCGGCGCGTGCTGATCGTCGACGACAATGTCGACGCCGCCGAGTCGCTGGCCGAGATCCTGGGCGCCTTTGGCCACAGGGTGACGACGGCGAGCACGCCTCATGGTGGACTGGCAATTGCGGCGGAGAACGATTGGCCTGACGTCTTCATCCTCGACATCGGCCTGCCGGAGATCGACGGCTACGAACTGGTGCGGCGCCTGCGCGCGCTGCCGCCGGCGCGGCCGGCGCTGTTCGTGGCGCTGAGCGGGTATGGGCAGGCGCATGACAAGGTGCTGTCGCTCAGTGCGGGGTTCGACCAGCACTTCGTGAAGCCGGTGGATTTGGGGGCGCTGGTGGCGGCGATCGACGGGGCGGCCCGGTAATTTCCGCTACCCCATGCATTGCGGCGATTGTTGGGTGGACGCCCGAGTCCACGTGTTTTGGATCCGTCGCATAGCCGTACGAGCGTGCTCAGCCAAGAGGCTTGATTGACCGGCATTAGGTCGCGGCATCAATCGCGAGTCCACGCTACGAACTTTCAAGCTTCACGCGTGGACTCGGGAGTCCACCCTACGATTTCGACTGTGCCGGGCGCAGTGGTTTTGCCGGGCGCGCCAGTACCATGCCGAGCCGCAGCGCGGTGTCGGTCACCTCGGCCAGCGCGGGCTGGTAGCCGGCGTCGATCCAGCGCAGCGCGATGTGCGTCACGCCGCCGACCACGCCGGCCTGCAGCAGCTCGTCGGGTTCGGCGCCGCTGGGCGCCAGCAGGCGCGCCACCTCGCTGCCGATCACCCGCAGCGCGGCGTCGAAGGCCTTGTCGACCTCGCGGCTCACGCCCCGGATCTCGACCAGGAACACGCGGGCCGAGGCCGGCTTGCGCTGCAGGGCCCCGAAATACGCCGCCAGCATCGCCCGTGCCCGCGCCACCCTCCCTCGCCCGGCCGTGCGCGCCGCCGCCGTAATCTCGTCGAACACCGCATAGGTGACGGCATTGAAGGAGGTCACCAGCAGCTGCTCGCTGTTCTCGAAGGACTCGTAAAAATAGCGTTCGGTCAGGCCGGCCGCCTCGCACACCGCCTTCACGGTGGCGTTGCGATAGCCGCGTTCGCCGTAGACGGCAATGGCGGCGGCGATCAGCTTTTCGCGCCGCTGGGCGCGGCGCTCGTCGGTGGAAACGCCGCGGTAGGCGCGCGGCGCGGGCAGGTCTGGAGTCATGCCCGGCATTTTGACACACTTGCTTGTCAATTTGCTGCCGCGGGGTTGCCAGTCCCTTGTCACGCAAAATCTGACAATGTACAGTGTCAATAATATAAAAACACAACGAGACACCATGCATTCCTCTCCCACCGCCAGCGCGGCTGCAGGTTCGGCTACCGCTGCGGCCCCGTCTGCGGACGGCACCGTCCTCGACGTCCTGATCGTCGGCGCCGGCCTGTCCGGCATCGGCGCCGCCGCCATGCTGCAGCAGCGCTGCCCCGGCAAGCGCTATGCCATCCTCGAGGCGCGCGACGCCATCGGCGGCACCTGGGACCTGTTCCGCTACCCCGGCATCCGTTCCGATTCCGACATGTACACCCTCGGCTACGCGTTCAAGCCGTGGACCAGCCCGAAGGCCATCGCCGACGGCCCTTCGATCCGCTCCTACATCGCCGAGACCGCGCGCGCGTACGGGATCGAACCTCACATCCGCTTCGGGCACAAGGTGGTGCGCGCGTCGTGGTCGAGCCAGGAGGCGCTGTGGACGGTCGAGGCCGAGGACAAGACCGGCGGCGCACGCAGGACGATCCGCACGCGCTTCCTGCACATGTGCAGCGGCTACTACAGCTACGAGCACGCCTACCGCCCGAGCTTCGAGGGCGAGCACCGGTATACGGGCCGTATCGTGCAGCCGCAGTTCTGGCCGCAGGACCTCGACTATGCGGGCAAGCGCGTGGTGGTGATCGGCAGCGGCGCCACCGCCGTGACGCTGGTGCCCGCCATGACGCAGACGGCCGCACACGTGACGATGCTGCAGCGCTCGCCCACCTATGTGGTGGCGCGCCCGTCCGAGTACCGCTTCGCGAAGCGCCTGCAACGGCGCCTGCCGCCCGGGCTCGCCTATTGGGCCACGCGCTGGCGCGTGATCGCCGAATCGATGCTGCTCTACCGTATCGCGCGCAGCAAGCCGGAGCTGGCGAGGCGCAGGATCGTCGACATGGCCGCGCACCAGCTCGGGCCCGGCTTCGATGTCGCCACCCATTTCACCCCGGACTACAAACCCTGGGACCAGCGCGTCTGCGTGGTGCCCGACGGCGACCTGTTCCGTGCGCTCCGCAAGGGCCAGGCCGAGGTCGTGACCGACCACATAGACCGCTTCACCGCGCGCGGCATCCTGCTGCGGTCGGGGCGCGAGCTGGAGGCCGACGTGGTCGTGATGGCTACCGGCCTGTCGCTGTCGGTGCTGGGCGGCGCCGAGATCGTCGTGGACGGCAGGCGTTTCGAGCCGAACGAGGCGATGGCCTACAAGGGCATGATGCTCAGCGACATGCCGAACAGCGTGATGACCTTCGGGTACACCAACGCGTCGTGGACGCTGAAGGCGGACCTTACCGCCGCCTGGGTCTGCCGCCTGCTGAAGTACATGGACCGCAAGGGACACGCGGTGGCCGTCGTGCGCCGCGAACCCGGGGTCGAACCCGAGCCCTTCCTCAGCTTCACCTCGGGCTATGTGCAACGCGCCGCGGGCCTGCTGCCGAAACAGGGTTCGCGCCGCCCCTGGCAGGTGTACCAGAACTACCTGCAGGACATGTTCACCATCCGCTTCGGGCGCATTGCCGACGGCGTGATGCGCTTCGGCGCGAAAGGAAGGCTGCCATGAACGTCTCGAACCGGGTGGCCGTGGCGACCGGCGCCGGCAGCGGCATCGGCCGCGCCACCGCGCTTGCCCTCGCCCGCCGCCACTGCCACCTGGCGCTCGCCGACATCGACGGCGCCGGCGTGCAGGACACCGCCCGCATGCTCGCCGGCCTCGGCGTGGCGGTGCGCGTGACCACCCACCTGCTCGACGTGGCCGACCGTGAAGCGGTGCGCTCGCCGCCGGCCCTGGTGGACGGCTATCACAAGCGCGCGGACATCCTGGTCAACAACGCCGGCGTGGCGCTCGGCGGCAGATTCGAGCAGGTCAGCGAAGAGGATTTCGACTGGCTGTTCGACATCAATTTCAACGGCGTGGTACGCATGACGCGCGCCTTCCTGCCCTACCTGCGCCAGCGCGACGAGGCGCGGATCGTGAACGTGTCCAGCATTTACGGCATCGTTTCCCCGCCGGGCCAGAGCGCCTACTCGGCCAGCAAGTTCGCCGTGCGCGGTTTCTCGAACGCGCTGCGCCATGAACTCGAGGGCAGCAAGGTCGGCGTCAGCGCGGTGCACCCGGGCGGCGTGGCAACCAGTATCGCCCGCAACGCGCGCGTCCCCCGGGGCGCGCCGCGCGAGGAGAGCGAACGCGGCCGCCGGGTCGCAGAGAAGCTGCTGCGCCTCGCGCCTGACGCGGCCGGCGAAACCATCGTGCGCGGCATCGAACGGCGCCAGGCACGCATCCTCGTCGGCAGCGACGCCAGGCTGGTATCGATCCTGGAACGCCTGTCGCCGGTCAACTACTGGCGCTACCTGAAGAAACTCACCTGAAACGGGGGACACGATGAACGCACTGACATTCATACTGGCGCTGCTGGCGCTCAGCCTGGCCGGCCTGGCCTGGTTCACGCACCGCACCAGCCGCCGCATCGAGGGTTTCCTGCCGCCGAAGGGCCGTTTCGTCGACGTGCCCGGCGCGCGCCTGCACGTGCGGGAATTTGGCAACGGCGGAGAGGCGGGCCCGGCGCTGCTGCTGGTGCATGGCCTGGGCGGCAACATGGCCCATTTCGACTATGGCGTAGCCGAGGAACTGGCGAAACGCTTCCGTGTGGTGGCGGTCGACCGTCCCGGCTGCGGCCATTCGCTGCGCGACGCGCAGGCCGCGGCCGACGTCTCGGCCCAGGCCGGCGCGCTGGCGGCCCTGATCGACAAGCTGGGCCTGGAGCGGCCGACGGTCGCCGGCCATTCGATGGGCGGCGCCGTCGCCCTCGCGCTGGCGCTCGAGCACCCTGGCCTGCTCGGGGCGCTGGCCCTGGTGGCGCCGCTGACCCGCGCGCCCGAGGCCGCCCCGGCCGTGTTCAAGGGGTTGACGATCGCCTCGAAACCCCTGCGCACCCTGTTCGCGTACACGCTCGCCACGCCGGCCGGCATTTACGGCAGCGGCAAGATACTCGAGGCCGTGTTCGCGCCGGAAGCGGCGCCGCGCGATTTCGCGGTCAAGGGCGGCGGCCTGCTCGGCCTGCGGCCCGGCCCTTTCCTTGCCGCGTCGGGCGACATGCAGGCCGTGCCCGCGCACCTGCCGGCGCTGGAAAGGCGCTACGGCGAACTCACCCTCCCGATCGGCGTGCTCTACGGCCGCGAGGATGCCATCCTCGACTGGCGCGCCAACGGCCAGGCGCTGGCCGACAGGCTTCCCGGCGTCCGGCTGGAGCTCGTCGACGGCGGGCACATGCTGCCGGTGACGCAGCCGGCGCTGACCGCCGCTTTCATCGAGCGAACAGCCGCGCGGGTAGCACAACGGCCCGGTGCCGCCGTCGCCCGTGACTGAGCGGCTGCAGGCGCCCGCACGGCGCGTGTGCGCCAAAGCCGGTATCATCCCGGAAACGAGCACATCGCGGCCCAGCGACAACATGGGCCGGGGCTGCTGCATTCCTGGTTTCGCCGGTATCCGGCATTGGAGTTCCGTATGGTCGTAGTCAAGGTCGTAGCCACACATAGCGGCAAGTTTCACGCCGATGACGCATGGGCGGTCGCCGTCCTCAACATCTTGTATCCCGGCTGCGAGATCGTGCGCACGCGCGATCCGGCCACCATCGAGACCGCTGACTTCGCAGTCGACGTCGGCGGCATCTGGGATCCGGCCAGCGGCCGCTTCGACCACCACCAGAAAGGTTTCGACGGCGCGCGCCAGACGGGCGTACCGTATGCCAGCGCGGGCCTGGTCTGGCGCGAGTACGGCGCGCGCTGCGTCGCGGCGCTGGCGCGCGAGCACACCGGGCACGAACTGAATGAAGAAACGGCCCAGCAGCTTGCCTACGCGATCGATGCCGACATCGTGCAGTACCTGGACCTGTCGGACGTGGGCGCGGCGAAGAACGCGCCGGGCGGCTACGGCCTGTCGGCGGTGGTCTCCGGCTTCAACCCGAACTGGCTGGACGAAGAACGCATGGGTCATGGCGAGCCGACCGAGGCGTATCGCCTCCTGCAGTTCCGCAACGCCATGGCACTGCTGACCGACATCATGATCAACGCCGTGAAATACCGGGTCGGCGCCATGCTCGCGCTGGAACAGGTGCGCGGGGCCGAAGTGCTGGAAGACGGCCGGGTGCTGTTCCTGAAGAACGCCGCCCTCCCCTGGAGCGCCGTGGTCCGCAAGGAAATGCCGAAGATCCTGTTCGTCATCAGCCACAGCCTCGGGGAGCAGCGCTACCTGATCCACACGGTGCCGGTCAGCACCGAGACCTTCGAGGCGCGCGCCGACCTGCCGGCGCCGTGGGCCGGCCTGCGCGACGCCGACCTGGCCGCCGTCACCGGCGTGCCGGACGCGACCTTCTGCCACAACGGCCGCTTCATCGCGGCGGCGAAATCCTACGAAGGCATCCGTGAAATGGCGCGCCAGGCGCTGCAGGCGGTGGACGCCCCGGCCGCCGTGCACTAAGAGCGTTATTCGCTCCAAGATAGGCGACGCCGGCCGCCTGCGGCCACCGTGCCGCAGGAAGCCACCTTGTTCTTTTCCTTGCCGGGGGCGCCGCTGCGCGCCCTGCCGGCCCATCCGCTGAAACGATTATTTGCGCATGTTTTCGATCATCCTGAACATCATCGGCTCCCTGATGCACTTCTACGTCGCGCACCGCCTGTACCGCATCGATGCGGTCCGCGCGCGCATCCCGGCCAAAGCCTGGTGGCTCGGCGCCGTCCTCCTGTGGCTGGTCTACCTGCTGGGCGTGCGGCTCGGCGACGAAGCGCTCGACTGGCGCTGGTGGCCGGGCCAGTTCGCGCTGACCTGGCTCGGCATCCTGTTCGTGATGACCCTCCCGCTGCTGGCGGCCGACCTCGCGACCGGCTTCGGATTCTGGTGGCGCGCGCGCGCCCGGCGCGTGCTGGCGGCGGGCGCCGGCGTCGGCCTCGTCCTCAGCGGCTTCGCGATTTTCCAGGGCGTGCGCGCCCCCACCGTCAGCGAATACGAAGTCGTGATGCAGGAGCTGCCGGCTGCGCTGGACGGCACCGTCGTGGTGATGGTGACCGACCTGCATCTCGGCGCCCAGCGCCGTTCGGAGTGGATGGCGCAGCGCGTCGCCCAGATCAATGCGCTGGCGCCGCACGCGGTGGTGATGGTCGGCGACCAGGTCGAGGACAATCCGGTGGGCGAAGCCCGCCTGGCCGAAGTGCTGCGCGGGCTGCAGGCGCCGATGGGCGTCTGGGCCGCCACCGGCAACCACGAATACTACGGCGACGCCGAGACCACGATCGCCGAGTTCGAGGCGGGCGGCGTACGCTGGCTGCGCGACGCCAGCGTCGAACTGGCGCCGGGCCTGGTGCTGGCCGGGATCGACGACGTCGGACGCGCCATGCGGAGCGGCGCCGACCTCACCACGGGCCTGGCCCAGACCCTCCCGCAGCGCACCGACCAGGCGACGATCCTGCTGTCGCACATTCCTGCCGCCCCCGTCATCGCCGGTGCGGCCGAGCGCGGCGTCGACCTGATGCTCTCCGGCCACACCCATGGCGGCCAGATCTGGCCGTTCAGCTACCTGGTGCAGCAACGCTTCCCGCGCATGGTCGGCCAGCACAAGGTCGGCGACATGTCGCTCGTGATCAGCCGCGGCGCCGGCAGCTGGGGGCCGCGCATGCGCCTGTGGAAGGCCGGCGAAATCGTGAAGCTGACGCTGCGCTCGGCGGGCTGACGCGGGCGCGCGGCTGGACAGCCTGGGGGGCACAGCCCCTGCTGCTTCCAGGACAGCACCCGGTAGGCCAGCGCGCGCTGGCGCACGTGGGCCAGGTAGGCCGCCTTGACCGGCGCAAGCTCGGCGTCCGCGGCCTTCGGGTTGTTGCGCAGGGTCTCGACCAGCTTCTCGTTCAGGCGCCAGTCGCTCGTATCCGGGCTGACGTAGGCATTGCGGTAGCCTTGCGCCCGCAGGAAGCTGCGCATGCCGTCCCGCTTCTCCGGCGTATTGCCTTCGCGTAGGTAGTTTAGCGGAACCATTTGCGGTAGTCGGGCAGCGCGGCAATGGCGCGGTCGGCGGCGAGGATCTCGTCCTGGTACTGCGCCAGCGTCACCTTCGGGCTGTCCAGGTCGGGATGCGACAGCGTGTGGTTGCCCAGCGCATGCCCGGCCTCGCCCCAGGCACGCGCGAGCGCCAGGCCTTCCGGACGGTTGGCGCCGTGGTTGACGGTGACGAACAGGGCCGCCCGCACCTTGTGCCGGGCCAGCGCCGCCAGCAGTGCGGCATTGCTCGGCGGGGTGCATGCGCGGCGTGTCGTGCAATTCGGGGCCATCGTCGAAGGTGATGGCGACCGACTGGGCACATGCGGGAAAACAGGCCAGCGCCAGGGAGGCGCAAGCGCAGGCAAGGGCAAACAGGCACGGCAAGCTCGTCGGGAGGCTCCTCAAAACACGGCAAGCTGCCGGCGCAGGCCGTCGGCATGTTGTTGCACAGTGCAGACGATTGCCTCACCGGGTCGTCAACACCCCGGCCTGAAGCGCATGAACGTGCCGGATCCCGGCGCGGCGGGTGCGCCGTTCTCAGCGCCGGCCGGGTGAGCGCTTCCCGCGGCTGGCGTCGCTTCTGTTGCCGATCCGCCTGTCGATCCGCCCGTTATTCGCGTGCCGAGTTGCCCTCGTCGCGCTCGGTCTCGGTGGTGCGCATGCCGTTCGTGCCCTGCTGGTTCAGTCCGCCAGACTGCCCGCCCGACTGCCCGGCGGACTGACGATTGCCGGCGCCGCTCTTCCGGTTCATTCCTTCCATACCGGTTTGCACCTGGCCGCCCGAGCGCGCAAAGCCTTCCGAGCCGGTATCCAGGTCGGAACCATCGGTGAGCAGGTCGTCGGTGCGCGAAGCCGATTGCTTGCCTTCGCCTTGCCGGTCGAGCTTGCCGCTGTCGCCGGTGCCGCCCACGCCCATGGAACCGGCGCTGCTGGTGCCGTTCCGGGTGATCTGATCCCAGGAACGACCGCTCACGTCCTGCTTGTCGGTCGAAGTAGACATATCTATCTCCTCAGTCAATGGTGTCGCGGAGATGATAAGGCCCTCGTTCACACGGGGAATAGGCACACGCGCGTTGCACCTGTAGGACTGCGCCTGTAGGACTGCGTTGCGAGGGCCCGCTGGCCCGGCGCCGTCGCAAATGAAAACGGCGCCGCCGGCGCCGTCCTCTTCATCGCATCATTATTTTCTCTTGTGCTCGAAATACTGGACCTTGCCGTCGAGCTTGATGTTGCCGGCGCCCGTGATCATGTCCTCGTCCCCCGACAGCGTGCCGCCGCCGGTCGCGCGCGCGTACTTGCCGGTGCCGCCGGTGACCTGGAAAGTCGCGCCCGAGAACACGAATTTGGCGCCTTCGCCGGTCGGCACGAACTGGCCGCTGTACTTGGCGAAGATCTGGTCGCCCGCGGTCGTCATGACGATGAACTTGCCGTCGCTGAAGTTGAACAGCGGGCCGTCCGGGGTGATGCAGTCGGTGGCGATGAACACGACCTTGCCGCCCATCAGTTCGCTTTTTCCGTGGCCGCTGATGGTGCCCCCGAACTTCGACGGGCAACGATCCGCCGGGCCCACGGCCTCGACCAGCACGCCCTCGACCTGGAGCGGCTTGACAACCCAGCTGCCTGCCGACGCGGTGGCCGACGCAGCCAGCAACAGGGACACGGCGGCTGGACGGGCAACGGCACGCAGGATGGACTTGAACATGAGATTCTCCGATGGGTTTGTTAAAAATCAGATCGTACCCATTTTGCAAAAATCGCCGCGCACGCTCAGCAGTAACTGTGGTGCTCAAGATACATTTCTGACAAGATATATTTAGAGCGCCGTGGAACGTGCGCGGGGCACTCTAAATGCGGCCGTCGGCGCTCTGGCGCGCTTGCTCGCGTGCGCCCCGAATCCAGCGCTCGGACTGACAATGCAACAAACTCATCGGATTGGAGAAGCCATGCGTGTCGCCACTTTCAACATCAACGGCCTGAATGCCCGCCTCGGCGCCCTGCTGCAGTGGCTCGAGGAAACGCAACCGGACGTGGCCTGCCTGCAGGAACTGAAATCGCCGCAGGAACGCTTTCCCATCGCCGAGATCAACGCGGCCGGCTACGGCGCCATCTGGCACGGACAGAAGAGCTGGAACGGAGTGGCGATCCTCGCCCGCGGCACGGAGCCGGTGGAAGTCACGCGCGGCCTGCCGGGCGACCCCAGCGACGAGCAAAGCCGCTACCTGGAGGCGGTGGTCGGGGAACTGGTGGTCGCCTGCCTCTACCTGCCCAACGGCAACCCGGCGCCCGGACCGAAGTTCGACTACAAGCTGGCCTGGTTCGAGCGTTTCATCGCGCGCGCCGCCCAGCTCATCGAGACCGGCGCGCCGGTCGTGCTGGCGGGCGACTACAACGTGATGCCGACCGAGCGCGACGTCTACAAGCCCGAGCGCTGGCTGACCGACGCCCTGTTCCGCCCCGAGTCGCGCGAGGCCTTCCACCGCCTGCTGGCCCAGGGCTGGACGGATGCATTGCGCACCATGCACCCGGACGAGACGATCTATACCTTCTGGGATTATTTCCGCGACGCGTTTGGCCGCAATGCGGGGCTGCGCATCGACCACCTGCTGCTCAGCCCCGCATTGGCGCCGGCCCTGCGCGCCGCCGACGTCGACCGCGACGTGCGCGCGCGCGAGAAGCCGAGCGACCATGCGCCGACCTGGATCGAACTCGACATGTCCGCCGTCAAACCGGCACAGGGCGCGCGCAACAGCGCCGTCAAGTAGCGTTCAGCGGCCGCTGCGGTCCGCCAGGAACTGCTGCGCCCGCGGATGGGCCGGATTGGTGAAAAAGGCATCGGGCGTGCCCTGCTCCAGGATGCGCCCCTCGCTCATGAACCAGACGCGGTCGGCCACGTCGCGCGCGAAGCCCATCTCGTGGGTGACGCAGACCATGGTCATGCCCTGGCCGGCCAGGCGGCGCATCACCTGCAGCACCTCGCCCACCATCTCCGGGTCGAGCGCGCTGGTCGGCTCGTCGAACAGCATCACCGGCGGGCGCATCGCCAGCGCCCGGGCGATTGCCACGCGCTGCTGCTGGCCGCCCGAGAGTTCGTGCGGATAACTGCCGGCCTTGTGCGCCAGGCCTACGCCCTCGAGCAGTTCCATCGCATAGGCGGTCGCTTCGGCCTTCGTCGCGCGTTTCAGGCTGACCGGGGCCAGCGTGCAGTTCTCCAGCGCCGTCAGGTGCGGGAACAGGTTGAAGTGCTGGAACACGAAGCCGATGCCCGCACGCAGCGCATTGACGTCGCGCCCGCGCGCATGGATGTCCTGGCCGTCGATGGCGATGCGCCCGCCGTCGATGTCTTCCAGGCGGTTCAGCGTACGGATCAGGGTGGACTTGCCCGAGCCGGAAGGCCCGCAGACCACGACGACCTCGTTCTTGGCGACCTGCTCGGTCACGTCGACCAGGGCGTGGTAGTCGCCGTACCATTTGTTGACTTGTTCGAGAACGATCATGGGTACATCTCTTCAGTACATCTCAATAAGGCAGGGTTGCCGGGCGGCGGTTCATGCGCCGCTCCAGCAGGAAGGCCAGGCGCGACAGGCCGAAGCACAGGACAAAATAGGTCAGCGCGAGGATCAGGTAGACCTCGACCGCCTTGGTGAACACCAGCGTGTTGACCTGGGTGGCGATGCACGACACCTCCGACAGGCCGATGATGTAGCCGAGCGAGGTGGCCTTGATGGTCGCCACCAGCTGGCTGACCAGCGAAGGCAGCACGTGGCGCAGCGCCTGCGGCAGCACGACCAGGCGCTGCGCCTGCGGGTAACTCAAGCCGAGCGAGCGCGCGCTCTCCAGCTGCCCTTTCGGCAGCGCCCGGATGCCGGCGGCGACGATCTCGGCCAGGTACACCGCGTCGAACAGCACCAGCGTCATCAGCATGGTCGTGGCCTGGCCGGTCTTCACGCCGGTCACGGCCGGCAGGAAGAAGTAGGCCCAGAACACGACCAGCAGCAGCGGCACGGCGCGCACCACCTGCACCAGCACGGCCACCGGCCAGCGCACGGCGCGCCAGGGACTCACGCGCGCCACGCCCAGCAGCAGGCCGAGCGGCATCGCCAGCGCCAGGGCGGCGGCGGACAGCAGGACCGTCAGCACCAGCCCGCCGAGCGGCCCGTTCGGGTATTGCCCGACGAGGAAATACAGCCAGTAATCCTGGATCAATTCAATCATGGCTGCCTCAGGTATGGCGCGATCATACTGTGCGCACCGGGAAGCGGCGCGCATACAGCGCCGCCAGCGCCGAAATCAGGAGCGACACGGTCAGGTATGCCAGCGTCGCGAAGGTGAACGCTTCGACGCTGCGGAAGGTCGCCGTCTCCACGCGCGCGGCCTGGTACATCATCTCCGCCGCGCCGATCACGGTGGCGACGCTGGTGTCCTTCCACAGGTTGACCGTCTGCGACAGCAGCGGCGGCACCGCGATGCGGAAGGCCTGCGGCAGCAGCACCAGGCGCACGCTGGCGAAGCGGCCCAGGCCGAGCGAGCGGGCCGCTTCGATCTGGCCGGCGGGCACGGCGCGGATGCCGCTGCGGATATCCTCGGCCATGTGCACGCCGCTGTACAGGCTCAGTGCGATCACCGCGCAGATCGCTTCCGGATTGCTGTCGTAGAGCGCCATCTTGAGCGGCTCGGGCAGCAGTTCGGGAAAGGCGAAGTACCAGAACAGCAGGTGCGCCAGCAAGGGCACGTTGCGGATGCCCTCCACCAGGCTCGTGCCGACAGCTTGCAACAAGCGCGAGCGCGAACTGCGCATCAGCGCGACGAGCACGCCGAAGGGCAGCGCCAGCGCGAAGCTGGCGGCGGTCAGTTGCAGGGAAAGGATGAGGCCCTGCACCAGCCAGTCATGGTACTGGCCGGACTGCAGGATGGCGGGATCGAAAAACGTCAACGGCTGCTACTTCAGATCTTGTCGGTATGGATGGTGAAGGCGCGCTTGGCGATGTTCGGGCGGGTGCCCGGGCCATACCACTTGTTGAACAGCGCATTGGCCGCGCCGCTCGCTTCCAGCTCGCGCAGGGTGGCGTCGACCACGTTCTTGAGGCCCCTTTCGCCCTTGCGCAGGCCGAGCGCGATCGACTCGACGCCGATGCTGTTCGGCAGGATGGTGAAGTTCTTCGCGGCCGGACCGAGCTTGCCGTAGTCGGCCAGCAGCGAGGACTCGTCGTTCACGTAGGCGATGCCCTTGCCCTGCTGCAGGGCCTGGAATGCCTGCTGGGTATTCTCGAAGGTGACGACGGTCGCGGTCGGGACGGCGGCGCGGATGTTCGTTTCCTGGGTGCCGCCGCGCACCGTGACGACCTTCTTGCCCGCCAGTTGCGGCAAGGCGGTGACGCCGCTGGCGCTGCGCACCATGACTTTCGAGCCGGTGACGAAATGGGTAAGTGCGAAATCGACCTGCGATTCGCGTTCCTTGTTGTGGGTCAGCGTGGCGGCCAGTACGTCGACATGGCCCTGCTGCAGTTCGGGAATGCGCGCGGCGACCGACATCTGCTTGAACACCGGCTTGACGCCGATCTTCTTCGCAACGGCTTTCGCAATGTCGATCTCGTAGCCGACCAGCTCGCGGGTCTTCGGGTCGATGAAGCTGTTCGGCTCGTCCGTGCCGAGCACGCCGAAGACGATCTCGCCCTTTTTCCTGATGTCGGCCAGTTGGTCGGCGCTGGCGGCGCCGGCGGCGGTGAAGGCGGAAAGCGCGATGGCGCAGGCGAGGAAGGTGCGGCGATTGCCCATGGTGACTCCAACAGCTTGTTCAATGAGCCGTGCAGTATAGGGCATGGACACGTTTCCAAGAAGGATCGAATTCCCTATGAACATGTTCAAATGGCATAAATGCCGCGCGCCGTGGTGCAACGGCGCGCGGCGTGGGCTGGATTGCTTAGTTCCCGCCTGCGTTGCCGGCTGCTTTTCCGCCTCCATTGCCGGAGGCCGAACCGCCGACCGCTGCCGAGCCGCTCACGGCGACGGAGGCAGGCAGTTCGGTTGCCGCCGTGCGGCCCGCGATACCGTGCGCACCATTCGCGGCGCCCTGGGCGGCGGCGCCTGCCGCCGAGCGGGCGGATTCGGCTGCGCGTCCTGCCGCGCCGCGCACTGCGGTCGCGCCCGTTGCAGCTGCCGTGCCGGCTTTCGTGTAGGCGGCACCCGCCAGTTCACGCGCCTGTCCCGCTGCCGTGCCAGGCTGCAGGCCAACCGAGGCGCGGGCACCACCCTGCCCCTCGGCGCGGGCGCTGGCGCCCGACGGGCCGCTGCTCACGCTGACCGAGCGGCTGCCGCCGGCCTGCGCCGAACCTGCACCGTTGCCGCTGCCCGAGCCGGATGCATTGCCGGCTGCGCTGCCGCTCTTCTCCAGCGAACCGGCGGCACGGCCGAGGCTGCCGGCCAGTGCACCGTTGCCGCTGCCTGTCCCATTGCCCTCGGCGCTTGCGCCGCGTGCAGTCCCGCCAACCATGCCGCCGAGGGCGCCGCTGGAGGCCGCACCGGCTTCGGCGGCACGCGGACGCGGCAGGGCCGCGCCAGCGTCACCGGCGCCGCTTCCCGTCCCTTCGGCGCCGCCGCGGACGCTGCGGCTCGCGGACTGCAGGCTGCCGGCCAGGCCGGCCTCGCCGGCGCCCTCGGCTGCCCCGCGTGCGCCCACCGGCAGGCGGCTGGAGAGGGCGGAACCGCCCTCGCCGGCGCTTATCGGCTGTGCCACCGGCGGCAGCACGGCTGCACGGGCCTGGCCGCGACCGCTGGCCTCGCCGCCGGCATCGACGCGGCCCGTGGCGCGGCGCTCGATGCTGCGCGTCGACTCCGCCAGGCGGCCGCCCATCGGTTCCATCGGGCCCATGCGGCCGCCGAAGCCGCCGGCGCCGCCGACCATGCCGCTCAGCCCGCCACCGAGGCCGCCGCCGCCGAGCAGCTGGGCTTGCGCCGACGAGGCGGCAGCGACGATGGTCAGGGCGATGGCGATCTGGCGAACGATGTTTTTGGTCTTCATGGTGTTTTCTCCTGTAAGTGGCGCGCAGTCTGGCGCCGTTACATGGAAAACGAACGGGCTCGGCCGTTTATTCCATCCATCCAAAAATATTTTTAAATTTTTTTAGCGGAAGCGCGCCGGATCGATGCGCAGGGCCGCCCCGACCACGCCGTGTCCGGTGGCATTGCTGACCGCATTCGCCTCCGCGCGCACCGCCTGGCGCGCCAGCGCGGCCAGCGCACGCGAGGCCCCGTCGCGGTCAGGGTGCGGCAAGGACGGCGCCAGCAGCGCCGCCACGATCGGCGCCGCGAACGAGGTGCCGCGCACCTGGCGGTACGGAGGCGTGCCAGGCGCGGCGCTGACCATCTGGCTGCCGGGCGCGGCAAACATCACCTGCGGCCCGCGCGCGGCTTCCGGCAGCGGCCGCCCCTGGCGGTCGACCCCGCTGACGCCGACCACGCCCGGATAGCTGGCCGGGTACAGCGGCGGCGCCGCCGGTCCGTCGTTGCCGACTGCCGCCACCAGCAGGTGGCCGCGCTTCACCATCGCCGCCACGACCCGGCCCAGCGTGGCGTTGGCCGGCCCGACCAGGCTCAGGTTGACGACGCCGACGCGCTGCCGGGCCATCCAGGAGAGCGCCGCGGCGATCCTGTCGGCCGAACCGCCGGTCGGGCTGTCGCAATAGATATCCGCAGCGTACAGCCGGGTACCGGGTGCCGCGCCCCGGAAACGCGCGTCGCGGCCGACCATCAGCGCGGCCACCGCCGTGCCGTGCGGCGCCGGGTGGCGGGCGCCGCCGCAGCCGAAGCGTTCGATCGCCGCTCCCGCGAAGACCGGGTGCGCCGCGTCGACGCCGCTGTCGACCAGGCCGATGGCGCCGGACGCATCGTCCTTGTTGCCGCCCTGCTCTCCTCCGCTGCCTGCGGCTTTGCCTGCGTCCGCGCCGTCCATGGGCAGGCTCGCCCCGCCCAGATAGACGTGATTGAAATCGTAGGACGCTTCCGGATCGAGGGCGCGCAGGCGCGCCAGCGCCTCCGCCGTCGCCATGCCCGCCGGTGCGCGCAGCACGATGAGCGATTCGTCCAGTTCCTCGAAGCGTTCCTCGCGCAGCACCACGAAGCCGAGGCCGGCGGCCGCCTGCAGTGCGGCGGGTGTGGGCGAGGTGGCCAGGATTTCGCGCCGGACGATGGGTTCGCCCCGCGGATCGGGTTCGAGCACGTCGCGGTGCCGGCGCAGCAGCGAGCCGACCTGGCCCAGCCGCAAGGCGCCGAGGTCGCCCGGCACGGCGCGGTCGAGCAGGCGTTCGGCGGGACGCACCAGCTGGTCCAGCCCGGGCTGGCCGAGGGCTTGCGGCAGGTTCATCGAAGGCAGGCGCAACTGGGCGTGGGCGGTGCCGGCAGTAGCTCCGATGCTGAGGGCCAGCACCAGGCCGGCGCGCAACAGGCGTGTGGTCAAGGAAGGGCGGCGTGTCATGGTCGCGATCATAGAGGAAGGGACGGATGATGAGGGGCATTATTTTTATAGTTAACGATTGGGACATGGAATAAAATCCCTCGCGCCGTCGTTTAACCCATGTGACCACCTTTTCGCCCATGCTTGCCAACGAACTTGCCGCCCTGCTGCCCCGGATGCGCCGCTTCGCGCGCTCCATCACCTTCCACCGGGAGGATGCCGACGACCTGGTGCAGGTGGCGATGGAGCGCGCACTCGGAAAGTCCGAACAATATACGGAAGGCACCCGCCTGGACAGCTGGCTGTTCCGGATCATCCGCAACGCCTGGATCGACGAGGTACGCAGCCGGGCGCGACGCGACGAGGTGTTCGCGCCCGAGGAGGAAGGCGAACAGGTCGGACACGACGGCGCCGAGGCGCACCAGCAGCGCATGGCCGTGCAGAAGGCGATGAGCCTGCTGTCCGAAGAGCACCGCATGGTGATCGGCCTGGTGCTGGTGGACGGCCTGCCCTACAAGGAAGCGGCCGAGGTGCTGGGCATTCCGATGGGCACGCTCACCAGCCGGCTGGCCCGCGCGCGCGAGGCTTTACAGAAACTCTTGTCCGACGAAACGAGGACCGTATCATGAACTTTCCCGACGAAACCCTGATGGCCTACGCGGACGACGAACTGGACGAACCCGAGCGCAGCCTGGTGGCACGCGCCGAGCGCGAGGATCCGGAGCTTGCCGCCATCATCGCGCGCCACCGCAGGCTGCGCGCCGACGTCCATGCCGCCTTCGCCGGCGTGCTCGACGAACCGGTGCCGGCGCGGCTGCAGGCGGTCGCGCACCAGGAGGCGGCCGCGGTCCGGAGCACGGGCGCCGCCACGGTGAGCTCGCTGGCCGCGGCGCGCGAACGCAAGGCGAAAGCGCGGGAAGCGGCCGCGGCCGCGAAGGCAGCGGCCACGCGCAAGCCTGCCTGGCCACGCTGGGGCGCGCTGGCCGCATCGCTGGTGGTCGGCGTGCTGGCCGGCAGCATCTGGCTGGGCGGCGCTGGGGGCGGCGGCGACGGCGGCCTGGTCGCCACGGATGCTGGCGGGCGCCTCGTCGCCCGCGGCGAACTCGCGAACGCGCTATCGGCGCAGCTGGCAAGCAATGCGAAACAGAATACCCGGGTCCAGATCGGCGTCAGCTTCGCGGCCCGGGGCGGCGGCTATTGCCGCAGTTTCCAGGCCGGCAGCAGCGCCGGCCTCGCCTGCCGCGACGGCGACAGCTGGCGCATCCCGGTGCTGCGCGAGGTAGCCACTGACGGCGCGGCCTACCGCCAGGCCGGCAGCGCGGCGCCGGCAGCGGTGCTGGAAGCGATCGACGAACGCATCGAGGGCTACACGCTGGATGCTGCAGCCGAACGCGCCGCGCGCGACCGCGGCTGGAAACGCTGACGGCCGGCACCACCCTGCACAGCAAACGTCGCGTCCACCGGTGGCGCGCTGCCTGCTATACAATCGTTTTCGGATGGCGCCCGGTATCGGCGGCGCCAACGCTTAACTTTGGAGAAAACATGTCGGGCTTTAGCATCAACATCGAAGAAAAAACGCTCGCGGGCAACAATTTCCGTGAAGTCCTGTACACGACCCAGCGCAGCCAGCTCGTCATCATGACGCTGCAGCCGGGCGAGGAAATCGGCCAGGAAAAGCACGAAGGCCACGACCAGTTCATCCGCGTGGAAGAAGGCGAAGGCGTCGCCATCCTCGACGGCGAAAAGCATGCGCTCGAAGACGGCACCGCCGTCGTGATTCCCGCCGGCACCGAACACAACGTCATCAATACCTCGACCAGCGCACCGCTGCGCCTGTACACGCTCTACACCCCGCCCGAGCACCCGGACGGCATCGTGCACGCGACCAAGGCGCAAGCGGACGAGTACGAAAAGACCCACCACGAGCACTGATCCCGCGGCGCCGCGGCCTGTTCCGCGGCGCCGGCTACAAAGGACAAGCGGGGGGCGGAAGCTCCCCCCTCGCCGCAATGTGGCTTGCTGCAAACTCAGGAGCGCGCTCGCCCCGGACCGGGCCGGTCCACAGACTTCATTGTTGCCGGCGCCACCTAATAAAACCTCCATAGCTGCGTTGCGGCTCCTCGCCGTGCAGGAGTACTGTCTTCGTCGCCGCGTCGGGTGGCCGCATCCCTTTCCCTGAGGACCCCATCCTTGCCCTGAGGATCCCATCCTTGCCCTGAGGATCCCATCCTCAGGGCTCCATGAAGGGTTTGTCAGGCGCTCTAAATCAATGCTTCCTTAAGGGCTGCTCGGCAGCCGCCGCAAGGGAGGCTTCCTGCTCCGGCGCCAGGAACCGGGTCGACGGCCGGCCATCGGCATTGTGCTGCATGATGCGCACTGGCCGCCCTTGCGCATCGAGCCACACCTGGCCGATGCCGGCGCCGTTCCAGACGCGCTCGCCATGCCGGCGGCGGTCGGGCAGGCGTGGCGTGAGGGCGAGATCGCGGCGCGGGGTGAACCAATTCAGCGGCGAGCGCGGAGAGTACAGCCAGCGATTGAGGCGATCGAGCCAATCGAGCAGGCGGCGCGGGAATTCGTTTTTGATGCCACTGCTGGTGATTTGCCAGATATGCGGCGTGCGGTCCGAGTCGCGCACCTCGACATCGTAGGCGAAAGAGTAGTGCACATCGCCCGACAGGATCACGTAATTGCCCGGGGTGCGCGAATGGCGGAAGATATTGAGCATGCTGCTGGCCGCGTCGCGATGCGCCATCCAGTTCTCGGCGTCGACGGTCAAGGCCAGGCCGGCGAAGGTGGCGACTCTTTGCACCACCTCGATCAGCTTGACCCCGAACATGGGCGCCGGCGAGACGATGACGGCGGCGGTTTCGTCCAGCAGCTCATGCTGCAGCTCGGTCAGCGACTCCCAATCCATCAGGCCCGACGGATGGCCGGGCCGGCGCCGGTCGCGCCAGCGCCGGGTGCGGGTATCGAGCACGATGATCGTGGGCTTGGTCCGTACGACGAAATCCCACTGGCGGAAAGACAGCAGGCGCGTAATCAGCGCGTCCTGCAGCGGCGCGTCGAGCCGCTGATCGGCAACGTCCGCGGCAACGTCAGCGGCAGCGGCCGTGGAGGTCAGCACCGCCATATCGTCCAGCGCCGTCTCGAATACATCGGGGCGATTGCCCCAGCCCTGGCACAGCATATAGGCGATCAGCGCGTTGCCGACAATGCGGCGCGAGAATGGGTGTTCGTAGGCGGTGGTTTCCCACCTGGCCGACAGGTTCCAGTCGTCGGTAATGTCATGGTCGTCGAAGATCATCAGGGTCTGCACGTGCGCCAGCAGCCGCGCGGCCTGCGGGAGGTCGCGGCAAAAGCCCACCAGCGCCTTCGACTCGCGCCGCCAGCGGTCTGCGTATTTCGGCTCCAGAGCGGGCACCGGCGCATCCGCCACCAGCTGCCATGGCACGGGCGACCAGACCAGCAGGTACATGGCCATCACCTCGGCCAGGGTTACCAGGTGGTTGTGCGCATTGGCCGTGGTGAAGATCGGCTTTTCGCTGCCGCCGAAAAAGCGGTCGCGCAGCGCATCGTTGGACTTAAACGCAGGCAGCAGCTCCTCGCGCCGGTAGTAACTGGCCGGATGGCGGTACAGCGCCTCGCTGTGGTCAACTACCGCGCCTTCCAGCGTTTCGCCATACAGGCCCAGGCGCCGGATCAGCGCGTGGATCGCCGCCAGCATCGGGCCTGCCACATCGTCGACATACACCTGGTCGCCGCACAGCATGAGCATGGCGGGCCGCTCGTCGGCCCGTTCGACGTGATCGGCCAACAAGGCGTCGGCGCGCGCCAGGCCGTCACGCGCGGGATGATGCGGCTTGCGGCACGAGCCAAATAAAATATTGTCGCTGCGGCTGCGCAGCACCATGTTCGGCCGCGTCGAGCCGGCATGCAGCAGGTGCGGCGCCCAATCACCGATGCCGGCCTCATTGCCATCGCCCTGCGTGACGAGCAAGTCGTACTCGATGATCGTGTCTTGCGGCAGCGGCTCGGGCAGTGCGACATCGATCAGGTGCACGCAGGCGTGGCGGCCGACGCGCATCACGCGACAGCGGCGCGCGTCCAAAGCCACGCGCCGGGGCGCGCCTGCCTTGGGCGCCAACACCAGGGTCAGGTCGAGCGGAGCGCTGCCGACCAGCCATAGCACCAGGCGGCCCGGCTCGAGGCGGCGCAGGATAGGACCGGCAAGCACAGGCGGCAGGCCCTCGGGGGAAGGAGTCTGGATCAATCGGGTGCACCATGCTGGTTTGCTGAACAAATCAGTGTAGCAGACACGCCGGGCGGCTTGAGCACGCAAACGGCTCATCCGCGCGCGATTACCAGCAGGCCCACCACGATGAAACTGCTGCCG
>JBBWZO010000251.1:0-5014 GCA_039649125.1 Massilia sp. | reverse complement strand
CGGCCCATGAAGGCCTGTTCCGATTCCAGGCCGAGGTACTGGGCCGAGGCGCCGGTGGCGATGATCAGGGCGTCGCAGGTGAATTCGTGCGAGTCGCCGACCAGGCGGATCGGCTTTTCGTTCAGGTAGGTCGTGTGGATGTGGTCGAACACGATCTCCGTATTGAAGCGCTCGGCGTGCTGCAGCAGGCGCGCCATCAGCTCCGGACCTTGCACGCCCAGCGGGTCGCCCGGCCAGTTCTCGACGTCGGTGGTCGTCATCAGCTGGCCGCCCTGTTCGACGCCGGTGACCAGCATCGGGCTCAGATTGGCGCGCGCGGCGTAGACGGCGGCGCTGTAGCCGGCGGGACCGGAACCGAGGATCAGGACTTTGGCGTGTTTCTTAGTGGTCATGGGGTGCAAGGTAGTGAGGGTAAGAAATGGGAAACTGGGGGCGAAAGGGAGACAAATCAAGCGCAGTTTGCTGCCCTGGATGCAGCATGGATTATAGACGATGATGCGCACGAGCATGAATCATGGGCCGCGGGCCGCCAGATGGCTTAGAATGGTCGGATTCCGCAAAGGCGAACCCATCCGCAGCCAGCAGCATGAGCAAGAAGAGTACCGCACAGTCCACACCCCCCCGTCATCCGGCCCCGAGGTCGCCGATGCCACGCCGTCTCGCCCGTCTCCTCCTGGAGGCGCGCTGGATCGCCATGGCCGTCGCCTTCCTGTATTTCGTGATGATCTTGTTAAGCTATAACAAGGCCGACCCGGGCTGGTCGCACGCGAACACGGTGCCGGAGATTGCCAACATGGGCGGGCGCGCCGGCGCCTGGCTGGCCGACCTGTTGCTGTTCATATTCGGTTTCTCCGCCTGGTGGTGGGGCGTGTTGTTCCTGCGCGCCGTCTGGCGCGGCTACCGGCGCCTGACGGGCAAGCTGGCCACGCCGACCGAGCCCGAGCACCAGGACGAATTCATCATTCGCTGGATCGGCTTCGCGCTGATGTTCGCCGGCAGCGTCGGGCTGGAATACCTGCGCATGTGGTCATGGAACGTGGAGCTGCCGCGCGCCCCGGGCGGGGTGCTCGGCCAGCTGCTGGGCCATGCCGCGCATGTCGCCTTTGGCTCCACCGGCGCCACCTTGCTCCTGCTGCTGCTGTTCGGTCTGGGCTTTTCGCTGTTCTTCCAGGTATCCTGGCTGGCCGTGGCCGAGCGCATCGGCGAGAAGTTCGAGGCCTGCATCGAGTGGTGCCAGATGCGCCATGAGGACCGCGAGGACCGCCGCCAGGGCGAGGCCGCCGCCGTCAAGCGCAATGAGGCGCGTGACGAAGCGCTGGTGAGCGAACGCCCTAAGCAGGCCGACAAGCCTGCGGCGCCGGGTCGCGCGCCGGCGCGCGCCGAGCCCCAGCTCGACGACGACGAACCTGTTGCCATCCCGTCGCCGGCGCGGCCAGCGCCCTCGCTGGCCGCGCCAATGCCGGCCTTGGCCGCCCAGACCATGCCGGCCGCGGGTGTGGGTGCCGGTACGGGCGAGCTTTCGCCGATCAAGATCGAGCCGCAGATGCTGTCGGTGCCGAAGGGCGAGCGCGCCGTGAAAGAACAGCAGACGCCGCTGTTCCGCGACCTGCCGGGCGATTCGCCGTTGCCGCCATTGTCGCTGCTGGACGACCCGCCGCCGGTGCAGGAGTCCGTGGCCGTCGATACCCTCGAATTCACCAGCCGCCTGATCGAGAAGAAGCTGTCGGACTTCGGCGTCGAAGCCAAGGTCGTGGCCGCCTTCCCGGGCCCGGTCGTCACCCGCTACGAAATCGAGCCGGCGACCGGCGTGAAGGGCAGCCAGATCGTTAACCTGGCGCGCGACCTGGCGCGTTCGCTGTCGCTGACTTCGATCCGCGTGGTCGAAACCATCCCCGGCAAGAATTACATGGCGCTCGAGCTGCCGAACCCGAAACGCCAGATCGTGCGCCTGACGGAGATCGTCGGCTCGAAAGTCTATAACGACAGCGCCTCGAACCTGACCGTGGCGCTGGGCAAGGACATCGCCGGCAAACCAGTCGTGGCCGACCTCGCCAAGATGCCGCACCTGCTGGTGGCCGGTACCACCGGCTCGGGTAAATCGGTGGGCATCAACGCGACCATCCTGTCGCTGCTGTATAAATCCGATCCGGCCGATGTGCGCCTGATCCTGATCGACCCGAAGATGCTGGAAATGTCGGTGTACGAGGGCATCCCGCACCTGCTGGCGCCGGTCGTGACCGACATGCGCCAGGCCGGCCACGCGCTGAACTGGGCGGTGAACGAGATGGAGCGCCGGTACAAGCTGATGTCGAAGCTGGGCGTGCGTAACCTGGCCGGCTACAACGCGAAGATCCTTGACGCGGCCAAGCGCGAAGAGCACATCCCGAACCCGTTCTCGATCATGCCGGACAATCCGGAGCCGCTGGAAAAGCTGCCGACCATCGTCATCATCATCGACGAGCTGGCCGACCTGATGATGGTGGTCGGCAAGAAGGTGGAAGAACTGATCGCCCGTATCGCCCAGAAGGCGCGCGCGGCCGGCATCCACCTGATCCTGGCGACCCAGCGTCCGTCGGTGGACGTCATTACCGGCCTGATCAAGGCGAACATCCCGACCCGCATCGCGTTCCAGGTATCGTCAAAGATCGACTCGCGCACCATTCTCGACCAGATGGGCGCGGAAACCCTGCTCGGCATGGGCGACATGCTCTACATGCCGCCGGGTACCGGCCTGCCGGTGCGCGTGCACGGCGCTTTTGTGTCGGACGATGAAGTGCATCGAGTTGTAAAACATCTTCAATCGCTGGGCGAGCCGAATTACATTGAAGGCATCCTGGAAGGCGGCACGATGGAAGAAGCGGGCGGCGGTGGCGGCGACGCCATGGCCGGCGAAGGCGGCGGCGAGTCCGACGCCATGTACGACCAGGCCGTGGCCGTGGTGCTGAAGAACCGCCGCGCCTCGATCTCGCTGGTCCAGCGCCACCTGCGCATCGGCTACAACCGCGCCGCGCGCCTGCTCGAGCAGATGGAGCAAAGCGGCGTGGTCTCGCCGATGCAGTCGAACGGCAATCGCGACATCCTGGTGCCAGCTACCCAGGCGGAGTAATCTGCTGCGCGGATTGTAGGGTGGACGGCTTTGCCGTCCACGCGTTCAACGCACGTTTGCACGCTGAAGCGTCTGATGAGCTCCGTGCCTGCCACCGCAACGTTAACTGCAGACCAGATACCATGCCCCCGCGCGCTAATCTGCACGCACCGCACACTGAACAAGGAGCACCGATGAAGATGAAAAACAAAATCGCCACCCTGATCGCCACCACCCTGCTGGCCCTGTCCGGCGCGACGCACGCCGCCGCCCTCGACCAGTTCAAGTCTTTTGTGGCCAACACCAAGTCCGCCAAAGGCGAATTCACCCAGCAGCAGCTGCGCAAGTCCGCCAGCGGCAAGGCCACCCCGGTCTCGAGCGGCAGCTTCGTGTTCGCCCGCCCGGGCAAGTTCATCTGGAACTACCAGAAGCCCTACGACCAGTTGCTGCAGGCCGACGGCGACCAGCTCTACATCTACGACAAGGACCTGAACCAGGTCACGGTCAAGAAGCTCGGCAACGCGCTGGGTTCCTCGCCGGCCGCGATCCTGTTCGGCAGCAACGACCTGGAAAAGAATTTCACGCTGTCCGAAGCGGGAACCCGCGACGGCCTCGAATGGCTGAACGCCGTGCCGAAGGCGCGCGACACCTCTTTCGAGCAGATCAGCATCGGCCTGCGCAACGGCGTGCCGGAGGCGATGGAACTGAAGGACAACTTCGGCCAGACCTCGGTGCTGAAATTCACCAGCTTCCAGCGCAACCCGGCGCTGGGG
The DNA here is from genome assembly GCA_039649125.1 of Massilia sp. Taxonomy (GTDB): domain Bacteria; phylum Pseudomonadota; class Gammaproteobacteria; order Burkholderiales; family Burkholderiaceae_D; genus Telluria. Next base: position 1,156 of record JBBWZO010000251.1, on the reverse strand, counting down.
GCGCAGCAGTTCACCTTCAATATTCCGAAGGGTGCGGACGTCAATCGGCAGTAAGCCAACGCGTGGAGCCGGGGTGCGGTTCGCCAACCGCTCCACGCTGAGAACTGGTGGTGCGGCTGTGCTGCGTCTCGCAAACGCGTGGAGTCAGGACCCCACCCTACGTATACCTCGGTTCGTAGGGTGGACTCGTCATTGAAGCCCCGGCTTCAATGACTCCACGCGGTCGTTTGCGTGCAGACCTCCGTCTTCACAGAAAAAACACTGACAAAAAAGGCCGCTCCGGTGCAAACCGGAGCGGCCTTTTTCAATTGATTGAAACTTACTCCACCCAGCTGAACCCGTCACGCGCCAGCAGTGCGAAGGCTTCCGGCGGTCCCCAGGACCCGGCAGCATAGGCATGCGGCTTCTCGCCCAGCGTCCCCCAGCCGTCGATGATCGGGTCGGCCCATTCCCAGGCCGCTTCTAGTTCGTCGCGGCGCATGAAGTGGGTCAGGCGGCCGCGCACGACGTCGATCAGCAGGCGCTCGTAGGCCTCGGCGCGGCGCTGCTGGAAGGCCGACTGCAGGTCCAGGTTCAGGGCGACCTGCTGCATCTGCATGCCGGTGCCCGGCTGCTTGGCCATGATCTGCAGCTTGATCGCTTCCTCGGGCTGCAGTTCGATCACGAGCCGGTTCGCCACGCCGCCCGGCGCGCCGGGGAAGAGCGGGAAGGGCGGGTTCGCGAATTCGACCACGATTTTCGAGGAGCGGCGCGCCATGCGTTTTCCCGTGCGCAGGTAGAACGGCACCTTCGACCAGCGCCAGGTATCGACGTGGGCGCGCAGGGCAACAAACGTCTCGGTCGTGCTCTCGGGCGGCACGTTGCGTTCTTCCAGGTAGCCCGGCACTTCCTGATTGCCGCTGACGCCGTGGCCGTACTGGCCGCGCACCGTGTCGCGCGCGATGTCGGCCAGCTTGAAGCGGCGCAGCGAGCGCAGCACCTTGAGCTTTTCGTCGCGCACCGCGTCCGGCGACAGCGAAGTCGGCGGTTCCATGGCGACGATGCACAGCAGTTGCAGCAGGTGGTTCTGGACCATGTCGCGCATCGCCCCGGTGCTGTCGTAGAAGCCCGCGCGGCTGCCGACGCCGACTTCCTCGGCCACCGTGATCTGCACGCT
>JBBWZO010000228.1:0-3836 GCA_039649125.1 Massilia sp. | reverse complement strand
CACGGCCGATCTCACCTGCTGCACGCTGGTTGCGGGCGTGCCGTTGACGGCCAGCACCACGTCGCCGGCTTCCACCCCGGCGCGGGCAGCGGCGCCGCTGGCGCCTTCAACGACAAGGCCGGCATTGATGCCCGACTGCCGCTTCTCATCGTCCTGCAGCGGGCGCAGCGCCAGGCCCAGCTTGCCGCCGGCCGCGGCGTCGCCCTGACTGTCTGCCTTGGATACCTTGTCGCTCGAACTGGCGAGCTTGGCCGACAGCTCCTCCTTGTGGCCCTGGCGCCAGACATCCAACCGGACGGTGTCGCCGGGCGCCGCGATGCCGATGACGGCGGGCAAATCGCCCGACGCGACGATCGGCTGGCCGTTGACAGAGCGGATCACGTCGCCCGGTTTCAGTCCGGCCTTCTCGGCAGGGCTGTCCTTCTCGACGTTCGAGACCAGCGCGCCTTCGGGCCGGTCCAGCTTGAACGAATCCGCCAGGGTCTGATTGACTTCCTGCACCGCGACGCCCAGGCGTGCGTGCTGCACTTTGCCGGTCGCTACGATCTGGTCCTTCACCCGCGACGCCACGTCGATCGGGATGGCGAAAGAGACCCCTTGGTAGCCGCCCGACTGACTATAAATCTGCGAATTGATTCCGACGACTTCGCCGCGCGAGTTGAACAGGGGGCCGCCCGAGTTGCCGGGATTCACGGCCACGTCGGTCTGGATGAAGGGCACCGTGCTGTCGTCAGGCAACGAGCGCCCCTTGGCGCTGACCACGCCGGCCGTGACGGTGTTCTCGAAGCCGAAGGGCGATCCGATCGCCAGCACCCATTCGCCCACCCGCAGGTCCTTGGCGTTGCCGAGGGCGACCACCGGCAGGTTGTGGGCCTCGATCTTCAGCACCGCCACGTCGGTCTTCGGGTCGCTGCCCAGCACCTTGGCGCGGTACTCGCGCCGGTCGGTGAGCTTGACCGTCACTTCGTTGGCCTGGCTTACTACGTGCGCGTTGGTGAGGATGATGCCCTCGGGGCTCACGATGAAACCCGAGCCCATGCCGCGCACGGGCACTTCACGCTCCGCGCCGCCACGTTGCGGGCCTTGCTGGAATCGGCGGAACAGCTCGAATGGGTCGGTCAGCGCTTCGGAGTCAATGGCCGCGATCTTGCGCGTGCCGCTGACGCTGATGTTCACCACAGCGGGGCCATAACGCTCGGTGATTCGCGGGAAATCGGGCAGCATCGAAGCGGCAGGAACCGGGGCAATGGCGGCGGCCGGAGCAGCCGCGGTCACCGCCGCGGCGGGGGCGGGAAAGGCATTGGCGCCATGATGCAGGGCTTCGACGCCGGCGCCGCCCAGCAGGCCGGCACCCAGAAGCGCCAGCACCAGCGGCGCAGCTTTCGCAGGGATACGGTTCATGGTGTTCCTCGCAGTTGATGATGGGGACCGCTTCGGTCCGACATGCCAACTGTGGGGGCGCCTGCTTAGGCCGGTCTTAAGCCGCGGCGGGGAAAGTGACTTCCGCCAGCAGCCCGCCCAGCCGCTGCGAGCGGTCCAGCCGGATCGTGGCGCCATGGCGCTGCGCGATGGCCTTGACGATGGCCAGGCCCAGGCCGCTGCCGGTCGCCGCAGCCTGGCCCGCGCGGTAGAAGCGGTCGAAGACGCGCTCGCGCTCCTCGCGCGCAATGCCCGGGCCGCTGTCCTCCACCAGCAGGCGGGAAATCTTCTGGTCGCCCAGCACCGTGATGTCCACTTGCCCGCCCTCGGGCGAATACTTCAGTGCGTTGTCCAGCAGGTTGCGCAGCAGCCCATGCAAGGCTGCGGGCTGCGCGTTCACCTGCGCCGGTTGCGAGCTGTGCAGTCCAAGGTCGATGCGCCTGGCCTGCGCCAGCGGCAGCACGTCGGCCACCACCTCGCGCGCCAGGTCTTGAAGGTCGAGACGCTGCCACGGCAGTTCACCGCCGCCTTCGCCCTCCTCGCGCGCCAGCGCCAGCAGCTGGTTCACCAGCGCGATCGTCCGGTCAATGCCGGCATTGAGGCGCGCCACCGCCGCCTCGCGCTGATCGCTGTCCTGGGGACGGCGCAGCGCCTGTGCCTGCAGCTTCAGGGCCGTGAGGGGGGAGCGCAATTCATGGGCGGCGTCGGCGACGAATTGCCGCTGCGCACTGAACGCCAGCCGGACGCGTTGGAACAGCAGGTTCAGTTCGCGTACCAGCGGCAGTACTTCTTCGGGCAAGCCCGCGTCCGGCAGCGCGGACAAGTCGTCGTCCCGCCGCGCCGCCACTTGCCTGCGAATGCGCTCCACCGGCGCCAGCGATCGGCTGATCAGCCACCATACGGCCAGCATCAAAAGCGGCGCCAGCAGAACCACGGGCAGCACCGCCCGCAGCGCAAGGGAACGAGCGCGCGCCTGCCGGTCATCGAGGTCCTGCGCAACCTGAATGGTGTGCTCGGGCGTTTGCAAGGAATAGACGCGAAAGCGCACCCCCTGCACCGCGACGTCCGAGAATCCCATCACGGCTTGCGAGGGCAGGGTGTTGCCGGAGGAGCGGAAAATCTCGGCGCCATCCGGGCCCCAAATCTGAACCTGGAAATCGTAGGAGCCCTGCGCCGCGCCGCGCGCATAAGGCACGCCGCCGGAAACCGACCGCGCCAGCTCCTGCAGGTGATAGTCGAACATCGAATCGGCCTGCTGCAGGGCGCTGCGATAGGCGCTGCTGGCCTGCAGCACCGACACCAGTGCGATCGCTGCAAGCACCAGCCACAAGAGTCGGCGCCGCAGCGAATGCGTCGGCGAGGGTGCCCCTGGGTTCATTCGCGCGGCACCACGTAACCCAGGCCGCGCACGGTGTGAATCAGCTCGCTGCCCAGTTTCTTGCGCAAGCCGTGGACATAGACTTCGACTGCATTGCTGCTGATGTCTTCTTTCCATCCGTAGAGCTTTTCTTCCAGCTGCGCGCGCGAGAACACCACGCCGGGCCGCGCCAGCATCGGCTCGAGCACGGCCCATTCGCGCGCCGACAGCGACACCGGCTGGCCTTCGACCGCGCACTCGCGCGTGGCCGGATTGAGCGTGACGCCCTTGTGGCTGAAGACGGGCTCGCCGCGCCCCGCGCTACGGCGGATCAGCGCGCGCATTCGCGCCAGCAGCTCGTCGGTGTCGTAGGGTTTGACGATGTAGTCGTCGGCCCCGGCATCGAGTCCGGCCACCCGGTCGGTGATGGCGTCGCGCGCCGTAGCCACCAGCACAGGCACGGTGCTGCGGCGCAAGCGCAAGGCGCGCAGTACGTCCAGGCCGTCCCGCTTGGGCAGGCCCAGGTCCAGCAGCACCAGGTCGTAATTTTCGGCACGCAAGGCGGCATCGGCCATTGCGCCGTCGCGCACCCAGTCGACCGCGTAGTGTTCCGCGCGCAACGCATCCAGCAGCGCTTCGCCGATCATCGCGTCGTCCTCGACCAATAATAGTCGCATGGTGGTTCCCGGTTGCGCCGGATTATGGGCGCGCACCTTAACGGGGGCTTAAACGCGGCCGACCCGTCTTCAAAGGCGCGCAGCCGCGACTGGCGTTGTCAGCTCTTGCGCGGTGAGCCACAGACGCAGGTCGAACTCAAGCTGGTGGTAGTCCGGCTCCATGTGCAGGCACAGTGCATAGAAGGCCTTGCCGTGTTCGCGCTCCTTCAAATGCGCCAGCTCGTGGACGACGATCATGCGAAGGAAGTCCGCCGGCGCCTCCTTGAACAGCGCGGCAATTCGGATCTCGCGCTTGGCTTTGAGGCGACCGCCCTGGACGCGGGAGACGGCACTGTGCGTGCCCAGCGCGTTCCTCACGGTGTGCAGTTTCGGGTCGTAGGCCA
>JBBWZO010000217.1:0-2919 GCA_039649125.1 Massilia sp. | reverse complement strand
GGCGCCGAGTTCACCAGGCGCAAGGGCTTCAGGGAGGGCGACCTGGTCTTCGTCGAGCATTATGTCGGCTGCATGAAGTGCGAGTGGTGCCACAAGGGCGAGTACCGCCACTGCGAAGCCACCGACTGGCGCAACAACCCGGAAGGCATCCGCTACGGCTATACCCCGTGCGACCGCCCGCCGCACCTGTGGGGCGGTTTCGCCGAGTACGCCTACCTGCCGTGGAATTCGGTGATCCACAAGGTGCCCGCCGGCGTCACGCCGGAACTGGCCGGGCTGGTCACGCCGATGGCCAACGGCATCGAATGGTCGCTGTTCGACGGTGGCGTCAAGTACGACGACATCGTGCTGATCCAGGGGCCGGGCCAGCAGGGCCTGTCCCAGACCGTGATCTGCAAGCAGGCCGGCGCCAAGCTGATCATCGTGACCGGCACCTCGAAGGACGGCGCCCGGCTTGAAGTCGCCAAGGCGCTGGGCGCGGATTTCGTGATCGACGTGCAGAAGGAGGACCCGCTGGCGCGCATCATGGAAATCACCGGGGGGCGCGGGGTCGACGTGGTGCTCGATTGCACCGCCGGTGCCGGCACCTTCCCGATCCTGCTGGGTGTCGAAGCATGCAAGCGCAAAGGGGGCGTGATCGTGATGCAGGGCGAGTTCGCGGAATTCCCGAACTTCCCGATCGGTAAGGTCACGCTGAAGTGGATCACGCTCAAGAGCGCGCGCGGCCACAGTTACCAGGCTTGCGAACTGGCGCTCGCGCAGATCGCGTCGGGCCGCTTCCCGCTCGAGAAGGTCACGACCCACAAGTTCGGCCTGGACCAGGTCGACCTCGCGATCCGCTCGGTCGGCAACGAGGGCGTGCCGGACGTGATCCACGCCTCGCTGATGCCGTGGCTGTAGTGCGCCCATGAATGCGCCCATGACCACGACGACGCCGACCGCCAGCGCCACCGCGCCGGCCGCGCGCATCCCGGTCACGGTGCTGACCGGCTACCTGGGCGCGGGCAAGACGACGCTGCTGAACCGCATCCTGTCGGAACCGCACGGACGGCGCTATGCGGTGATCGTCAACGAGTTTGGCGAGATCGGCATCGACAACGACCTGATCGTCAGCGCCGACGAAGAGCTGTTCGAGATGAACAACGGCTGCATCTGCTGCACCGTGCGCGGCGACCTGATCCGCACCCTGCACGCGCTGCTGGGCGGTGGCGGGCGGTTCGACGCGATCGTCATCGAAACCACCGGCCTGGCGGACCCCGGCCCGGTGGTGCAGACCTTCTTCGTCGATCCCTTCCTGGCGCAGCGCACGGTGCTCGACTCGGTCACCACGCTGGTCGACGCCAGGCACGTGCTGCTGCGTCTCGAGGATAGCCGGGAAGCGCTGGCCCAGATCGCATTTGCCGACCAGATCGTGCTCAACAAGGTGGAACTGGCGAGCGAGGCCGAACTGCGCGAGATCGAGGTGCGCCTGGCGGCCATCAATCCGCTGGCGCTGGTGCTGCGCGCCGAACGCGCCGACGTGCCGCTCGGGCAACTGCTCGGGCGCGGCGCGTTCGACCTCGCGCGCATCGTTTCGCTCGAGCCGGGCCTGCTGCCGCCCGCAGCCGCCGGGCACGTGCATGACGAACACTGCGGCCATGAGCACGAGCACGGGCATGCCCATCGCCACGACAGCGAGGTGTCGAGCATCTCGCTGCGCTCGGACGCGCCGATGGATGCGGGACGCATCGGCAACTGGCTCGAGGCGCTGGTCGCGAGCAAGGGCGCCGACCTGCTGCGTTCGAAGGGCATCATCGACGTCGCGGGCGAGGAGCGGCGGCTGGTGTTCCAGTCGGTGCACATGCTGCTCGAAGGCGATTACCAGCGGCCGTGGAGGGACGGCGAGGCGCGCTTCAGCCGGCTGGTATTCATCGGCCGCCACCTCGACCGCACACTGCTCGAAGCCGGTTTCCGGCGCTGCGCCGCATAGCGCGGCGGTTGACAATAAGGGACATTCGATGAAAACCATCAGTAGCGCCAGGGCCAGCAGCGATACCCGACACCGCATCGCGGCCCCGAATTCGCAGCCGCGCAACATCAAGCTGGTCGGGCTGGGGCAGGGCGGGGCCGCGCTGGCCGCCGCGCTCGACCTGGAACGCCTGCGCACGGTCGAGGTGATGGCGGCGCACAGCGCGATCGACCCGGCCCGGTTCGCCGGCGCCGAGATGATCTTCGTGATCGCCTGCGCCGGCGACGACCTGGCGGCGGCGCCGCACATCAGGCGTGTCGCGCGCGACGCCGGCGTGATGGTGACCGCGGTCCTGCAGGGCGGCGGCGACACCCATGCCGAACTGGCGCTGCTGCGCGCGGCCTCCGACATGCTGGTCGTCGCGCGCGATGCCAGCTATGTCGCGGACATGCTGGTCCAACTCGGCGCCTGAGCGCCATTCACCCACACCGGAGAGAACCATGCGCAAGCACCTGATCCGCGGTTTCGCAGCCGCCATCGCACTGACCGTCGCCACCGTCGCCGCCGCGCAGGCGCCCGCCGCGCTGCGTGTGGGCGTGAGCGGCGCCAGCAGCGACGCCGTGTTCTACATCGCGCACAAGAAAAACTACTTCAAGGAAGAGGGCTTGACGGTCGCGTTCACGCAATTCGACTCGGCGGCCAAGATGGTGGCCCCGCTCGGTAACGGCCAGCTCGACGTCGGCGGCGGCTCGCCTTCGGCCGGCCTGTACAACGCGGTCGCGCGCGGCATCGACATCAAGATCGTGGCCGACAAGGGCTCGACGCCGCCCGGCTACGGCTTCCAGCCGCTGCTGGTGCGCAAGGACCTGGTCGACAGCGGCCGCTACAAGACCCTGAAGGACCTGAAGGGCATGAAGATCGCCGGCAGCGCTCCCGGTAGCGCCTCGACCTCGACCCTCAACCAGGCGCTC
>JBBWZO010000100.1:0-5091 GCA_039649125.1 Massilia sp. | reverse complement strand
CAGCGCGGCGGTCAGGTTCATCAGGGTCAGGTCGAATGAATCCATGAGATGAAGCTCGTCGAGGCGACGGGCGACTTCGACGCCGACATCCCGATAGCGCATTTTAGCCGCAAGGGAAAAATGCCTCCGTTCGCGAGCGGTGTCGCAGAACGGGCAAGCATCGAGTCTGGAAAACGAAGCGGCCTCTTGCGAGGCCGTTCGGGGGCGTTACCCAGCCAATCAGGTTCCGCTGGCGAGGTTCTCGTCGGCTTCCGGCTCGACGGGCAGGCGCTCGTGCAGGTGCTTGTCGTGCAGGCGGCCGAGGGCGCTGTCTAGCGCGCTTGAGCTTGTCGGCTGCGCCACCCTTTCACGTTCCAGTAAACCTTTCCTGTGATTAGCTCTCCCTCGTGGCCGACGACTGGCGCAGTCGCCGTTTCGGGTACTTCATCGTTCAGCAGGAACGATATGAACGTATGCCGGAACGAGTGGAAAACTTTTGTATGGCTTTCCATGATGCCGCACCGCCTCCTGAACTGGCCGAACCACCCAGGCCGCCCTGGCCACGCCCAGTGAACCACTGCGCTTGATTCGACTCCAACCCGATCGGTGGCCCCTCCGGCAATTCAAAGTCAGCTGACAACTGCGGCCGGAAAGTTGAGACATGCAACTGGTTCGCAAAATCCTGCTGCTTTCGATGCTGGTCGTGCTGGTAGCGGCCTGCGCCGGTTGCGGACGTGAGGCGCCGGCGCAGCCCCCTGGCGGCGCCAAGCCACCGCTGGTCGTGGTGGCGCCGGTGACGCGCCGCGTGGTCGAGGAGTTCGACGAGTACAGCGCGCGGCTGGCCGCCCCCGATCAGGTCGATGTGCGCTCCCGCGTGGCCGGCACCCTCGAGCGCATCCATTTCCGCGATGGCGACCAGGTGCGCCAGGGCGCGGTGCTGTTCACCATCGATCCGCGCCTGTTCGCCGCCGAGGTGTCGCGCAGCGCGGCCAACGTCGCGCTGGCGCGCAGCCAGGATGAACTGGCGCGCATCCAGGCGGCGCGCGGCGAGCGCTTGTTGCCGGCCAACGCCGTTTCCCAGCAAGAGGTGGACCAGTTGCTCGCCTCGGCGCAGAACGCCACCGCCAGCCTGCGCGCGGCCGAAGCCGCGCTCGCCGCCGCGCGCCTGAACCTCGAATTTACCCGCATCGTCGCGCCGATCGCCGGGCGCATGTCGCGCAAGGCGGTCACCGTGGGCAACCTGGTGAGCGTCAACGACCCGGTGCTCACCACCATCGTCTCGACCGACCGCGTGTACGCCTACTTCGAGCCCAGCGAGGCCGCCTACCTCAAGTACGGGCAGGCGGCAGCGAACCGGCAGGCAGAACCGAAGGTACAGATGGGCTTGTTCAACGAGGAGGGGTTTCCGCATACGGGGCGGATCGACTTCGTCGACAACCGGCTCAACCCGACCACCGGCAGCATCCAGTTGCGCGGGGTATTCGACAACGCCGATGGCCGGCTCACACCGGGCCTGACGGCGCGCATCCGGATCGGCGCCGGCAAGCCGTACGAAGCGACCCTGGTGCCGGATCGCGCCATCACGGTCGACCAGACCCGCAGGCTGGTGCTGGTGGTGGGCCCCGGCCGGCGGGTCGAGGCGCGCGAAGTCAAGCCCGGCGCGCTGATCGACGGCATGCGCGTGGTCAGCGGAGTCAAGCCCGGCGAGCTCATCGTCGTGGACGGCCTGCAGCGCGCCACACCCGGCGCAGCGGTGACGCCGCAGCAGGTGACGCTGGACGAGCACGGCCTGCCGCTCGCCGCGCCCGGCGCGGCTGGGCCCGCGCACCACGGTCCGTAGGCGGCAATGGATATCGCGCGCACCTTCATCGACCGGCCGCGCTTCGCCACGGTGCTGTCGATGTTCATTTTCCTGATCGGTAGCCTGTCGATCTTCCTGCTGCCGATCTCCGAGTATCCCAGCGTGACGCCGCCGCAGGTGGTGGTGCGCGCCCAGTTCCCCGGCGCTAATCCGCGCGTGATCGCCGAGACCGTGGCCGCCCCGCTGGAAGAACAGATCGGCGGCATCGAGCACCTGCTGTATTACGAAAGCCAGGCCACCGCCGACGGGCAGATGACCCTGACCGTCACCTTTGCCATCGGCACCAATCCCGAGGTGGCCGAGACGTCGGTCCAGAACCGCATCAATCGCGCACTGCCGCGCTTGCCCGACATCACGCGCCAGATCGGTGTCACCACCGAGAAGCAGGCGCCCAACCTGACCATGGTGGTGCACATGACCAGCCCCGACAACAGCCATGACGCGCTCTACCTGCGCAACTACGCCCGGCTGCAGCTGCGCGACGACTTGCTGCGCATCGAAGGCATGGGCAGCGTGCAGCTGTTCGGGGCGGGCGACTACGCGATGCGCATCTGGCTCAACCCGCAACAGCTGGCCGCGCGCTCGATGACCGCCAGCGAGGTGGTGGCGGCGGTCCGCGAACAGAATGCGCAGGTCGCCGCCGGCGTGGTCGGCGCGCCGCCGGCGCCGCGCGGCAGCGACTTCCAGCTGCCGATCAATACCAAGGGCCGGCTCGTGACCGAACAGGAGTTCGGCGACATCATCGTGCGTTCCGATCCGGCCACCGGCGCGCTGGTGCGCATCAAGGACGTCGGCCGGGTCGAGCTGAGCGCCAACACGTATGCGCTGCGCAGCCTGCTCAACAACAAGGAGGCGGCGGCGATCGCGGTGTTCCAGTCCCCCGGCAGCAACGCGCTGGCGCTGTCGAAGAACGTGCGCGCGCTGATGGCGCGTGCCAGCAAGTCGTTTCCGCCCGGAGTGAGCTACAGCATCGTGTACGACCCGACCCGCTTCGTGCAGACCTCGATCGAAAAAGTAGTGGGTACCCTGACCGAGGCCGTGATGCTGGTGGTGCTGGTGGTGATCCTGTTCCTGCAGACCTGGCGCGCGTCGATCATTCCGCTGGTGGCAGTGCCGGTATCGATCATCGGCACCTTCGGGGTGTTGCTCGCGCTCGGCTTCTCGATCAACACCCTGACCCTGTTCGGCATGGTGCTGGCGATCGGGATCGTGGTCGACGACGCCATCGTGGTGGTCGAGAACGTCGAGCGCAATATCGAGAACGGCTTGACGGCGCGCAGCGCCACCATCAAGGCGATGCAGGAAGTGAGCGGACCGATCGTCGCGATTGCCCTGGTACTGTGCGCGGTGTTCGTGCCGCTCGCGCTGGTGCCGGGCCTGTCGGGCCAGTTCTACCGGCAGTTCGCGATCACGATCGCCATTTCCACCGTCATCTCGGCATTTAATTCGCTGACCCTGTCGCCGGCGCTGGCTGCCATCCTGCTGCGGCCGCACGACGCGCCCAAGGACCACCTCACGCGCGTGCTCGACCGGGTATTGGGCCCGCTGTTCCGGCGTTTCAACCACCACTTCCACCAGGCCACGGAAAGGTACCAGCGCGGCGTCACGCAGCTGTTGGGGCACAAGCTGCCCGCGCTGCTGGTGTACCTGCTGCTGCTGGCGGCCACCGCGCTGCTGTTCACGCGGGTGCCGACCGGCTTCGTGCCGGCGCCGGACAAGCAATACCTGATCGGCATCGCCCAGTTGCCGGCCGGCGCGTCGATCGAGCGCACCGACGCGGTGATCCGGCGCATGAGCGACATCGCGCTCAAGGTGCCCGGCATCTCCGACGCGGTGGAGTTCCCCGGCCTGTCGATCGCCGGCTTTTCGGCCGCGCCGAACGAGGGCCTGATCTTTTTCAGCCTCGCGCCCTTCGAGCAACGCACCAGCGCCGACCTCGGCAAGGACGCGATCCTGGCCCGGGTCAATGGCGCGCTCCAGCAAATCAAGGGGGCGCGGATGTTCGTGGTACCGCCGCCGGCGGTCGAAGGCGTGGGCACCTCGGGCGGCTTCAAGCTGCAGGTGCAGGATCGCAGCGGGGTTGGCGAGCAGGCGCTGTACGGCGCGGCGTGGGGCACGCTCGGCCAGATCTATGCCGACCCGAACTCGTCGATCGGCACGCCGTACTCGACCTACGACATCAACGTGCCGCAAATACTGGCCGACATCGACCGCACCAAGGCCAAGCAGATGGGCGTGGCGCTGAACGACATCTACGACGCGATGCAGGTCTACCTGGGCTCCCTGTATGTCAATGACTTTAACCGTTTCGGCAAGATCTTCCAGGTGATCGTCCAGGCGGACGCGCCGTACCGCGCCAACGCCGAGTCGATCGGCGCGCTCAAGATTCGCAACCGGGCCGGCGACATGGTGCCGCTGGGCGCGCTGATCAAGGTCGGCGCGACCTTCGGGCCGACCCGCGTGCCGCGCTACAACGGCTTTCCCTCGGCCGACCTGAACGGGGCGCCGAAGCCGGGGTTTTCCAGCGGCCAAGCCGAATCGGAAGTCGAGCGCCTGCTGGCCGCGCTGCCGCGCGGCATCAGCTACGAATGGACCGAGCTGTCGTACCAGGACCGGCTCACGCGCGACGTGCCGCTGCCCGGCACCGCGGCCAGGATCCCCACCCTGGGGGCGGTCCTGGGGCTGTCGCTGGTGCTGGTGATCCTGGTGCTGGCCGCCCAGTACGAGAGCTGGACGCTGCCGCTGGCAATTGTCGCGATCGTGCCGATGAGCATCCTGGCGGCGCTGTCCGGCGTCTGGCTATCGCGCCAGCCCCCGTTCCTGCAGCCAGGCGACCTGAATATCTTCACCCAGGTGGCGCTGGTGGTGCTGGTCGGGCTGGCCTGCAAGAACGCGATCCTGATCGTCGAGTTCGCGAAGGACCTGGAAGAGACCGGCAAGCCCCCGCTGGCCGCGACGATCGAGGCGGCCCGGTTGCGCCTGCGCCCGATCCTGATGACCTCGATTGCGTTTTGCGCCGGCGTGGTGCCGCTCATCATCAGCACCGGCGCCGGCAGCGAAATGCGGCGGGCGATGGGCATTGCGGTGTTCTCGGGGATGCTGGGCGTCACCTCATTCGGTATCTTCCTGACACCGGTGTTCTACATGCTGCTGCGCCTGAGCACGGCGCGCCGGCGCAAGCATGCGGCGCAAGTGCGCGCCGAGTGCGACGCCTCGGCCCATCCCTACCATCCTGGCGAGGAGCCCACCGC
>JBBWZO010000075.1:0-9321 GCA_039649125.1 Massilia sp. | reverse complement strand
GGAATTCAAACGACAAGAGGCCGTCATGGTGGCATGACGGCCTCTTGAGCTTGCTTACCAACACCACCTACCTGGTTTTGCGACCGCTGAAATTGGATGACGTGAACGGCACACCGGCCTGACGGATACCCTGGCATAAAAATCGGCTCTTGGAAGCCGACCAGTTTTTTAGGACCGTCAGGCGCGACTCTCATCGTGGCGTGGAGTACGCCTTCAACCAGACGCCGGATAGATTTGAGCAAGCCACACCATCATACAAAATCAGGGTTGCAAAAAGGAGGGTGACCATAGATTTTTATGGTTTCGCCGTGGCGTGGTTGATGGTTTCGCCGTGGCGTGGTGTAGGGTTCCGCCGTGGCGTGGCGTTCCGCCCCCATCGCGGCGGCGTGTCATACTCCGTTCGAGGCTGCACCTGATGCGCTGGAGCTCGGATGGACCTGCATATCGACAAGGCGACGCCGGCCGGCGCAAAGCGGGCGCTCGCCCCCTTGCGTCCCTTCCTGGCGTTCCTGCGCCAGCGGCTGCCGCTGTTGCTGGTGTGGCCGGCGCTCGCGCTCACCGCCGCCGCCGTACTGTGGGGCTACGTGCTGCTCGATCTCGAGCACGAGCGGCGCAGCCGGCAGGCCGAGCCGGAGCAGCAGGTCGACGCGTATACACGCAGCTGGTCATCCGCACGCGCCGCTCGATCGCCGACACCGACCGGCTGCTGCTGTTGCGCCACAACTGAGTCGTTTCAGGCCAGCGGATCGGCCTGGAAGGCACGATTGACGCGGGCATTATCTCCAGCCAGTACATTGCAGGCGTGGGAGTGCTCGACCGCAAGGGCGTCGTCGTGACCAGCACACACCCCAGCGCCGTGGGCAGGTATTTCGGAAACAAACCGTATCTTACCGAGCAGCAGCGCGCGGTCGCGGACCGGCTGTACCTGGGCGGGCTACTCGACGGCCAGCTGTCGAACCGGGAAGTGGTCGCCTTCTCGCGCCGGCTGCTGGCGCCCGACGGGAAATTCGGCGGCATCGTGGTGGTCTCGGTGTTGCCGTCTTTCTTCACGCAGCACTACGCCGAGCCCATCCTGGGCGAGTACGGATTCGTGGCGCTGGTGCGCAATGATGGCAGGGTGCTGGCCAGCCGCAGCGGGAGCAGGGTCCATTCGTACGGGGCGCCTTTCCTGCTGGCGCCGCTGCCCATCGACCGGCCGGCAGGCGTGGCCCGCTTCGAAGGCAGGCGCTGGTTTGCCGACGGGCGTGCCCGCGTGGTCGATTGGCGGCCGTTTCCGGACCTCGGGCTCATCGGCATTGTGGGCGTCGACGAGTACTCGGCCTTGGCGGCCTACCGGGTCCACCGGCACGCGGCGCTTGCCGGGGCATGGTGGAACACCGCCTAGCTTACGCTGGCCGCGCTTCTGGCCACCAGTTTTTACATGCACGTGAAGTGGCGGCGCCACGAGATCGAAGCGATCCGCGCTACCTACCGCGTGGCGACCGAGGAGGCGGGCGAAGGCTTCTTCATCAATCGGCCGGTGCGCGATGCCGATGACGTGGTGCGCGACTTCGAGGTCGTCGATTGCAACGGGTATGGCGCCGACATGTTCGGCATGCATCCCCAACAGTTGATCGGGCACCGCCTGTCCGAGTTCTACCATGGCGAGCTGTTCCATGCCGCCTGCACACTGCTGTGCCAGGCGCTCGACACCGGGATCTACGACCAGGAGCTCCCGGTGCCTCCTGCTCCGGACCAGCTGCTCAAGGCGCGCTGGATCCGCTACAAGGTGGTGCGCGCCGACGGCGACCTTGCCGTCACGATCCGCGACATCAGCGAATCGAAGGCGCACCTGACCGAGCTCGAGCGCAGGAGCAACTCGGACGAGCTGACCGGCCTGCCAAACCGCTACTGGATCCAGCAGTACCTGCCGCAGGCGATCGAACGCGCACGCGCGGGCGGGCAGGGGCTCGCGGTGCTGTTCATCGACCTCGACGGCTTCAAGACCGTCAACGACGCGCTCGGGCATGCGGCCGGCGACGAACTCCTGCGCACCGTGGCCAAGCGCCTGAAAATCGCGGTACGTCCGCGCGACCATGTGGTCCGGCTGGGCGGGGACGAATTCGTGATCCTGCTGGAAAACCCCGGCGGCGCCGAGTCGGTCGAGCACGTCGCCGACCGCGTGCTCGGCGCGTTCCGCAAGGGCTTCCACCTGCAGCACTCGACCCATGTGCTCAACGCCTCGATCGGGATCAGCCTGTTCCCCGAGCATGGCGAGGATGCGGAGACCCTGCTCAAGCATGCGAACATCGCGATGTATTCCGTCAAGACCGAAGGGAAGGGCAGTTTCCGCTTCTTCCAGTCGCGTTTCTACGACGCGATCCGCACCCGGCTGGACACCGAGATGGAATTGCGGCACGCGCTCGAGCAGCAGCAATTCGTCGTGCACTACCAGCCGCGCGTGGACCTGGAGGCAGGCACGGCGTCGAGCATGGAGGCGCTGATGCGCTGGGAGCGGCCGGGCCAGGGCTTGACCGGGCCGGACCGCTTCATTCCGCTGCTCGAGGAAACCGGCCTGATCGTGCAGCTGGGCGAACAGGTGATCGACAGCGTCTGCCGCCAGCTCACCGAATGGTCGCGCGATGGCACGCCGCTGGTCCCGGTGTCGGTGAACGTGTCGCCGCGCCAGTTCAGCCAGTCCGACATCCTGGCGCTGTTTCATGGCGCGATGGCACGCCATGGCATCGACCCGTCGCTGCTGGAAATCGAGGTGACCGAATCGTCGATGATGCAGGAAGGGATCGTGGAATCGAGCGTGTGCCGCCAGCTGCGCGAACTGGGGATCAAGTTGTGCATCGACGACTTCGGCACGGGCTACTCGTCGCTCTCGCAGTTGCAGAAACTGCGCTTCGACGTCCTCAAGATCGACCGCGCCTTCGTGCTGCGCATCGAACACCCGGAAGGCGACACGCTGATCGCTTCGATGATCGCGATGGCCCACGCGCTGGGCATGAGGGTGGTCGCCGAGGGCGTCGAGAACCGCAGGCAGATGCAGCTGCTCAGGACGCTGGGCTGCGACGAAGGGCAGGACTATTTCTTTTCGCGTCCGGTGCCGCCCGGGGAGCGCCAGCCGCGGGGCAGCCGCGCGTTCGAGGCGGTGGTCGGGTCGAAGCCGTGAGATGGCGATGTCGCCGTTCGCAGGGGGCACAACTGCTCACCCTACCGCCTGCGCTCGGGCTGCTGCGTAAGGTAGGGTGGACGGGTCTCCCCGTCCACGCGTCGATCGTTGCAGTCTGCGCGCCGATCACGTCCCGGCGGACGTAAAAAAACCTGCGGGCCGCGAAGCGCGCAGGTTTTTTTTGGTGAAGTGAAATGCTTACAGCACGTCGCTCGCGTGATCCGCCAGGCGCGATCGCTCGCCGCGTGCCAGCGTCACGTGGCCGCTGTGCGACCAGCCCTTGAAGCGGTCGACCACATAGGTCAGGCCGCTCGAACCTTCGGTCAGGTAGGGTGTGTCGATCTGCGCGATATTGCCCAGACACAGGATCTTGGTGCCGGGACCGGCGCGCGTCACCAGCGTCTTCATCTGCTTCGGCGTCAGGTTCTGCGCCTCGTCGATGATCAGGAACTTGTTCACGAAGGTACGGCCGCGCATGAAGTTGAGCGACTTGATCTTGATGCGCGAACGGATCAGGTCTTGCGTTGCAGCGCGGCCCCAGTCGCCGGCATCGCTGTCGGACTTGTTCAGTACTTCCAGGTTGTCGTCGAAGGCGCCCATCCATGGCGACATCTTCTCTTCCTCGGTACCCGGCAGGAAGCCGATGTCTTCGCCCACCGGCACCGTCACGCGGGTGACGATGATTTCGTTGTACAGCTTGGTTTCAAGCACCTGCGCCAGGCCCGCTGCCAGGGCCAGCAGGGTCTTGCCGGTGCCGGCCTGGCCGAGCAGGGTGACGAAGTCGCACTCCGGGTTCATCAGGAGGTTCAGGGCGAAATTCTGCTCGCGGTTGCGCGCGGTGATGCCCCAGACGCTGTTCTTGGCATGGCTGTAGTCGCGCAGCACCTGCAGCACGGCCGTCTTGCCGTTGATTTCCTTGACCTGGGCGTAGAACGTGGTTTCGCCGGGGCCGGTCGGCTCCAGGTAGACGAACTGGTTCACCAGCAGGTTGGCGATGAACGGGCCGTTGACGCGGTAGAAGGTGGCCGAAGTGCCGTTCTTGTTTTCCTGCCAGGACTCCACGTTCTTGCTGTGGGTGTCCCAGAAGTCGTCTGGCAGCTGGACGATGCCCGAGTACAGCAGGTCGGTGTCTTCCAGCACGTGGTCGTTGAAATAATCCTCGGCCGGCAAGCCCAGGGCACGCGCCTTGATGCGCATGTTGATGTCTTTCGACACCAGCACGATCGCACGGTCAGGCTGCTCGGCAGCCAGTGCCTTGACCACGCCCAGGATCTGGTTGTCGGCCTTGCCGACCGGCAGGCCTTCGGGCAGGGCGGGACCGTTCTGCAGCTTCGTCTGGAAGAACAGGCGGCCCTTGGCATCCTTGTTGCCGAGCTTGGACAGCTCGATGCCGGCCTCGATCGCGTCGTCGTCGATGTTGGCGATCAGGCCGTCGAGCGTGCGCGACACCTGGCGCGCGTTACGGGCGACTTCGGACATGCCTTTCTTGTGGTCGTCGAGTTCCTCGAGCGTCATCATCGGCAGGTAGACGTCGTGTTCCTCGAAGCGGAACAGGCTGGTCGGGTCGTGCATCAGCACGTTGGTGTCGAGCACGAAGACCTTGGTCTTGCCGGCGCGGTCGGCCTTGCGGCTGGCCGAGGACTTGACGTTGACCTCGACCGGCTTGTGCTTGGCCGGATGCGGTTCGTCCATGTCCGTTTCCTTGAGCTTGGCAAGGGTTTCCGGATTGGCTGGACGCTCGGGCCAGGGCTGGGTCGGGACGGCCGACAGGGGCGCGGCTTTCGCCTTGCGGGAACGGCTGGATTTTGCGGCGGGCACGGCCTTGCCGCTGATGAGGTCTTCGACTGGATCGGCATCGACCGGCGCTGCGGCGACGGCGCGCACGGGAGACTTGCCGGGTTCGGCTTTGGGGTATTCGTTTACCGGCAGCAGCGTGGCCGGCTTGGTAGGCATTTTTGGTAGTGGCATCAGGTTCTCAATCTAGAAAAGTGGAGGACGCCTCGCGCCAGCGCGTCTTGCGACGCGCTGCCAGGCGGGATAGATGCAACTGGAAGCAGTACTCGGAAAGTACTAAGGAAACGTACTGAAGGGCGCGGACCGGGGCCGGCAGACGCGGCCTGGCAGGCAGCCAGATTGGAATGATGCTTCGGTAAAACGCGTTGACTCAAAATGACGGATTCGTCCAGAAAGTTGATCGACTGGAGCCAACCCGTCAAGGCTGGCTCTTCACAAATTCCAGCACTTCATCGACGTGATCGTTGACTTTCACGCCACGCCATTCTTTCACCAACCGGCCGTGAGCGTCAACGACAAACGTACTGCGCTCGACCCCGCGCACCTGTTTGCCATACATGTTCTTGATCTTCATGACGCCGAACTGCTTGCATACCAGTTCGTCCGGGTCGGAGATGAGTTCGAAGGGCAGGCCGAGCTTGGATTTGAAGCCTTCGTGCGAGCGCCGCGAATCGCGGCTGATGCCATAGACTTCGGCGCCGGCGGCCAGGAATTCGTCGTGCCGGTCGCGGAAGGCCATGCTTTCGGTGGTGCAGCCGGGGGTGTTGTCCTTCGGGTAAAAATACAGCACCGTATACTTCGACGGGCGCCCGCCGAGCTGGAAGGTCTGGTCGCCGGTCATGGCGGCGGAAAAGTTTTCTACGGTTGCTGCGCTGGGGCTGTCGGCCACGGGGTTCTCCTGAACTAAGTATCGGGCAGGATCGGCCTCGTGCCATCCTGCTTGCCTTCACATCATAATCGGCCATCGACACGGGTGCCAGTCTAGCATGTCAGCTCGTCAATAGCCGTTTCGATATGCGGGCGAAACCCGGCAGTTCAAGATGCGCGGCGCCGGCGGGCCAGGCGCGTGCCGCGGGCGTTTTACGGCTCAGGCTGCCGCCGCTTTCTCGATGATCAGGGCCAGGGTCACCTTGCGCCCTTCGCCCATCAGCACGTTATAGGTACGGCAGGCAGCCTGGCTGTCCATCGATTCGACGCCGACATGGCGCGAAGACAGGCTCGTGATCAGGCGCGGATGCACGAAGCGCTGGCGCTCGCCGGTGCCGAGGATGACGACGTCGGGCGCGTCCTGCGCGATCTGTTCGAAATGCTGCGCCTGCAAATCCTCGAAACGCGCCACGTCCCAGGAGCGGGGCGGGACTTCCGGCATCACGATCAGGCTGTAGTCGAAACGCTGGGTGTTGATTTCCACACCGCCGGCATCGTAGCCGGTGACGGTCTGGTATTGTTGGTTGTTGTCGGAATGGAGCTTCATCGTGTGCAGTCGTTATCGGCGGAACGGGTGGCCATTGTAAGCTTTTCGCCACGATTGCAGGCACACGAGCGCATGTTCGGCGATAGGTTGCGCAAATCGGGCGCTTTCGGCAGAATGGTATTTTTCGCACTGCAACAATGCGGGCAACCCATAGGGGACATTTTGCGACCGATCCTGAAATCGAACAAACTCGACGACGTATGCTACGAGATCCGCGGCCCGGCACTGGAACAGGCGCGCCAGATGGAGGAGGATGGTCACAAGATCATCAAGCTCAATATCGGCAACCTCGCTGTCTTCGGTTTCGATCCGCCCGACGAGATCATGCAGGACATGATCCACAACATGCACGGGGCGGCCGGCTATACCGATTCGAAGGGCATGTTTGCGCCGCGCAAGGCGGTCATGCACTACACCCAGCAAAAGAAGATCGCGGGTGTGCGCATCGACGATATCTACCTGGGCAATGGCGCCTCGGAACTGATCGTCATGGCGATGCAGGGCCTGCTGAACAACGGCGACGAAGTGCTGGTGCCGGCGCCGGACTACCCGTTGTGGACCGCCGCCGTCAGCCTGGCCGGCGGCGCGCCCGTGCACTATGTGTGCGACGAGCAGGCCGACTGGATGCCGGACATCGCCGACATGCGCCGCAAGATCACGCCGAACACGCGCGCCATCGTCGTCATCAACCCGAACAACCCGACCGGCGCCCTGTATCCGCGCTCGGTACTGCTCGAAATCGTCGAACTGGCGCGCCAGCATGGCCTGATCATCTACGCCGACGAAATCTACGACAAGGTCCTGTACGACGGCGAGCGCCACGAATCGATCGCATCCCTGGCCGACGACGTGCTGTTCGTGACCATGAACGGCCTGTCGAAGAATTACCGCTCCTGCGGCTACCGCGCCGGCTGGATGGTGGTGTCGGGCGAAAAGCGCCACGCGAAAGACTATATCGAAGGCCTGAACATGCTGGCGTCGATGCGCCTGTGCGCGAACGCCCCGGGCCAGTTCGCGATCCAGACCGCACTCGGGGGCTACCAGAGCATCGACGACCTGGTCGGCCCGGGCGGGCGCCTGCTGAAGCAGCGCGACCTTGCCCATAAGCTGTTGACTGATATTCCGGGAGTAAGCTGCGTCAAGCCAAAAGCGGCGCTGTACATGTTCCCACGCCTGGACCCGGCGATGTACCCGATCGCCGACGACCAGCAATTCATTTGCGAACTGCTGGGCGAGGAAAAGGTTCTGCTGGTGCAGGGCACCGGCTTCAACTGGCATTCGCCGGACCATTTCCGCCTGGTGTTCCTGCCCAATTCCGACGACCTGACGGACGCCTGCGGCCGTATCGCACGCTTCCTCGACGGCTACCGGCGACGCAAGGCCAGGTAACAACCCGCGCTAACATTACACGAATCGACCATGAAACCCATCAAAGTTGGCCTCCTCGGCATCGGCACCGTCGGTGCAGGTACCTTCAACGTCCTGCAGCGCAACCAGAAAGACATCCGCCGCCGCGCGGGCCGCGGCATCGAAATCACCATGGTCGCGGCCCGCAACATCGAACGCGCCGCGCGTGTCACGGGCGGCGCCTGCGAAATCGTCGACGACCCCTTCCTGGTGGTGGACAGCCCCGATATCGACATCGTCGTCGAGCTGATCGGCGGCTATGAGCTGCCGCGCGAACTGGTGCTGCGCGCCATTGCCAACGGCAAGCACGTGGTCACGGCCAACAAGGCGCTGCTCGCCCTGCATGGCAACGAGATCTTCGCCGCCGCCCAGGAAAAGGGCGTGATGGTCGCCTTCGAGGCGGCCGTGGCCGGCGGTGTGCCGATCATCAAGGCGCTGCGCGAAGGGCTGACCGCGAACCGCATCGAGTCGGTGGCCGGCATCATCAACGGCACCACCAACTTCATCCTGTCCGAGATGCGCGACAAGGGCCTCGACTTCGACGTGGTGCTGAAGCAGGCCCAGGAACTCGGCTATGCCGAGCTCGACCCGACCTTCGACATCGAAGGCGTGGACGCGGCCCATAAGCTGACCATCATGTCGGCGATCGCCTTCGGCATCCCGGTACAGTTCGACAAGGCCCACGTGGAGGGCATCAGCGCGCTGCAGGCGGACGACATCCGCTACGCCGAGCAGCTCGGCTACCGCATCAAGCTGCTGGGCATTACGCGGCGCTCGATGGTCGACGGCGTCGAGGGCATCGAATTGCGCGTCCATCCGACCCTGATCCCGGCGGCGCGCCTGATCGCCAATGTGGAAGGCGCCATGAACGCGGTGCTGGTCGAGGCCGACGCGGTCGGTTCGACGCTCTACTACGGCAAGGGCGCCGGCTCCGAGCCGACCGCATCGGCGGTGATCGCCGACCTGGTCGACGTCACCCGCCTGGCCACGGTCGACCCGTATTGCCGGGTGCCGCACCTGGCGTTCCAGCCGAACCAGATGACCGACGTGGCGATCCTGCCGATGTCGGAAATCTCGACCAGCTACTACCTGCGCGTCTACGTCAACGACCAGCTCGGCGTGATGGCGGACCTGACCCGTATCCTGGCCGACGCCGGCATCTCGATCGACGCCGTCCTGCAGAAGGAAACCCGCGGCGATGCGCGTACCGACATCATCATGATCACGCACAAGGCGCGCGAAAAGAACGTCGACGCCGCCATTGGCCGCATCGAGGCACTCGCTTCGGTGGTCGGCAAGGTGATCCGGATCCGGCTCGAAACCCTCAGTTAACAGGTTGGCTGGTAAGGATGCGCTGGCGCGGCTGCGCTAGGGTGTGTCTGACTGAGTTCATAGGAGCCATAAGATAATTGTTGCCACGGTCACGGCAGCGAGGAAGTTATGGCCGCGCTTGTCGTAGCGCGTTGCAATGGCGCGGAAGTCTTTGAGT
>JBBWZO010000067.1:0-14948 GCA_039649125.1 Massilia sp. | reverse complement strand
AATTCCGGGTTGCGCAGCGGGACGCGGATGCTTTCCACGATCTTGCCGCCGTTCTTCACCAGGCGGTCGCTGAAGGCCTTTTCGGCGTCGATGCCGGGACCGTAGTCGGCCACCACGGTGGCCACGGTCTTGATGCCGTTCTTGTCGGCCCAGTCGGCCATCGGCGCCGAGATCTGCGGCAGCGTCATCGAGAAACGCGCGATGTAGTCGGACTTGGTGGTGATCACCGAGGTGGCCGCGTTCATGACGATCATCGGCTTTTTCGACTGCTGGGCGATCGGGGCCACGGCCAGCGCTTCGGGCGTCAGGCCGAAGCCGGCCAGGAAGTCGACCTTGTCGCGCACCACCAGTTCCTGCGCCAGGCGCTTGGCCACTTCCGGCGCCGGGCCGGTCGTGTCCTTGTAGATGATCTGGATCTTCTTGCCGGCCACCGTGTCACCGTGCTGGGCCATCCAGGCCTTGATGCCGCCTTCCATCTGCTTGCCATAGTCGGCGAACGGCCCGGAGAAGGCGGCGATCACGCCGACCTTGATGGTGTCCTGCGCCTGGGCGCCAGGCGCGAAGGCGAACAGGGCGCTGGTGGCAAAGGCCGCGGCAATCGTCGTGAATTTCATGCTTGTCTCCTGTGGTTGTCTTGTTGGAAGCCCGGCGTATCCATGGCGCCGGCGTGTCGTTATCACAACTGCATCATAGCCTGCATGAGCATGTTGTTGACAAGCTTCCGTGACAACAATAGTATCAACTCAGTGTTCGATTAACAACCTCTTGTTCGGTAATCGAACGAATTCATATAAAACACGGAGACAACATGAAGAACACCATCTGCAGCGCCGTCGCGCTGATGTGCGGCCTGGCCGCCGCCTCGGCCACCACGGCCGCACACGCCCAGACTGCGGTCCAGATCTACGGTCTTGTCGACAGTGGCGTCGCGCATCTGACGAACGTCAATAGCGCGGGCGATTCGATCACCAAGGTGCCTTCGCTCACCAGCTCCTTCCCGTCGCGCATCGGTGTCCGCGGCACCGAAGATCTGGGCAATGGCCTGCAGGCGTTCTTCGTGCTGGAAAACGGCCTTGCGATGGACACCGGCACCCAGCAGCAGGGCGGACGCCTGTTCGGGCGCCAGGCCAACGTGGGCATCAAGGGTGCGTGGGGCACGCTGACGATCGGCCGCCAGCAGAACATGACTTATATCTCGACCCTGAAGACCGACGTGCTGGGACCGAACCTGTTTGCGATCGGCAGCATCGATCCTTACCTGCCGAACGCGCGCAGCGACAATGCGATCGGCTACATGGGCAATTTCGGCGGCGTCGTGCTGGGCGCGACCTACAGCGTCGGACGCGATGCATCCGGGGCCGGCGGACCCGCCGGCACCAACTGCGCCGGCGAAGTGGCGGGCAACTCGAAGGCCTGCCGCCAGTACACCGGCCTGGTCGGCTACGAGACGAAAGCCTGGGGCCTGAATGCTTCCTACGACCGCCTGTACGGCAACGTCGGCGCGGCCGGCGGCCTGACCAGCAGCGCCAACACCGACATCCGCACCACCGTCAACGGCTACGTGATGTTCGGCCCGACCAAGCTCGGCGCCGGGGTGATCGACCGCGAGACCAACGCCGCCACCGGCCGCACCGACTCCGACCTGTACTACCTCGGCGTCAGCCATCCGTTCGGCGCCTTCGTGCTCGACGCCCAGGTCGCGCGGCGCGACACCAGGAACTCGAACAACGACGTCGACATGCTGGTGGCACGCCTGACCTATGCGCTGTCGAAGCGCACCTTCGTCTATACGGCGCTCGGCCGGATGGACAACAAGGGCGCGTCGGCGGTGGCGCTGGACGCGGGCGGCACGGTCGGTGTCGGGCTGGGGCAAAACGGTGTGATGGTCGGCCTTCGCCACCACTTCTGACGGTGGCGTAACGTAGGGTCGACTCCCGAGTCCACGCGGTGATACGCGACGGCGAGATCGTCGTGCACGAAATCGGAGCCGTTACGTATCACCGCGTGGGCGGAGCCCACCCTACGACCCCTACGGCAACAGCACCGCCAGGTCCTGCGCCCCGCGCTGCAGGACCGGCAGGAATTCCTGGCGCATCCGGTCGGCGCTCACGCGGCCGGCCTGGGCGCCGACGTTCAGCGCGGCCAGCACCTGGCCCGAGGCGCCGCGCACCGGCACCGCGATCGAGCGCAGGCCCAGTTCCAGTTCCTCGTCGTTGATCGCATAGCCGTCCTGGCGCACCCCGGCCAGGATCTCGCGCAGGCGCTTCTGGTTGGTGACCGTTTTGTCGGTCATCGGTTTCAGCCTGGCCCGCGCAAAATAGGCGTCCAGCTCCTGCGGCGTCAGGTGCGCCAGCATCACGCGGCCCAGCGAGGTGCAATACGCCGGCAGCCGGCTGCCCGTGTTCAGGGCCACCGACATCACGCGCGAAGCGGCCGAGCGCGCCACGTACAGCACTTCGCCGTCGTCGAGCACCGCGAGCGAGCACGACTCTCCGAGCTCGCGGCTGATGGCGTTCAGGTAGGGCTGGCTGGAGACGGTCAGTGGCGTCGACGAGAGGTAGGAGTAGCCGAGCGTCAGCACTTTCGGGCGCAGCGAGAAGTTGTTCAGTTCGGCATCGACATAGCCGAGCTGCTGCAGCGTGTACAGGCAGCGGCGCACGGCGGCGCGCGGGATGCCGGTCTTCTGGCTGATCTGGGCGATGGTCTGGGGCTTGCGCGAGTCGCTGAAGGCCTGCACCACCGCCAGGCCGCGGGCCAGCGAGGTCATGAAGCTCGGATCCGTCATCGCGTCGATCTGCTCGGCGATGGTCGGCTCGCGTTCCTCCGGCAGGCTGGCGTAGCCGGCGTCGTCGGTCTCGGGTGCTTTGCTTATCGATTTTTTCATGGCGCGATTTTAATCCAAGGGCAGGGCGCTTCGATTGGTCTTTTTTTCTTGACCTTTCGGCCACCATGCTACTACACTGGGCTGGTCGGTAATCAATCATTAGTTCGATTATCGAACAACCGCAGTATTCATTCAAGCTCAATATTCAAAGCGCTCCATCCACACCGGGCGCACGACACGATGGAGCACCAAGGTGAACACATGATCGACAAAACCTATGAATCGCTGGAGCGTGCCGTCGCCGACGTGCACGATGGCGCAACAGTCATGATCGGCGGCTTCGGCAACGCCGGCATGCCCTCCGCGCTGATCGACGCGCTGATCGCGCAAGGGGCGCGCGAGCTCACGATCGTCAACAACAATGCCGGCAACGGCGACACCGGCCTGGCGGCCCTGCTGAAAGCCAGGCGCGTACGCAAGATCATCTGCTCCTTCCCGCGCCAGACCGACTCGCATCATTTCGACGCCCTGTACCGCGCCGGCGAGATCGAGCTGGAACTGACTCCGCAGGGCAACCTGGCCGAACGCATCCGCGCCGCCGGCGCCGGCATCGGCGGCTTCTTCACCCCGACCGGCTACGGCACGCTGCTTGCCGAAGGCAAGGAAACGCGCCTGATCGACGGCCGCCACTACGTGCTCGAATCTCCGATCCACGCCGACTTCGCGCTGATCAAGGCGCTGCACGGCGACCGCTGGGGCAATCTCGTGTACCGCAAGACGGCGCGCAACTTCGGACCGATCATGGCGATGGCCGCGAAGACCACCATCGCCCAGGTCGCCGACATCGTCCCGCTCGGGGCACTCGACCCGGAAGTCATCGTCACGCCCGGCATCTTCGTGCAGCGCGTCGTGAAGGAGGCAGCATGAACAGCGCATTGAATCGATTCACCCGCGACCAGATCGCCGCCCGCGTGGCGCAGGACATCCATGAAGGCGCTTATGTGAACCTCGGGATCGGCCTGCCGACGAAGGTCGCCAACTACCTGCCGGCCGACCGCGAAGTCTTCCTGCACAGCGAGAACGGCCTGCTCGGCATGGGGCCTGCACCAGGCCCCGGAGAAGAAGACGAAGACCTGATCAACGCCGGCAAGCAGCCGGTAACCCTGCTCACCGGCGGCGCCTACTTCCACCACGGCGACTCGTTCGCCATGATGCGCGGCGGCCACCTCGACATCTGCGTGCTGGGCGCCTTCCAGGTCTCGGAGAAGGGCGATCTGGCCAACTGGCACACCGGCGCACCGGACGCGATCCCCGCCGTGGGCGGCGCGATGGACCTGGCCATCGGCGCCAAGCAGGTCTTCGTGATGATGGACCACCAGACCAAGACCGGCGAGAGCAAGATCGTGCGCGAATGCACCTACCCGCTGACCGGCGTGGCCTGCGTGAACCGCATCTACACGGATCTCGCCGTGCTCGATGTCACCCCGAACGGCCTGGCCGTGCGCGAAATGGCGCCGGGCCTGAGCTTTGAAGCCCTGCAGGCGGCAACGAGCGCCCCCCTGCTGGCCCCCGAATCGAAAGGATGATCATGACTGAAGCTTATATTGTCGATGCAATCCGTACTCCCATCGGCCGCTACGGCGGCGCGCTGAAGGACGTGCGGGCCGACGACCTTGGCGCGGTGCCGCTGCGCGAACTCATGAAGCGCAACCCCGGCGTGGACTGGAGCGCCGTCGACGACGTGGTGTTCGGCTGCGCCAACCAGGCCGGCGAAGACAACCGCAACGTGGCCCACATGTCCTCGCTGCTGGCAGGGCTGCCGCCGGACGTGCCCGGCACGACCGTGAACCGCCTGTGCGGCTCGGGGATGGACGCGATCGGCATCGCCGCACGCGCCATCAAGTCCGGCGAGACGCAACTGATGATCGCCGGCGGCGTCGAATCGATGACGCGGGCGCCCTTCGTGATGGGCAAGGCGGAAAGCGCCTTCTCGCGCCAGGCCACGATCTACGACACCACGATCGGCTGGCGTTTCCCGAACAAGCAGATGAAGCACCTGTACGGCACCGACTCGATGCCGGAAACGGCCGAGAACGTCGCGGTCGACTACAAGGTGTCGCGCGAGGACCAGGACCGCTTTGCCCTGGCGAGCCAGCAGAAGACGGCGCGCGCGCAGAAAGAGGGCCTGTATGCGGACGAAATCGTGCCGGTGCTCATCCCCCAGAAGAAAGGCGACCACATCGTCTTCGCCCAGGACGAGCACCCGCGCGAAACCAGCATCGAAGCGCTGGCGAAGCTGAAAGGTGTCGTGCATTCCGAAGGCAGCGTCACCGCCGGCAATGCCTCGGGCGTGAACGACGGCGCCGCGGCGCTGCTGCTGGCCAGCAAAGAGGCCCTGGAAAAATACGGCCTGACCCCGCGCGCGCGCATCGTCGGCATGGCCACCGCCGGCGTGCCGCCGCGCGTGATGGGCATCGGCCCGGCGCCGGCCACCAAAAAGCTGATGAAGCAGCTCGGCATGAGCCTGGACCAGATGGACATCATCGAGCTCAACGAAGCGTTCGCGTCGCAGGCGCTGGCCGTCCTGCGCGAACTCGGCATTGCCGACGACGATCCACGCGTGAATCCTTACGGCGGCGGCATTGCGCTGGGCCATCCGCTCGGCATGAGCGGCGCGCGGCTGGTGACGACGGCCATGTACCAGCTGCACCGCACCGGCGGACGGTATGCCTTGTGCACGATGTGCATCGGGGTCGGGCAGGGCATCGCCATGGTGATCGAACGCGTCTAAAGCGGTTTTCACCTCTCAGTCATACAAGAAGAGTAGCAGGAGACAAAGCATGAACAAGCACAGCACGACAGACAGGAGGCAGCCATGATCGGTAATTTCATCGGCGTGCTCTTCGACGGGATCGCCTACGGCAGCCTGTTGTTCCTGATTAGCGTCGGCCTCTCGGTCACGATGGGCATGATGAACTTCGTAAACCTGGCGCACGGCGCCTTTGCCATGGTGGGCGGCTATGTCTGCGTCACCTTGCTCGGCAGGCTAGGGATGCCCTTCCTGGCCACGCTGCCGCTGGCCTTCATCGCCGCGGCGATCGTCGGCCTGGTCCTGGAACGCACCCTGTACCGCCAGCTGTACAAGGCCACCCACCTCGACCAGGTGCTGTTTTCGATCGGCCTGACCTTCATGGCGGTGGCCGGCGCCACCTTCCTGTTCGGCCCGACCCAGCAACCGGTCAACCTGCCCGACTGGCTGCGCGGCCAGGTCCACGTGCTGGGCCTGGACCTGGGTTCCTACCGGCTGTTCCTGATCGCCGTCGTCGTGCTGGTCACGCTGGGCCTGTACCTGCTGATCGAGCGTACCCGCTTCGGCGCCCAGATCCGCGCCTCGGTCGACAACCAGACTGCCGCCGCCGGTCTCGGCATCAACGTCAGCCGCGTCTTTTCGCTGACCTTCGCGCTCGGCTCCGGCCTCGCCGGCCTGGGCGGAGGGCTGGGCATCGACGTGCTGGGCCTGGACCCGAGCTTCCCCGTCAAGTACATGGTCTACTTCCTGCTGGTGGTCGCCGTCGGCGGCGCCGGCTCGATCAAGGGGCCGTTGATCGCCGCGCTGATCCTCGGCGTGTTCGACGTGGCCGGCAAATACTACGTGCCGGAAGTGGGCGCCTTCGTCATCTACACGCTGATGGTCGTGCTCCTGATCCTGTTCCCATTCGGTTTGGTACGGAGGAAAGCATGAGCACCTCTTCCACTTCCGCCTTCGGGGCCAACGCCGCAACCACACCGGATTCTGCCATGGACACCGCGTCGAAAACCAAACCATTGACCGCCACGAAACAGGTCGCGCTGCGCCTGCCGAACGACCGCTGGAAGCCGCTGGAAATCGTGTTCTGGCTGTTGCCGGTCGCCTCCTACTTCCTGTTCCCGGACTACCTGGTGCTGATCAGCCAGATCATGATCATCGGCCTGTTCGCGCTGTCGCTCGACCTGATCCTCGGCTACGCCGGCATCGTCTCGCTCGGCCACGCGGCATTCTTCGGCCTGGGCGCCTATACCGCCGGCCTGCTGTCGGTGCATGGCTGGGGCGAACCGGTGTCCGGCCTGCTGGCCGCGGCACTGGTGGCCGGCGTGATGGGCTTCATCGTCAGCTTCCTCGTGGTGCGCGGCCAGGACCTGGCGCGCCTGATGGTCACGCTCGGCATCGGCCTGATGCTGTTCGAGGCCGCGAACAAGGCGGCCTTCATCACCGGCGGCGTCGACGGCCTGTCGGGCATGGTGATGGGGAACCTGTTCGGCGCCTTCGAGTTCGACCTGTTCGGCAAGACCGCCTTCTGGTACAGCTTCGGGGTGCTGTTCATCCTGTTCGTGGCGATGCGCCGGCTGGTCAACTCGCCCTTCGGCCTGTCGCTGCGCGGCATCCGCGAAGGCGGCCGCCGCATGCCGGCCATCGGCGCAGACGTCGACCGGCGCCTGAAGGCGATCTTCACGGTCAGCGCGGCCATTGCCGGCGTCGCCGGCGCGCTGCTGGCCCAGACGACGCAGTTCGTCGGGCTCGACGTGCTCGGTTTCCCGCGCTCGGCCGAACTGCTGATCATGCTGGTGCTCGGCGGCACCGGCCGCCTGTACGGCGCCCTCATCGGCGCGGCGGTGTTCATGGTGGCCCAGGATTACATCTCGGGGCTGGACCCGGCCTACTGGCAGTTCTACATCGGCCTGCTGCTGGTGCTGATCGTGCTGTTCGCGCGCGGCGGCATCCTGGGCGGCCTCGAGAAGGTCGCCGCAAAGTTCAAGCGCAAGGAGGCAGCATGAGCATCAGCACCCTGCGCACCGAGGCGCTGTCCAAGCAGTGGGGCGCCTTCAAGGCGAACACCGACATTTCGCTCACCTTCGAGCCGGGGGCGCGCCACGCGCTGATCGGCCCGAACGGCGCCGGCAAGACCACCTTCATCAACCTCCTGACCGGCGGCTTTCCGCCGACCAGCGGCAAGGTCTACCTCGGCGGCCAGGACATCACGAAGCTGCCGCAGCACGAGCGCGTGAAGCTCGGCATGACGCGTACCTTCCAGATCAATACGCTGTTCGCGGGCATGACCGTGCTCGAGTCGGTGGTGCTGGCGATCTGCGAGCGGCGCGGCCTGCAGAAGACCTGGTGGAAGACGGTCGAGAAGCACGATGACGTGGTCGAGGAGGCGATGGCCCTGCTGGCGACGCTGAAGCTGACCAGGGAAGCCAATTCCATCACGAGCAGCATGGCCTACGGCAAGCAGCGCCTGGTCGAGATCGCGCTGGCCCTGGCCACGAAACCGAAGATCCTGCTGCTGGACGAACCCGCGGCCGGCATTCCCTCGGCCGAGAGCAAGGAGCTGTTCGAGGTGATCGCGGCGCTGCCGCGCGACGTGACGGTGCTCTTCATCGAGCACGACATGGGGCTGGTCTTCCGCTTCGCCGACCGTATCACGGTGCTGGTGGGCGGCAAGGTGCTGACCGAGGGGACGCCGGCGGAGATCGCGGCCGATCCGCGCGTGAAGGAAGTGTATCTGGGCGAGGTGGAACATGGCTGAACTGCTGGCATTGGAAGAGGTAACGGCCGGCTACGGCGAATCGATCGTGCTCGAGGACGTCTCGTTCACGATGAACGAGGGCGACAGCCTGGCCCTGCTGGGGCGTAACGGTGTCGGTAAGACCAGCCTGCTGGTGACGCTGATGGGGCTGACGCGCCTGCACAAGGGTGCGATCCGCTGGGGCGGACGCGACATCGCCCGCGTGCCGACCTACCGGCGCTCGCGCGACGGCCTGGGCTGGGTGCCGCAGGAGCGCCACATGTTCCCTTCGCTGACCGTCGAGGAACACCTGACGGTGGTGGAGCGCCCGGGACCATGGACGCTGGCGAAGATCTACGAGATCTTCCCGCGCCTGCATGAGCGCCGCTCCAACATGGGCAACCAGCTGTCGGGAGGCGAGCAGCAGATGCTGGCCATCGCCAGGGCCCTGATGATCAACCCACGCATCCTGCTGCTCGACGAGCCGATGGAAGGCCTGGCGCCGATCATCGTCCAGGAACTGGTGCGCGTGATCCGCCGCCTCGTGGCCGACGAGGGCATGTCGGTGATCGTGGTCGAGCAGCACGCGCGCCTGGCGCTGTCGCTGACCTCGCGCGCCATCGTGCTCGATCGCGGCCGCATCGTGCACGACTCCGACAGCGCGAGCCTGCTGGCCGACGGCGAGAAGCTCGACCGGCTGGTGGCGGTGGCGTAAAAATGCTGTCGTAGCTTTTGTAGGGTGGACTCGTCAAGGAAGCCCCCGGCTTCCTTGACTCCACGCGGTGCGGCAGCTGATCCCTGGAGATGTACGCACATCGCCCGGACCTGATTCAGCGAAGGCGCGGAGCCTGCGGCGCATCGTCCGCGGATCGCGTCGGTACGACAGCGTGGACTCGGGAGTCCACCCTACGGTCTGATGAAGCTGTATTTGTTTTACCAGCGCCGTCAAGGCGCAATCATAAGAAAGAGGAGACACACCTTGCACCACCTGAACAAAACCCGCCGCCACATCGTCCTCGGCGCCGCCGTCCTTTCCGCCGGCCTCGCCTCAAGCCTGGCCCACGCCGCCGAGCCCCTGAAAGTCGGCCTGATCGTGCCCATGTCCGGCCCCTTCGCTTCGACCGGACGCCAGGTCGATGCCGCCATCAAGCTGTTCCTCCAGCAAAACGGCAATACCGTCGCCGGCCGCCAGGTACAGGTGATCCTGAAGGACGACGGCGGGGTCTCGCCGGACGTGACCAAGCGCCTGGCGCAGGAGCTGGTGGCGCGCGACAAGGTACAGGTGCTGGCCGGCTTCGGCCTGACGCCCCTGGCCTTCGCAGCCGCCCCGGTCGCCACCCAGGCGAAGGTGCCGATGATCGTCATGAACGCGGCCACCTCGGTGATTCCGCAGCGCTCCCCCTACATCGTCCGAACCGGCTTCACGCTGGCGCAGGTGACGGCGCCGATGGCGCAGTGGGCCGCGAAGAACAACATCAAATCGGTGGTCACCTTCGTGTCCGACTACGGTCCCGGCATCGATGCCGAGAAGGTATTCGTCAAGGACTTCACCAAGGCAGGCGGCAAGATCGTCGCCTCGCTGCGCGCGCCGCTGCGCAACCCGGACTATTCGCCCTTTCTGGCGCGCGTGAAGGACGCGAAGCCCGACGCGCTGTTCGTCTTCGTGCCGTCGGGCGAGGGCGCCGCCGTGCTCAAGCAGTTCACCGACCGCGGCCTGGCGCAGGCCGGCATTCGCCTGATCGCCACCGGCGACGTGCTGGACGACGACCTGATGCCGAGCATCGGGCCTGCGGCAGTGGGCGTCGTCAGCAGCCACCATTATTCGGCCGCCCACCCGTCGCCCGAGAACAAGGCCTTCGTCGCTGCCTTCACCCAGGCGAACAAGGGCATGCGCCCGAACTTCCAT
Source organism: Massilia sp. (assembly GCA_039649125.1). GTDB lineage: Bacteria > Pseudomonadota > Gammaproteobacteria > Burkholderiales > Burkholderiaceae_D > Telluria. The sequence continues at coordinate 4,675 of JBBWZO010000067.1, read as the reverse complement.
GCGGTGGGGGCATATGACGGCATGCAGCTGTTGTGGGCGGCCCTGAAGAAGACCAACGGCAATAGCGAGGGGCCGAAGCTGATTGCGGCGATGAAGGGGCATTCCTGGAACAGCGTGCGCGGCCCTGTGACGATCGACCCGGCCACGCGCGACATCGTGCAGACGGTCTATATCCGCAAGGCCGAGCAGCGCGCGGATGGCGTGTTCAACGTCGAATTCGACAAGGTCGAGAAGTTCAAGGATCCGGGCGTGGAATGATGGTGGCGGCTGCCGGAGCCGGTCTCTCGTTTCCGGCAGCATGCGGCCTGTTCCATGACGGGTCCACCCTACGCTGCCGGCATGGCCAGCGGCGCGCGGCTTTGTTCGTTGTTCTCGTTGACCAGCTTGGCCAGCAGCCCCATGAACAGCGCCTGTTCCTCCCCGCTGAGCGGCGCCAGCAGCCGCTGCCGCAGCCGCTGCGCCCCCGGCACCAGGCTGTCGAGCAGTTGCCGGCCGGCGGCCGTGATCGTCAGCGCCCGCTGCCGCCGGTTATGCGGAATCACCTTGCGCTCGAGCAGTCCCTTTTCCTCGAGCCGGGCGCACACCGTGGCGCCGGTCGAGGTATCGATCGCGGCCAGCCCGGCCAGCGACACCTGGTCGATGCCGGGATGCTCGGCGAGCCGGCTCAGGATCGCATACTGCACCGGCGTCAGTTCGCTCCCCATCTCGTCGTAGAAGATTGACACCGAGATCTGCTGGGCGCGCCGCAGCAGGTGGCCCGGGTGCTGGTACAAGTCGAGCATCGAGCCCTGGTCGTCAGCGGCTGTTTCTGTAGGCATATTTCCAGTCGTTCTCTGGTGCGGCGCACCATCAAAAATAATCAAAAACCTAGTTTACTTCGCACCGCAAACGCGTGATACTTTTCCCATATTCAGTGCACTGAATATTAAACAGAACTCATGGAGGAGACAAGGATGTTCCCTAAAAATGCCTGGTACGTGGCCTGCACCCCGGACGAGATCGAAGGCAAGCCGCTTGGCCGCCAGATCTGTGGCGAAAAGATCGTGTTCTACCGCGGACAAGGCGGCAAGGTCGCGGCGGTCGAGGATTTCTGCCCGCACCGGGGTGCGCCGCTGTCCCTCGGTTTCGTCCGCGACGGCAATCTCGTGTGCGGCTACCACGGCCTCGAGATGGGCTGCGAAGGCAAGGCCATCAGCATGCCGGGCCAGCGCGTGCGCGGCTTCCCCTGCATCCGCAGCTACGCCGTCGAAGAGCGCTACGGCTTCATCTGGGTCTGGCCGGGCGACAAGGCGCTGGCCGATCCTGCCGCCATCCATCACCTGGAGTGGGCGGACAACCCCGAGTGGGCCTATGGCGGCGGCCTGTATCACATCAACTGCGACTACCGCCTGATGGTCGACAACCTGATGGACCTGACGCACGAAACCTATGTCCATGCCTCGAGCATCGGCCAGAAGGAAATCGACGAGGCGCCGGTCACCACGAAAGTGGAGGGCGAGCAGGTCGTCACCAGTCGCTTCATGGAAAACATCATGCCGCCGCCGTTCTGGCAGGCGGCCCTGCGCGGCAACGGCCTGGCCGACAACGTGCCGGTCGACCGCTGGCAGATCTGCCGCTTCAATGCGCCGAGCCACGTGATGATCGAAGTGGGCGTGGCGCACGCCGGCCACGGCGGCTACCACGCGGATGCCTCGTACAAGGCATCGAGCATCGTGGTCGACTTCATCACGCCGGAGACCGAGACCTCGCACTGGTACTTCTGGGGGATGGCGCGCAACTTCAAACCGCAGGACGCCGAACTGACGAAGACCATCCGTGAAGGCCAGGGCAAGATCTTCAGCGAAGACCGCGAGATGCTGGAACTGCAGCAGCAGAACATCCTGCGCCATCCGGAGCGCAAGCTGCTGATGCTGAACATCGATGCCGGCGGCGTGCAGTCGCGCCGCATCATCGACGCCTGGCTGGCGAAAGAACGGCCGCAGGAGGTGACGGCATGAGCACGATCGAGGTAAGGGTGGCCGGCAAGGCGGTCGAGGCGGACGGCATCTGCAGCTATGAGCTGGTACCCGTCGCAGGCGGCACGCTGCCCGGTTTCGAGGCCGGCGCCCACGTGGACGTGCACCTGCCCGGGAAGCTGGTGCGCCAGTACTCGCTTTGCAACGCTCCGGGCGAAACCCATCGCTACCAGATCGGCGTACTGCGCGACGCCGATTCGCGCGGCGGCTCGCAGGCCATGCACGACCATATCGACGTCGGCTCGGTGCTGGCCATCAGCGCACCGAAGAACCATTTTCCGCTGGTCGAGGCGAAGCGCACGCTGCTGCTGGCGGGCGGTATCGGCGTGACGCCGATCCTGGCGATGGCCGAGGCACTGGCGGCCAGGGGCGCGGCCTTCGAACTCCATTACTGCGCCCGCTCGCCCGAGAAGGCGGCGTTCAAGGAGCGGCTCGGGAAATCGCACCTGCGCAGCCTGGTGCATTTCCACTACGACAGCGGCGACGCCGCACAGAAGCTCGACCTGCCGGCCGTGCTCGGCGCGCCCGATCCCGGTACCCACCTGTACGTGTGCGGGCCGCAGGGCTTCATCGACTACGTGCTGGGCAGCGCAAAGGCGCAGGGCTGGCCGCAGGCGCAGCTGCACGTCGAGTATTTCAGCGCGGCGGCGGTGGACACGAGCGGCGACCAGGCATTCGACGTCAGGCTGGCGTCGAGCGGCAAGGTGGTGACGGTGCCGGCCGGCCAGACGGTGATCAAGGTGCTGCTCGATGCCGGCGTCGAGGTCCCGTATTCGTGCGAGGAGGGTGTCTGCGGCACCTGCCTCACCCGCGTGCTGGAGGGCGTGCCGGACCACCGCGACATGTACCTGACCGAGGAAGAACAGGCCGCGAACGACCAGTTCACGCCCTGCTGTTCGCGGTCCAAGACGAAGGTGCTGGTGCTGGATTTGTAGAACGCGCCCCCGATATGACCCGCGGCGCGCCGTTGTAGGGTGGGTACCCCGCGCCGACGCTGTACGGGCGTATCCTGGCCCCCGCGGCGGGGAATCGTTGCCCGTACAGCGTGCCATCACCGCAAGAGGTCGTTGCACGCGCCGGAGACGCGTGAGCACGGCCAACTGAAGTGGACGCGCCGTACCGCGTGGGGGCACCGAGGCCGGGGGCCTCGATGACGGTGCCCACCCTACAAAAGGATGCTTGACGCGTAGGGTGGACGGCTTTGCCGTCCACGCGTTCAGATCACGGCAGCACCGCGGCGCTCCGGTTACAGCCCCTGCACGAACCCGACGACACTGGCCGCAAATGCCTCCGGCTGCTCCACCGCCCCCAGGTGCGACGCCTGCGCGATCACCTCCAGCCGCGCACCCGGAATCGCTTCCGCCAGCGCCTGCGCCATCGCCACCGGCGTCCCTTGATCGAGCTCGCCCGCGATCACCAGCGCCGGCACCGCAAGCTGTGGCAGCCGGGACAATGTATCAACGTGGCCCACCGCATTGCAGCACCCGACATAGCCTGCCGGATCGGTCGTCACCAGCCGCCGCCGGAAGCGCGCCACGGTCGACCCTTTCTGCGCCCGGAACCCGTCATGGAAGTAGCGGCCCATGACCGCGTCGGCAATCGCTTCGATGCCCTGTTCGCGCACCGTGGCGATGCGCTGCTCCCACACGGCGCGTGCCGCTTCCGGGTAGCCGCTGGTGGTATTCGCCAGTACCAGCGCGCGTACCAGCGCCGGATGGCGCAGGGCGAGCTCCTGCCCGACCATGCCGCCCATCGACAGGCCGATCCAGACCACCGGGCCGGTGTCCAGTTCGCGCAGCAGGCGCGCGGCGTCGTCGGCCAGGTCGGCCATCGCATACAGCCCATCGGGGGAGTCCGAACTGCCGTGGCCGCGGTGGTCGTAGGCGATCACGCGGCAGTCCAGCGCCAGCGTGTTGGCGAGGCTGTCCCACATGCTCAGGTCGCAGCCGAGCGCGTGGCTGAGGACGATGGTGTGGCGCGGCGCCTTGCCGTTGCGCGGCTCGCGCACGCTGTAGTGCAGGGCCGGCGCGCTGGCTGTGCGGCCTTCGCGGCCGATGCCCGGATGCGCGGCCGCGGCCGGCGCCGCCGGTTCCAGCGTGTAGCCGATCTGCTCGCCGACTTCGCGCAGGATCTGCAGGGTGTGCGTGAAGGCCGTGTTCGCGGCCGGCACCCCGGCGTAGATCGCCGACTGCATCAGGATTTCCTTGATCTCGTCGGGCGTGAGGCGGCTGTCCTCGTTGCCGAGCAGGGCGGCGCGCACGTGCAGCTCGAATTCTTCCCAGCGCCCGAGCGCGGTCGTGATCGACAGGACGATCGCACGCCGCGTCTTGTGGTCCAGGCCCGGCCGGCCCCAGATCTCGTTCCACGCGAAGCGCGTGATCAGGTTCTGGAAGTCGGCATTGAAGCTGTTGGCGTTGTTGATCGAACGGTCGACCCAGGCGTCACCGAGGACGGTGCGACGGTTCTGCAGGCCGCGTTCAAAATCGTGGTCAATTGGATCGAAACTCATGCGTCCTCTATTCTTTGTATGGATGGGTGGCGTCCAGCGCGGCCATGCGGCTACGCAGGGCCTGTAGCTGTGTCTCGGCCAGGCTGCGTGCGGGTGCAAGAGCGGCGACCGGATCGAACAGGGTGGCGAGCTGTTGCAGGTCGACCTGCGC